>NZ_KV800293.1:0-93240 GCF_001810205.1 Pseudomonas sp. HMSC076A11 | reverse complement strand
ACGACGAAGCCTCGACAGGATGTCGGCTCGGCCTTACCCAAGACGCCGAACCGCATGCGTTTTGAAGGGCGAACGACCGGCCAGGATGGCCGGGCCGGGGGTTGGCTGAACGACGAGGCCTCGACAGGATGTCGGCTCGGCCTCACCCAAGACGCCGAACCGCATGCGTTTTTCAATGCGAACGACCGGCCAGGATGGCCGGGCCGGGGGTGGGCTGAACGACGAAGCCTCGACAGGATGTCGGCTCGGCCTCACTCCGAGACGCCGAACCGCATGGTTTTTGAAGGGCGAACGGCCGCAGGACGGCCGTGCTCCTGTGGTTCCTGCCTACAACGCAAACGGCAAATGAATCTCCACGTTCTGCCGTTGCGCCAGGCGCATCTCGAACTCCGCCGGATCATGGATCAGCACGTCCTGTCCGGCGAACGCCTCGGCGGCGATCAGTCGCGACAGCCAGAAGCGCACGCAGGCGACCCGCAGCATGCTCGGCCAGTGCTCGGCTTCCAGCGCGGTGAACGGCCGGCGGTTGGCGTAGGCGGCGAGCAGGGCGCGGGCGCGGGCCGGGTCCAGGCTGCCGTCGGTATTGGAGCACCAGTCGTTCAGGGTGATCGCCAGGTCGTAGAGCATCCAGCCGGAGCAGGCGTTGTAGAAGTCGATCAGGCCGGCCAGGTGCGGGCCGTCGAACAGCACGTTGTCGCGGAACAGGTCGGCATGCAGGTTGGCGCGCGGCAGCGCTGGACGCTCGGCATCCAGCGCGGCGATCTCCGCCAGGGCCGGGGCGAGCAGGGCGCGGGCCTGTTCCGGTAGTCGCGGGGTGAGGTTGGCACCTTGTTCCAGCATCCAGGGCAGGCCTCGGTCGCTGGGGCGTTCGAGGATGCGCCCGCGGGTGGCGGCGTGAAGGTGGCCGAGCAGATCGCCCACTTCCTGGCAGTGGTGGGCGTTCGGCTGCCGCTCGTGGCGGCCGGCCAGGCGCGGTTGCAGCAGCGCCGGCTTGCCTTCGAGACGGCGCAGGGCCTCGCCGTCGCGGGTGCGCAGGGCGTAGGGCACCGGCAGGCCGTCCTCGTGGAGCACGTCGAGCAGTTCGATGAAGAACGGCAGGTCCTGCACCGGGCCGCGCTCGACCAGGGTCAGGACGAACTCGCCGTGTTCCAGGCTGACGAAGAAGTTGCTGTTCTCGGAGCCTTCGGCGATGCCACGGAAATCCCGCAGGCGGCCCAGGTCGTAGGGGGCGAGGAAGGCTTCCAGGGTCGAGCGTTCGAGTGGGGTGAACACCGACATGTCAGCGCGGCCTCGCCAGGTTGGAAATGCACATCACCAGCTGAAGATCTCCCATTGTGGAATCAGCTTGTCCGGCTGGTCGGAGCGAATGAAGTTGCCATCGCTGCCGTCGGCGCGGACCAGGAAATAGGGTTTGCCATGCTTGGGAACCACCTTGATGGCGTAGAGGAAGCCATTCACGCGGTATTCCTGGATGGTCTTGTCGCCCTCCTGGCGGATGGTTACGTCGGGCTCGCCGGAGGGCGCGTCGTCGTCCGCCGCCATCGCGACGAGCGGGGCGAACGCCAGCAGTCCGGCGAGCATCAAGCGGTTCAGCGTACGCATGGTAACCTTGCTCCTTTATCGAATCGTCCAGGGTTCATTCTACACGCCCTGGTCTCCGGAAAAGGTTGATTCCCCTCATGAGCCAAGCGCCCCTCGTCCTGGTGGACGGTTCCTCGTACCTGTATCGCGCCTTCCATGCCCTGCCGCCGCTGACCACCTCGACCGGCAAGCCCACCGGTGCGGTGAAGGGCGTGCTGAACATGCTCCTGAGCCTGCGCAAGCAGTACCCGGACAGCCCGTTCGCGGTGGTCTTCGACGCCAAGGGCCCGACCTTCCGCGACGAGCTGTTCGCCGAGTACAAGGCCAACCGGCCGTCGATGCCCGACGACCTGCGGGTCCAGGTCGAGCCGCTGCATGCCAGCGTCCGCGCCCTTGGCCTGCCGCTGCTGTGCGTGGAGGGGGTCGAGGCCGACGACGTGATCGGCACCCTGGCGCGCAGCAGCGCCGCGGCTGACCGCCCGGTGGTGATTTCCACCGGCGACAAGGACATGGCGCAACTGGTCGACGGGCACATTACGCTGGTCAACACCATGACCGGTAGCCGCCTCGACGTGGATGGCGTGAAAGAGAAATTCGGCGTCGGTCCTGAGCTGATCATCGATTTCCTCGCCCTGATGGGCGACAAGGTCGACAACATCCCCGGCGTTCCGGGTGTCGGCGAGAAAACCGCGCTGGGCCTGCTGACCGGTGTCGGTGGCGGCCTGGAGGTGCTCTACGCCAGCCTGGACAAGGTGCCCGAGCTACCGATCCGCGGCGCCAAGGGCTTGCCGGCGAAGCTCGAGGAAAATCGCGAGCAGGCGTTCCTGTCCTATCAACTGGCGACCATCAAGACCGACGTCGAACTGGACGTGGAGATCGACAAGCTGTATCCCGGCGAGCCGCAGCGCGAAGCGCTGATCGCCCTGTACCGCGAGCTGGAGTTCAAGAACTGGCTGGACGACCTCCTGCGCGAGGCCAAGGAGGCCGGCGAGAACGGCGAGGCGGAAACGCCTATCCAGGCCGAGGTCGACTACGACGTGGTGCTCGACCAGGCCGGATTCGACGCCTGGCTGAAGAAGCTGGAGGAGGCCGAGCTGATCGCCTTCGATACCGAGACCACCAGCATCGACGCCCAGCAGGCGCAGGTGGTGGGGGTGTCCTTCGCCGTGAAGGAGGGCGAGGCCGCCTACGTGCCGCTGGCCCACAGCTACATGGGCGTTCCGGAGCAACTGGATCGTGACGCGGTGCTGCGTGCGTTGAAACCGCTGCTGGAGGATCCGAAGAAGCTCAAGGTCGGCCAGCATGCCAAGTACGACATCAATGTCCTGGCCAATGCCAGCACCCCCATCGCGCTGCGGGGCGTAGCCTACGACACCATGCTCGAGTCCTATGTGCTGGACTCCACCGCCACTCGCCACGACATGGACAGCCTGGCCCTGAAGTACCTCGGCCACAGCACCATCCGTTTCGAGGACATCGCCGGCAAGGGCGCCAAGCAACTGACCTTCGACCAGATCGCCATCGAACAGGCCGGGCCCTATGCGGCGGAGGACGCCGACGTGACCCTGCGCCTGCACCAGGCCCTGTGGCAGAAGCTGGAGGCGATCCCGTCCCTGGCCAGGGTCCTGACCGACATCGAGATGCCGCTGGTACCGGTGCTGGCGCGGATCGAGCGCAACGGCGCGTTGGTCGACGCCAACCTGCTGGGCATCCAGAGCCGCGAACTGGGCGAGAAGATGGTCGCCCTGGAGCGCCAGGCATACGACCTGGCAGGGCAGGAATTCAACCTCGGCTCGCCCAAGCAGCTCGGCGCGATCCTCTACGACAAGCTCGGCCTGCCGGTTCTGAGCAAGACCGCGACCGGCCAGCCGTCCACCGCCGAGGCAGTGCTCGCCGAACTGGCCGAGCAGGACTTCGAGCTGCCCAAGGTGATCATGCAGTACCGCTCCATGAGCAAGCTCAAGAGCACCTACACCGACCGCCTGCCCGAGCAGATCAACCCGCGTACCGGACGCATCCATACCTCATACCACCAGGCGGTGGCGGCTACCGGGCGGCTGTCGTCGAGCGACCCGAACCTGCAGAACATCCCGATCCGTACCGCGGAGGGCCGGCGCATCCGCCAGGCGTTCGTCGCGCCGCAGGGCTACAAGCTATTGGCCGCGGACTACTCGCAGATCGAGCTGCGGATCATGGCCCACCTGGCCAAGGACGATGGCCTGCTGGATGCCTTCCGCCACGACCTGGACGTACACCGCGCCACCGCGGCGGAAGTCTTCGGCGTGCCGCTGGAAGACGTCAGCGGCGACCAGCGACGCAGCGCCAAGGCGATCAACTTCGGATTGATCTACGGCATGAGCGCCTTCGGCCTGGCCAAGCAGATCGGCGTCGAGCGCAAGGAGGCCCAGGCCTACATCGACCGTTACTTCGCCCGCTACCCCGGCGTCCTGGCGTACATGGAACGGACCCGCGCCCAGGCCGCGGAGCAGGGCTTCGTCGAAACCCTGTTCGGCCGTCGCCTGTACCTGCCGGAGATCCATTCGAAGAACGGCGCCATGCGCAAGGCCGCCGAGCGCACCGCGATCAACGCGCCGATGCAGGGCACCGCGGCGGACATCATGAAGCGCGCCATGGTCGCTGTGGATAACTGGCTGCAGGAAAGCGGCCTCGATGCCCGGGTGATCCTCCAGGTGCACGACGAACTGGTGCTGGAAGTGCGCGAGGAGCTGGTCGAGCAGGTGTGCGAGGGAATCCGCCCGCTGATGAGCGGAGCGGCGACCCTGGACGTACCGCTGGTGGTCGAGGCGGGTGTCGGTTCGAACTGGGACGAAGCCCACTGATGAACGGTTGCGAGGCCCGTATGGCGGGCCTTGCGAGCAGGTCCGGAGGGCCCGGGGAGGGTGCCGTGGAAAAGTTTTTCGCGGCGCGCTGAACTTTCCCGTTTTGCCGACAGTCAGAACACACGAATGGCTTCTTGAGCCCTTCGATGCTCCTTTGCAGTGTTTAGTGTTGGCAGATTCCTGGACCCCGCCCTAGCGGTCCGGACTTGAACCCCGAACTTCCCCCTCCCCATACGAAGCTCGGGGTTTTTTTTGCCTGGAATTCAGGCTTCCTCGAACGCCTCTTGTTCCTCGTCCAGCAGGCCCAGCCATTGCGCCAGGACCATTTGCGCCTCGTCGACGCCCTGGCGCTTGGGCGCGGAGAACAGTTGCAGGGTGGCGACGTCGCCCCAGCCTTGCTGGACTTCCCGGCGTACCTTGAACAGGGCGTTCTTGGCCGCGCCGAAGGCCAGCTTGTCGGCCTTGGTCATCAGTACATGGATCGGTAGCTGGCTGGCCTGGGCCCAATCCAGCATCAGTCGGTCGAAGTCGGTGAGCGGGTGGCGGATGTCCATCATCAGGAACACCCCGGCCAGGCTTGCGCGGCTGCTCAGGTAGGCTTCCAGGTGGCGCTGCCAGTGCTGCTTCAGGGGGATCGGCACCTTCGCGTAGCCGTAGCCGGGCAGGTCCACCAGGCGCCGCGAGTCGTCCAGGGCGAAGAAATTGAGCAGTTGGGTACGTCCCGGGGTTTTCGAGGTGCGCGCCAGGTTGGCGTGGGTGAGGGTGTTCAGCGCGCTCGACTTGCCGGCATTGGAGCGCCCGGCGAAAGCGACTTCCAGGCCCTCGTCGGGGGGGCACTGGTCGACCTGGGCGGCACTGATGAGAAAGCTGGCCTTCTGGCACAGGCCGACGATGGGGTTCTTCTCTGACATGGGTTATCCACAGGGGTGCGACTCGGTGTCGCGGGGGGCTGTTTCGTTTCCGTTTCGGTATCGGAAGTATATAATGCCGCGGATTTTGTGTGCGCTTTATCCCCCAGGGTCGAGCGCGCGCGGGAACGGACAGAGCATTTTCCGCGCGGTAGAACGCGGGCGTTCCCCCTGATGAGGACGATCATGAAGAAACTGCTGCTCGCAGCGACAGTCGTTGCGGTGGCCGTTACGGCGCAGGCGGCGCAGGACCCGGAAGCAGTGTTCAACCGGACCTGTGGCGCGTGTCACGACGGCCAGCTGCCGATGGCGCCGAAAAAGGGCGACCATGCCGCCTGGGAGCCGCGGCTGGCCAAGGGCATGCCGACCCTGGTCCAGCATGTGACCAACGGATTCAACGCCATGCCGCCCCGCGGCCTGTGCACCGACTGCAGTGCCGAAGACTACCAGGCAACCATCCAGTGGATGGTGAAGAAGTAGCCGAAGCCCACTATCTTTCACCCTTAGCCGTAATTGGATTAGCTGATGAACAAACTTCTCGTGAGTCTGCTGTTGACCCTGGGTCTGACCGGCCTTGCCCATGCCGCTGGCGATGCCGCCGCGGGCCAGGCGAAAGCCGCGGTATGCGGCGCCTGTCACGGTGCGGATGGCAACAGCCCGGCGCCGAACTTCCCGAAACTGGCCGGCCAGGGCGAGCGTTACCTGCTCAAGCAGATGCATGACATCAAGGACGGCAAGCGTACCGTGCTGGAAATGACCGGCCTGCTGACCAACCTCAGCGACCAGGACCTGGCCGACATCGCCGCCTACTTCGCCAGCCAGAAGATGAGCGTCGGCATGGCCGATCCGAACCTGGTGGCCCAGGGCGAAGCGCTGTTCCGCGGCGGCAAGATCGCCGAAGGCATGCCGGCCTGCACCGGTTGCCATTCCCCGAGCGGCGTCGGCATCGCAACCGCCGGTTTCCCGCACCTGGGCGGCCAGCACGCGACCTACGTGGCCAAGCAGCTGACCGACTTCCGCGAAGGCACCCGCACCAACGACGGCGACACCAAGATCATGCAGTCCATCGCCGCCAAGCTGTCGAACAAGGACATCGCCGCGATTTCCAGCTACATCCAGGGTCTGCACTGATCGCTGCGTAGCACGGCAAAAAAGATGTATGAAAAAGGGTGGCCTCGGCTGCCCTTTTTTGCGTCCGCCATCGCTACAATGCTGGAACCCGTGACCGCTCCCCCCGGTCGAACTGACCGGGCCGAACCCGGCCGGAGAGCGGCACTGACCTCGCCTAGGAGTGAACGATGCGTAACCTGATTCTCACCGCCATGCTGGCCATGGCCAGCCTGTTCGGCATGGCCGCCCAGGCCGACGACTATACCGCCGGCAAGGAATACGTCGAGCTGAGCAGCCCGGTGCCGGTGTCCCAGCCGGGCAAGATCGAAGTGGTGGAACTGTTCTGGTATGGCTGCCCGCATTGCTACGCGTTCGAGCCGACCATCGTGCCGTGGAGCGAGAAGCTGCCGGCAGATGTCCATTTCGTGCGCCTGCCTGCCCTGTTCGGCGGTATCTGGAACGTCCATGGGCAGATGTTCCTGACCCTGGAAAGCATGGGTGTCGAGCATGACGTACACAACGCCGTGTTCGAGGCGATCCACAAGGAGCACAAGAAGCTCGCCACTCCGGAAGAAATGGCCGATTTCCTCGCCGGCAAGGGCGTGGACAAGGAAAAATTCCTGAGCACCTATAATTCCTTTGCCATCAAGGGCCAGATGGAAAAGGCCAAGAAGCTGGCGATGGCCTACCAGGTCACCGGCGTACCGACCATGGTGGTCAATGGCAAATATCGCTTCGACATCGGCTCCGCCGGTGGTCCGGAGGAAACCCTCAAGCTGGCCGACTACCTGATCGAGAAAGAGCGCGCAGCGGCCAAGAAGTAGGCAAGGTGATTCGGCATGTTGCGCCGCTGGCAGCGTGAACCTCGGGTCGCAGGCAGCTGCGACCCGCGAGTGAACCCCTCCTGTGACGATTCGCGGGAGCTGCCCGACGACGGCCGCCTGCGCCTTCTCAGCTTCAACATCCAGGTCGGTATCAGCACCGAGCGCTACCGCCACTACCTGACCCGCGGTTGGCAGCACCTGCTGCCCCACGCGGGGCGGGCGACCAACCTGAAGCGGATCGGCGAACTGCTCGCCGACTACGATCTCGTCGCCCTCCAGGAAGCCGACGGCGGCAGCCTGCGTTCCGGCTACGTCAACCAGGTCGAGCACCTGGCCCAGTTGGGGGCGTTCCCCTACTGGTACCAGCAGCTCAACCGCAACCTCGGGCGTATCGCCCAGCACAGCAACGGCCTGCTCAGCCGCTGGCGGCCGACCCTGCTGGAAGATCATCCGTTGCCCGGTCCGCCGGGGCGCGGCGCGATCTTCGTGCGTTTTGGCGAAGGCGCCGACGCGCTGGTGGTAGTGATGATGCATCTCGCTCTCGGCGCTCGCACCCGCACCCGCCAGCTCGCCTATATCCGCGAGCTGATCGGCGACTACCGCCACCAGGTGCTGATGGGCGACATGAACACCCATGCCGTCGATCTTCTGGAAAACTCGCCCCTGCGCGACCTCGGCCTGATGGCGCCGCAGGTCGAGGCGACGTTTCCCAGCTGGCGGCCGCAGCGCAATCTCGACCACATCCTGCTCAGTTCCGATCTCGCTCTCGAGCGGGTCGACGTGCTCGACCAGCCGATCTCCGACCATCTGCCGGTATCGGTGGAGATTCGCCTGCCGGACAACCTGCGCGACAAGGCCTTGGTCGTGCGCGGGGATGCCGGGAGTCCGCCATGAGTCGCGACGACGTCCAGCGCTGGAAAGACAAGTACCTGGAGAACATCGAGCAGCAGGAGCGCCTGCAACGGCGCTGGGATGCCCGCATCGACCTGCTGCGTCGCGGCCTGGTGCGTAGCAGTCTGGCGGCCGAAGGCAGCGACAAGGCGGTCGACCAGTGCATGAAGGAGCTACGCGAGATCCTCCGTCGCGACGACATGGACGCCGGCCTGTCGGGCCTGATTCCGCGCCTGGAAAAGGCCGTGCTCGACTCCGAACAACGCCGCCAGCAACGCACCCAGCAGAACATCGATGCTCTCGGCGAACTGGCCCAGCAGTTGCTGGCCCTGGACCTGCCGCGGGAACTGCGCAAGCCGCTGAAGCAGTTCGCCCGCGATATCGAGGAGCGCGCCCGGCAGTCGCGCGAGATTCCGATCCTGCTCAGCGAGCTGAGCAGGCTGCAACGCCAGGCGCTGGCCGAGCGCAAGGGCGGCGATGCCGAAGACGGTCGCCCGAGCCTGTTGCAACGCCTGTTCGGCGGCAAGGAGTCGGAAACCACCGCGGAGCCGAGCGCATCGGTGCCGTCCGTTGTGGCGGCAAGCAATACACCGATCCAACCGGCGGCGGCCGCGCCGTCCCTGCCGGTCGCCGAGCACGACGAGGCGCCAGGCGGTCCGCCGCAGCCGTTGCCCGCCCGCACGGTCGCCGCCATCGAAAGCGCGCCAGCGGGTTGGGTCGGGGTCGCCGAGCGTGGCGAGCCGAACCAGGTCCTGCTGGATGAGCCCCGGGAAATCTGGCTCGACAGCCTGCCGCTACCGGCCGGCCTGAGCTTTAGCGAGACGCTGGAAGAAGCGGGTGCGGAGCCGTCGCCCGCAATGCCGGCGGACGTTGAAAGCGCGCCCGAAGCTCCGGCCACTCCTGTGGATAACCTCGACGGGCAGGCGGTAGACGAGGCCTACGAACTGCCGCCGCCGATACCGGAGCCCGGCTACAGCGCGGTGGCGCCGCACATCGAGGCCAGCCTGCTGCGGCTGCTCGACGGCCTGTCCCTGCCGAGCAGCCACCAGCCCCAGGCCGAGGCGCTGCGGGAGCGGATCGATGGCAGCCTGAACTGGTATGAGCTGGTGCCGGTACTCGACGACCTGGCGGTGCTGGTGCTGTCCCTGGCGGACAGTGGCCAGCGCGACTTCGAGGAATACCTGCGGCAACTCAACGAGCGCCTGGAAAGCTTCCTCGGCCACCTGGGCGACGCCCACGCCGGCTATACCGACGTGCTGGACAACGCGCGCGGCTTCGACCAATCGCTGCGTGAGCAGGTCAGTGGCCTGCAGGCCAGCGTGCAGCAGGCGACCGACCTGAACAGCCTCAAGCTGGCGGTGGACAGCCGGCTGAACGGCCTGCTTGCCTCCATGGACGAACACCAGCGCGAACAGGCCGAGCACGAACAGGAGGTGTCCGGCCGCCTGCAGGCGCTGATGGAGCGGGTCAACAGCATGGAGCAGGATGCCAAGGCGTTCCACAGCCACCTGGAGGACCAGCGACAGAAAGCCCTGACCGATCCGCTGACCGGCCTGCCCAACCGCGCGGCGCTCAGCGAGCGCCTGGAACAGGAAGTGGCGCGCCGGCACCGGGACGGCGGCGATCTGCTGCTGGCGGTGCTGGACATCGACCACTTCAAGCGGATCAACGACGACTTCGGCCACCTGGCCGGGGACAAGGTGCTGAAGATCATTGCCGGCGAATTGCGCAAACGGTTGCGCCAGGCCGATTTCATCGCCCGTTTCGGCGGCGAGGAGTTCGTCGTCCTGCTCCCGGCCACGTCCCTGGAAGCCGGCCGGCAACTGCTCGAACGGCTGCGCGCGGCGATCGCCGCCTGTCCGTTCCATTTCAAGGGCGAGCCCCTGAGCATCACCTGTTCCGCCGGCATCACCGCGTTCGAAGGCAACGAGGCCGGCGAAGCGGTTTTCGAGCGTGCCGACCAGGCGCTGTATCGAGCCAAGCGCGCCGGCCGGGACCGCCTGGAAGTGGCCTGAAGGGCGACCAGCGCACATTCCGACGACTCGGGACGGGCTCGCCTGCAGGTGTTGCCGCGGCTCGCTAGAATGGTCCCGCCCGGTAGAATGACCGGCTGTCCCGCTCTGGAAACTCCCATGGATATGTTCGGCGTCGCCGTCCTGATCTTTCTGGTCACCGACCCCTTCGGCAACATCGCCGTGTTCCTCGCCGCGCTGAAAGGCGTCGCACCTGGGCGCCGCCTGCGCGTGGCGTTTCGCGAGCTGGCCTTCGCCCTGGGTCTGCTGCTGCTCTTCCTCACCCTCGGCGAGCACATCCTCAGCGGCCTCGGCCTGTCCCGCGAGGCGACCGGGATCGCGGGTGGCATCATCCTGTTCGTGATCGCCATGCGCCTGATCTTCCCGTCGCCCCAAGGGCTGCTCGGCGAAGTGCCCGACGGCGAGCCGCTGCTGGTGCCCCTGGCCACCCCGGCGGTGGCCGGGCCCTCGGCGCTGGCGATGCTGATCACCCTGCGCACCACCTTCGACGGTCCGCTGTGGGAGCTTTACCTGGCGGTGGTGCTGGCCTGGGCCGCTACTGCGCTGATCCTGCTGCAGGCGGCGTTCCTCCAGCGTTTCCTCGGCCCGCGCGGGCTGACCGCCATCGAGCGGCTGGCCGGCATGCTGCTGATCATGCTCAGCGTCGATATGCTGTTGGACAACCTGCGCAGCGTGTTGCACATCGCCGCCTGACCGCGCTGCCCATTTTTTTCGGAGTCATCATGCGTTCGTTCGTTCTACTGGCTTTCACCCTGTCGCTGCTGGCCGGCTGCTCCAGCGGCCCGCGCCTGAACACCGACTACACCTCGGCGAACCAGGACAGCCGCGTCCAGTTCATCGTCCTCCACTACACCTCCACCGATCTGCCGCATTCGCTGGGCATCCTCACCCACGGCGGCGTCAGCGCGCACTACCTGATCGGCGACGACGAGCCGGCCACCGTCTACCGCCTGGTGGATGAGAACCGCCGCGCCTGGCACGCCGGGGTCAGTGAATGGCAGGGCCGGACCTGGCTGAACGCCACCTCGATCGGCATCGAGATCGTCAACCAGGGCTATCGCGATACACCCCAGGGGCGGGTCTGGTATCCGTTCAGCGAAGCGCAGATCCAGGCGCTGATCCCCCTGTTGAAGGACATCGCCAAGCGCCACGGCATCACCCCGGACCGGATCATCGGACACAGCGATATCGCGCCGGGCCGCAAGGTCGATCCGGGTCCGCTGTTCCCCTGGAAGCGCCTCGCCGACGCCGGCCTGGTGCCCTGGCCGAAGCCCGGCGAATTGGCGCGCCGGCTCGCCGAACTGAACGGCCAGCTGCCGGATGTGCGCTGGTTCCAGCAGCAGTTGGCGCGGCACGGTTACCTGGTGCCGCAGACCGGCGAGCTGGAGAAGGACACCCGCGACGTCATCGGCGCTTTCCAGATGAAATACCGTCCGGCCCGCTTCGATGGCGAGCCGGACCTGGAAACCGCCGCCCTGCTGCTGGCGGTGCCGACTTCCTGAGGCCTGTGGAAAAGCCTGCCGGGAGCGGCCCCGGTCACACCGGCAGCAGCATGTAGAAGCGCGCGCCCTGGCCCGGTTGCGAGCGCACCGCGATGCGCCCGCCATGCAGCTGGATGATTTCCTTGCACAGCGCCAGGCCGAGGCCGGCGCCGCCCTTCTTGCGTCCGACCTGGACGAAAGGCTCGAAGATCCGTCCTTGCTGGCTGAAGGGAATGCCTTCGCCATTGTCTTCCACCGCGATCAGCACCCGGTCGCCCTGGCGCCGGGCCTGCAGGTGGATCTGCCCGCCTTCGCTGCTATGGCGCAGGGCGTTTTCCAGCAGGTTGTCGATCACCCGCTCGATCTGCAGGCGATCGAGCTGCAGGCGCGGCAGCTCATCGCCCAGCTCCAGTTGCAGCGAGACCCGGCGGGCCTCGCCCTTGGGAATGAAACGCTGCTGCGCCTGGGTGAGCAGGTCGACGAGGTCGCAGGAAGCCAGTTCGAGCTTCTGCATGCCGGTCTGGTAGCGCGAGAAGTTCAACAGGTCGTTGATCAGCAGGACCAGCCGCGACATCTCTTCGTCCACCGTCTGGATCAGGTCCGCTTCCCGTGACTCCGCGGGGAAGTCCAGGCGTTCGCGGAGCAGGCTGAAGGCCATCTGCATGCCGGTCACCGGCGTACGCAGTTCGTGGGAGGCGCGCAGGACGAATTCGCTGCGGACCCGTTCGAAGGCGCGCTGCTCGGTCACGTCGCGGACCACCAGCACCGCGCCGACGCTATGCCCGCCGGGATGGGTGACCGGATACAGCGACCAGGCCAGCAGGCGCGACTCGCCGGCGACGTCCACCACCAGGTCGGGCATCGCCTCGTCCTGGACTTCGCCGAGCAGGGCCTTTTCCACCGCCTCCTGGACATCGACATCGCTGAGTATTTCGTCGATCCGCTTGCCATGGGGGTCGTTGGAGACGAACAGCTGGCGGATCGCGACCGGGTTGGCGTGTTCGATGCGTCCCTGGTTGTCGAAGATCACCAGGCCGTCGTCGATGCTGTCGAGTACCGCCTGCAGGCGCCGCTCGCCGGAAAGCACCTCTTCGACGCTGGTCTTGCGATACTGCCGCAGGGCCTCGGCCATCAGGCCGAAACGCCGGGTCAACTGGCCGACCTCGGCGACGTTGGTCATCGGCAGGGTCACGTCGAAATCGCCTTCGCCGATCCTGTCCGCCGCCCGCGCCAGGGTTTCGATCGGCGCGCCGAAGCGCCGGGCGATGCTGTGGGCGGTGACGAAACCGATCAGCAGGATGGCGACGCCCACCAGGCCAAGCAGGCCGGCGACCAGGTAGGCACGATGGCGGGCGCTGGTCTCGGCTTCGCTGATGCCGGCCAGCGCCAGTTGCTGCAGGTCCTGCAGGCGCAGGCGCAAGCCATTGAAGGCTTCGCTGAAGCCGTCGTTGTCGGCCATGGGCGCTTCGAGCAGGGCCGGGGTGTGCGCCTGCAGTTGCAGGTAGGCGTCGCGGACGCCATCCAGGGCGGCCTGCTCGGCGCTGTCGACGGTATTCGCCCGGCCCTGTTCCAGGACTCGTCGGAAGTCGTTTTGCGAGCGCTCCAGGGCCTGCCCGTCGGGGGTTTCGCGGAGCAGTATGACCAACTGGTCGCCGAGCAACTGGCGCAGTTGCTGGCTCACCTCGATGGTCGCGTAGTGGTGCGACATCCGTTGTTCCTGGGCGCGGCCGAGCTGCATCACGCTGAACAGCCCGAGCAGCAGGCCGAACAGCGAGACGGTGATCAGCGCGGAAATGCTGAGGAACAACCGGGTCCGGAGCTTCATCGGCAGCGGCATGCTCATAGGCCGTACTGCTTGCGCTTCCGGTACAGGGTCGAGGCATCGATACCGAGGGTCTTGGCGGCCTGGTCGAGGGTCGCGCTGGAGGCCATCACCGCCGTGATATGGGCTTTCTCCAGGTCTTCCAGGCTCAGCGATTCGCCGATCCGCGGCGCGCTGCTGGCAGATTGCGCAGCGCTGAAACCGAGGTGGTCGACATCCACCAGTTCCTGGTTGCAGATGATGCTGGCGCGTTCGATCACGTTGCGTAGCTCGCGTACGTTGCCCGGCCAGGGGTATTGCCGCATGGCCTCGCGGGCGGCTTCGCTGAAGCCGCGGGCGGGGCGGCCGTAGTCCTTGACGAAGCGGGCGAGGAAACGTTCGGCCAGGCCGAGGATATCCTCGGCGCGTTCGCGCAGGGGAGGCAGGTTGAGCACGATCACGTTGAGGCGGTAGAGCAGGTCCTCGCGGAACTGGCCCTGGGCGACCATCGCGCCCAGGTCGCGGTTGGTCGCGGCAAGGATGCGTACGTCGGCGCGGCGGGTCACCGGATCGCCGACGCGTTCGTATTCCTTGTCCTGGATGAAGCGCAGCAGCTTGGGTTGCAAGGTCAGCGGGAAGTCGCCGATCTCGTCGAGGAACAGGGTGCCGCCGTCAGCCTGGCTGACCCTGCCCAGGGTGCTTTCGGTGGCACCGGTGAAGGCGCCGCGACTGTGCCCGAACAGTTCGCTTTCCATCAGTTCGGCGGTCAGCGACGGGCAGTTGATGGTGACCTGGGGCTTCTTCGCGCGTTTGCTCCAGGTGTGGATGGCGCGTGCCAGTTCGCCCTTGCCGGAGCCGGATTCGCCGAGGATGAGGATGTTGGCGTCGGTCGCCGCTACCTGGCGCGCGGTCTCCAGTACCGCGGCCATGGCCGGGCTGTGCGATTCCAGGCCGTCGCCCTGGCGGCGCACTTCGTCCTCCAGGGCCTCCAGGCGCGCGGTCAGTTGGCGCACCTCCAGTTGCTTGGCGGCGGCCAGGCGCAGTTGGTCCGGGCTGCAGGGCTTGACCAGGTAATCCACCGCGCCGGCCTGCATGGCATCGACCGCGGTATCCACCGCCGAATGCGCGGTGACGATCACCACGCGCATCCATGGCGCCTGGACGCGCATCTGGGCGAGAACGTCGAGCCCGTTGTCTTCGCCCAGGCGCAGGTCGAGGAAGCACAGGTCGAATACCTGGCGCTGCAACAGGGCCTCCGCCTGCGGCGCGCTGCTGGCGGTGGCCACGCTGTAGCCTTCGTCTTCGAGGCAATAACGGAAAGTGCGCAGGATCGCCGGCTCGTCATCGACCAGCAGGATGCGCCCCTGTTTTTCGGAAGTGGTTTCCATCGTTGCTTTTTATCCTCTAGGGAATTCACTGCCATTCGGCTTCTGGGTTAGTCCCCGGAAAGCCCATGCAAGTTGCAGAGCGCCCCGCCGCCCATCCGGGCGGCCAGGGCGGCGTGCAACCTGCCGATGTCTGTTCTTGGGTTTTCGGGAAGCCGTGGCGGCTCCACGGATGGCTCCGGGTAGCAGGTGCCGGGTCGCTTCCCTGTTGCATGTGACAGCGTACCGCGCCGATCGTGCAAAACGCCCGGAATAATTTGTCGCGTCGTGCAGGATGAACTGCGCAGACTACCTGGGTTGTTTTATAACTTATTGAATTAAAAGTGTTTTTATTTTTCAGAAAGGCTGGCATGCGGCGTGCAATGAGGTAGTCACGGTCTCCCTGAAGAAAAAATGGACACAGGCCGGTTCGCTACCCCGATGGGCCTGGCCCCGAGGCGGTACCGACAGTTCCGAAGGCACACAGGAGAAAACATCATGCTTAGTTGGGCTATCACCTTTCTGATCATCGCCATCATCGCTGCCGTCCTCGGGTTTGGTGGCATCGCAGGTGCCGCCACCGGAATCGCGAAGATCCTCTTCGTGCTGTTCCTGGTGCTCTTCGTGGTCTCGTTCTTCTTCGGACGCCGTCGCGGCTAGCCGGATGCCAAGGAGAAAGCGATGCGACTCATGCGTAACCTGATGAACGCACTGCTGCTCGGTGCCGCCGCCAGTTCGCTGGCGGTGGCGGCCGACAGGGACGGCGAATACCGCTTGAACGAACTGCAGAGCACCGATGCCGGATACCGCAAGGCCTGGCAGAACCTGGTGGAAGACGAGAGCCGCTTGCCCGACTGGGTGATGAATCTCTCGGGAACCGCTACGCCGATGCATGCCGTCGACGACCAGGGCGACAAGTATCTGGTTGGCGGTCTCTGCGAGAAGTCCGATTGCAAGGGCCAGCGCCTGCTGGTCGCCTTCGATTGGGACAAGAGTCATGCCTACGGGCTCTACGTGCAGGTGCCCGAAGGGCTGCCGCAGGACAAGTCGCCGAGCAAGCACGCCAGCTTCCGCTGGCTGGGCAAGCCGGAACCGGCGGTACAGAAGATCCTCGACGAACAACTCAAGGCCGATCCGAACTGGTACTGAGGCGGAACGGGCTTGCGTGACACCGCCCCGCCCGCAGCGGGGCATGGCCAGGGGACCGGGATGCGCTGGGTGAGGTCGATCCGGCGGGTTCCAGGGGTACAGGGAGTACCTCCTTCGGGGTCGGGCCAGGCGAAAACGCGCCGGAGGGGAGCCACCGATGTCTCGCTGCCTTCCGGCGCGCTTCTATATATAGAAGGGGTACGACGCTCCGCCGTCCGGCGGAGCGTCGGCTTCCGCAGCGATACTCCGCGAACTTCCCTGATATCGATCAATGCCTGTGGATGGCGGAGTCGTTTTACAATCGACCGCCCGCGCGTTCCGAGGCGCCCTCCCAGAAGGGCTTTACCGCGCGGTTATCCACAGAATGCCGCTTATCCACAGCCGGCGATGGCGTGCCGGACGGCGTTGCGTGTCCTGCGACCATCCATCGCAGCGATGATGAGCGACTTTCAACTTCCCAGGATGGGCACGAGGCTCCCGGGCCTTGCACGGAGTGCCTTCCGCTCCCTGTTCTTGTACGAAAATCAAGGGCAATCTCCTGTGGGACGGACGTTTCATTAGTGATTTCTCATGCCGATTCGGCATGGGGCAGTCACTTACGGCATTAGACGGGGTAGGGGAGCGCATGAATCATTGCGCCCTTTCGCCTGTCGGGAGCGACTCTCCCGTTGGAGCGACTCCCGACTTCCACAAGAATTAAGGGTGACGAAACATGGGTAAAGCCAAGCTAAGCCTCGCCTGGCAGATCGTGATCGGTCTGGCACTCGGTATCGCCGTCGGCGCAGTGCTCAACCATTTCAGCGCCGAAAAGGCCTGGTGGATCGCCAACGTGCTGCAACCGGCCGGCGACATCTTCATCCGTCTGATCAAGATGATCGTGGTGCCGATCGTGATTTCCTCGCTGGTGGTCGGCATCGCCGGCGTCGGCGACGCGAAGAAGCTTGGCCGCATCGGCCTGAAGACCATCATCTACTTCGAGATCGTCACCACCGTCGCCATCGTCGTCGGCCTGCTGCTGGCCAACCTGTTCCAGCCCGGCACCGGCATCGACATGAGCACCCTGGGTACCGTGGACATTTCCCAGTACCAGAAGACCACCCAGGAAGTGCAGCATGACCATGCGTTCATCGCGACCATCCTCAACCTGATTCCCTCCAACGTCTTCGCCGCCATCGCCCGTGGCGAGATGCTGCCGATCATCTTCTTCTCGGTGATGTTCGGCCTCGGCCTGTCGAGCCTGCCCAACGACCTGCGCGAGCCGCTGGTGAAGGTGTTCCAGGGCGTTTCCGAGACCATGTTCAAGGTCACCCACATGATCATGAAGTACGCCCCTATCGGTGTCTTCGCCCTGATCGCGGTGACCGTCGCCAACTTCGGCTTCGCCTCGCTGCTGCCGCTGGCCAAGCTGGTGATCCTGGTCTACGTGGCCATCGTCTTCTTCGCCCTGGTGGTGCTGGGCCTGATCGCGCGGATGTTCGGCTTCTCGATCATGCGCCTGATCCGCATCTTCAAGGACGACCTGGTCCTAGCCTATTCCACCGCCAGCTCGGAAACCGTGCTGCCGCGCATCATCGAGAAAATGGAAGCCTACGGCGCGCCGAAGGCGATCAGCAGCTTCGTGGTGCCCACCGGCTACTCCTTCAACCTCGATGGCTCGACCCTGTACCAGAGCATCGCGGCGATCTTCATCGCGCAGCTCTACGGCATCGACCTGTCCATCGGCCAGCAGATCATGCTGGTGCTGACCCTGATGGTGACCTCCAAGGGTATCGCCGGCGTGCCGGGCGTGTCTTTCGTGGTGCTGCTCGCCACCCTGGGCAGCGTCGGCATCCCGCTCGAGGGCCTGGCCTTCATCGCCGGCGTGGACCGCATCATGGACATGGCGCGCACCGCCCTCAACGTGATCGGCAATGCCCTCGCGGTGCTGGTCATCTCCAAGTGGGAAGGCATGTACGACGCGGCCAAGGGCCAGCGCTACTGGGATTCGCTGCCGCACCTGCGGCAGGCGGTCGGCGAAGCCAAGGGCAAGCAGGCCACCCTCGAATAAGGCGGCTTCCCGCCCAGGAGGCCCCGGCATCGTCCGGGGCCTCGGCGTTTCTGGCGCCGGCACCGCCTGCGCCGCTATCATCCGCGCAACGCGGGGGATTCTGAATGCTGAACGGCTTGTGGTTGGGTTTTTTCCTGGTGGCGGCGGCGAGTGCGCTGGCGCGCTGGTTGATCGGCGGCGATGCGACGGTGTTCGCGGCGATGGTGGAGAGCCTGTTCGCCATGGCCAAGCTGGCGGTCGAGGTGATGGTCCTGCTGTTCGGCACCCTGACGCTCTGGCTCGGCTTCCTGCGCATCGCCGAGAAGGCCGGGCTGGTGGAGCGCCTGGCGGTGCTGCTCGGACCGCTGTTCCGCCGGCTGATGCCGGAAGTGCCGCCGGGGCATCCGGCGATCGGCCTGATCACCCTGAACTTCGCCGCCAATGGCCTGGGTCTGGACAACGCCGCCACGCCGATCGGCCTGAAGGCGATGAAGGCGTTGCAGGAGCTCAATCCCAGCAGCACCACCGCGAGCAATGCGCAGATCCTCTTCCTGGTGCTCAACGCCTCGTCCCTGACCCTGCTGCCGGTGACTATCTTCATGTACCGCGCGCAGCAGGGCGCGGCCGATCCGACCCTGGTATTCCTGCCGATCCTCCTGGCCACCAGCGCCTCGACCCTGGCCGGCCTGTTGTCGGTGGCGCTGATGCAGCGCCTGCGCTTGTGGGACCCGGTGGTGCTGGCCTACTTGATCCCCGGCGCGTTGCTGCTGGCCGGTTTCATGGCGGTGCTCGGCACGCTCTCGGCCACCGCGCTGGCGCAGCTGTCCTCGCTGCTGGGCAACCTGACGCTGTTCAGCCTGATCGTGCTGTTCCTGATCGTCGGCGCGCTGAAGAAGGTGCCGGTCTACGAGAGCTTCGTGGAGGGGGCGAAGGAAGGTTTCGACGTCGCCAGGAACCTGTTGCCCTACCTGGTCGCGATGCTTTGCGCGGTTGGCGTGCTGCGCGCCTCCGGGGCGCTGGAAGTGGTACTCGGCGGGATACGCTGGGCGGTCGAGGGGCTGGGCTGGGACAGCCGCTTCGTCGAGGCGCTGCCCACCGCGCTGGTCAAGCCGTTCTCCGGCAGCGCGGCGCGGGCGATGCTGCTGGAGACCATGCAGACCCACGGCGTCGACAGTTTCCCGGCGCTGGTCGCCGCCACCGTGCAGGGCAGTACCGAGACCACCTTCTACGTGCTCGCCGTCTATTTCGGCTCGGTCGGCCTGCAGCGCGCGCGCCATGCGGTGGGCTGCGCGCTGACCGCGGACCTGGCCGGGGTCATCGCCTCCATCGGCGTGTGCTACTGGTTCTTCGCCTGAGGTCGCCAGGCTTCGACGTCACTGGGTGACGTCGAAGCGCAGGGTGCCGATCATCTGTCCGGCCTCGGTGAGTACCTTCCCCTGCCAGTGGCCGACCGGGTCGCCGGGGAAGTTCTGCTTGTGGGTCCAGGCCCGGTAGCCCTCCTTGCGGCCGCCGTGGATATCCAGGGCGATGCGGTCGAACTCCTTCCCGTTGAACATCCACACGTGATAGATGCGCTCGTCGAGGCCGCGCGGCGCGTTGATCGCGGTATAGGCGAACAGGCCCTGGCTGCGCAACTGGCTGGCGCCGACCTGCTCCAGGCTGTCGCCGGGCGTGCGGCTCTGGTCGTCGAACTGGCTGCTCACCGCCACTTCGGTCAGCCACAGGGTGGCCGGCGGTACCCAGGTGCGGCCGAACCATCCGGCCAGGCCCACCGCCAGGGTCAGGCCGAGAAGCAGGAAGCCGCGCCACCAGTGCTGTAGCGGGAAGGTCACGAGCAGGCTGGGGAAGGACAGCACGACGGCGATGCCCAGCGACAACCGGTAGCTTTCCGGGGTGGTCAGGTGCAGCAGGATCGGCAGCGAGGTCAGCAACACCGCGAACAGGGTCAGGGTGTGGTAGGCGAGGAACACCCAGCGACGCCTGGACAGCCAGCGATAGTAGAGCGGATCGGTGATGGAGATCAGTGCCGCGGCGGCCAGCGTCCCTGTGAACAGCGCCTGGCCGCTGTTCCAGGTGGTGGTGATGAGAAAGAACGGGAGGACGAAGAACAGGCTTTCCTGGTGGATCAGTTGGGTCGCGTAGCGCAGCAGCGGCGCCGGGATCTCCCAGCCGAAGCGGCGGGCGAAGGTCTCCCGCAGGAGGTTCTCGAGGATCAACCAGACCCAACTGACCAGCATGATGATCGCCAGCACCTGGGCGAAGCCCTTCTGCCGGTCGACCATGATGAAACTGAACACGCCCGAACAGAAGCCGAACAGGGCGATGGTGCGCGGATAGCGGGCCATCAGGCCGCCGACCAGGGCGATCAGTTGCTCCAGGCGGGCCTTGAGGATGGGGCGTTGTTGGTTGGGCATGGGGACCAGCGGGTTCTCGATCGGAGCTGCTCGGCCAGCCGGCCGGGGCGCGCAGCATAACCCCGGCCGGGTTTCCTGGGTATGAACGAAGGACAGCTGCCGCGTGGCGAATGTTTCCTTCGCCCGACAGAGGCTCCGCTCTCCTTTCTGGAGGTCGACCAGGGAAAAAGGCGTCGCTTTCCCGACCGATGGTCGCGAAGCTTTCGACAGCCTTTCAAACCCCTTCAATTCGCACCTTTCGGGCAATTTTAGATTGTTCGACAGGAGTTTTTACACATATGGTTACAACTCGGTCGATGGATGACGTACCCGCCTGCGTGGCCATCGACGCCGCCATGGACCGCTTCCCCGTGTCTGCCTGAGTGTGTGTCCCATGGCCTCTAATAAATCCAAAGGTGTCGCCATTTTCCGTGTGGTCAGTGGCAACTTCCTCGAGATGTACGACTTCATGGTGTATGGCTTCTACGCCACCGCCATCGCCAAGACCTTCTTCCCCGGCGACAACCCGTTCGCCTCCCTGATGCTGTCCCTCGCCACCTTTGGCGCCGGCTTCCTGATGCGGCCGCTGGGTGCGGTGTTCCTGGGCGCCTACATCGATCGCCACGGCCGCCGCCAGGGCCTGATCATCACCCTCGGCCTGATGGCCATGGGGACCCTGCTGATCGCCTTCGTTCCCGGCTATGCCACGCTGGGCGTGGCGGCGCCGTTGCTGGTGCTGTTCGGCCGGCTCCTGCAGGGTTTTTCCGCCGGCGTCGAGCTGGGAGGGGTTTCGGTCTACCTGTCGGAGATCGCCACGCCAGGACGCAAAGGCTTCTTCGTCAGTTGGCAGTCGGCCAGCCAGCAGGTCGCGGTGGTCTTCGCCGGCCTGCTCGGCGTGCTCCTCAACCAGTGGCTGAGCCCGCAGGACATGGGCGAATGGGGCTGGCGCGTGCCGTTCTTCATCGGCTGCCTGATCGTTCCGGCGCTGTTCGTCATCCGTCGCTCGCTGGAGGAAACGCCGGAGTTCGAGGCGCGCACCCACCGACCGTCGCTGTCGCAGGTGCTGCGCTCCATCGGGCAGAACTTCGGCGTAGTGCTGGCCGGTACCGCGATGGTGGTGATGACCACCGTATCGTTCTACCTGATCACCGCCTACACGCCGACCTTCGGCAAGAACGAACTGCAACTGTCGGACCTCGACAGCCTGCTGGTGACCATGTGCATCGGCCTGTCCAACTTCATCTGGCTGCCGGTGATGGGCGCGTTCTCCGACCGCATCGGGCGCAAGCCATTGTTGCTGGGTGCCTCCGCGCTGGCACTGCTGACCGCCTACCCGGCGCTGTCCTGGCTGGTCCGCGAGCCGAGTTTCGCCGGCCTGCTCGGCGTCGAGTTGTGGCTGTCGTTCCTCTACAGCAGCTACAACGGCGCGATGGTGGTGGCGTTGACCGAGGTGATGCCGGCGGACGTGCGCACTACCGGTTTCTCCCTCGCCTACAGCCTGGCTACGGCGACCTTCGGTGGTTTCACCCCGGCGGTCTGCACCTGGCTGATCCACACCCTGGACAACCGCGCGGCCCCGGGCATCTGGCTCAGTGGCGCGGCGCTGCTGGGGCTGCTCGCCACCCTGGTGCTGTTCCGCCGGCGCGGCAAGGAGATCGCCGAGGCCGAGCTGGCCAACGCCTGAGGCGTTTCGCCGCATGCCGTGCGTCGGCTCCCGCCGGGGCTGCGGCGGCGGCGTTGATGTCGATCAACCGGAGCTGCGCCAAACCGCGTAGACAGGAAGGAAGTGGTTGTACCGACTTCCTTCCCTTCCTGGAGATCGCATCATGTCCAATGTACAAAATGCCAGCCGGTCTTCCGCGTTCGCGGCGGTAGAGGGCGACCATTGGGTCGAGTCCCTCGACGATGGCCGCCACGTGCTGATCCGTCCCCTGCGCGAGGAGGACCGGGAGCGCGAACGCCAGTTCATCAACCGGCTGTCCCCGGCGACCCGCCACTTCCGCTTCCTCGGCGAGATCAAGGAAGCCAGCCCGGCGCTGCTCGATCAACTGATGGACATCGACTACCAGCAGAGCATGGCCTTCGTTGCCCTGGTGCACGAGGACGGTGAGCTGCGCGAGGTCGGTATCAGCCGCTACGCCGCCTGCTGCGAGGAAGGGCAGTGCGAATGCGCGGTAACCATCGCCGACGACTACCAGGGTCTGGGCCTCGACGCCGTGCTGATGCGCCATCTGATCGACGTGGCGCGGCGCAACGGCTTCCGCCAGATGTATTCGGTGGACTCGGCGGCCAACCGGGCGATGCGCGACCTTTGTTGCGCACTGGGCTTCGTCGGCCAGCGCGACCCGGACGACTCGACCCAGGTCATCCACCGCCTGGCCCTGTAGCCCGGTCAGGCGCGCCGGCGGCGCAGGCCGAACCAGAGCAGGCCGCTGGCCAGGAGACCGGCGGCGAGCAGCAATGGGTAGAGCATGTCGTCGTCGAATAGCGGCTTTTCGATGCGCAGGTAGCCTTCGCCGTCGAACAGCCGCTTCGCCAGCGCGTTCGCCTGTTGCAGGCTGACCTTCGCCAGGCGGCGCTCCTCATTGGGGAAATGGCCGTCCTCGTAGTCGGCCAGCGAGCCCCAGTAATAGTCCGCCAGCGCCGCGTTGCCCTGGGTGCTCCAGGCCAGCCTGGCGCGCTCGGCGAATTGCACCCGCTTGAAACGCCCCGGGTCCAGGCCATGCTGGCGGATGCCGTCGAGCAACTCGCGCAGGGCGGCCTCGGTGGCGGGTAGGTCGCTGCGCTCGACATCCGCGTCGAGGCTGAAGAAGCCCTGGTTGGCGAACACCTGGCGATCGGTCGATGGCCCGTAGGTGAGTCCGCGACGCACACGCAGGTCGGCGTACAGCGCGTCGTTCATATAGGCCTGGAGCAGGACCATGGCGTCCGGGGCGGCGTCGTCCGGCTCCGGATAGATCCAGTGCAGCATCGCACCCTCGCCGAATGGCCGGGTGATCAGGGTGCGCCTGGCCTCGGCATGCCCGTTGGCCGCCGGCAGCTCGCGGCGCTCGGGGAGCTCGTGGTCTTCCAAGGTGCCGAAGGTCCGGGTCAGATAGGCCGGCAGGCGCGGATCGAGGTCACCGACCAGGATCAGGGTCATGTTGCCCGGTACGTACCAGTCGCTGCGCAGCCGCTCCAGCTGCTCCGCGCCAAGCGGCGCCAGCGGCGCGCGCTGGGAGCAGGCCAGGCCCAGTTCCACCGCCAGTTGGTCCATGGCGCCACGGCCCAGGTTCTCGCGGTCGAGCCAGCGCTGCAGGTGCGAGTAATGGCCGCCGCCTTCGCGCTCGATCACTCGCTTGGCGGCGGCGATGCGCGGCTCGTCCAGTTCGGTGCGGGTGATGGTGTCCAGCAGCAGGTCGAGGACCTGCCGCTGGGTGGCGGCAGGTGCCTCGATGACGAAGGTGGTGTCGCCTTCGCTGGTGTAGGCGTTCCATTGTCCGCCGAGGGCCTGCATGCGGGCTTCCAGGTCGGCCTCGTCGCCGCCGTCCAGGCCGCTGAAGAAAAGGTGCTCGAGCAGGTGCGGCAGCTGCTTTTCACGGCACGAGAAGTCGGCGAAACCGACCCCCACCACCAGCCGGATCGAGACGTGCCGGTGCTGCTCGGTGGGCTTGAGCAGCACGCCCATGCCGTTTTCCAGCTGGAAGGCTTCGACCTCGCTGCGCTGGTCGGCGTACGACCAGGGGCAGAGCAGGCAGAACAGCAGCAGGGTGGACAACGAACGCATGGGCCGAGCCTGGAACTGAAAATACCGAGAATAGCGGATGCTTCATGACGAACCTACCCGCAGAACGGCTAATGTCGCGAACGGCGCGTTTCCGCTCGCTCCTCGGCGAGCGCTGGCTCGGCCAGCGGCGCCGAGGTCATGTCGTCGACTTCGTCGGCCCAGTCGTCCTCGTCCCGCCGAGTGCCCTCGTCGGCCGCGCTGCTCGGCGCGTCTGGATTGTCCAGCACAGCGTAGGCGATGGCGCAGAACAGCGAGTTGAGACGCTTCATGTCGCTGATCAGGTCCAGGTGCAGCGAGCTGGTCTCGATGCTCTGTACCACCTGCTGGTGCAGGCGGTCGACATGGGCATGGGCGTAGCGCCGTTCCTGCAGACGGAAGCGCTGCTTGGCCCGGCGCAGGCGCTTGGCGCTGTCGAGGTCGCCGTTGAGGAACACCGAGAGACCCAGGCGCAGGTTGGAGACCAACTGCTGGTACAAGGTGCCGATCTCTTCCAGGCCGGTGTCGGAGAACGAGCGGCTGCGCGAGGTCTTCTTGTCCTGCACGGCGGCGAGCATGTGCTCGATGATGTCGCCGGCCTGCTCCAGGTTGATCGCCAGCTCGATGATCTCCGCCCAGCGCCGGCTGTCGCGTTCGGACAGGTCCTCGCGCGGCATCCTTGCCAGATACAGCTTGATCGCGGTGTAGAGGGCGTCGACGTCGTCGTCGAGCTTGCGGATGTCCTTGCCGAGCAGCGGATCGCCGCCGCGGATGATCTGCATCAGATTGTTCAGCATCTGCTCGACGGTGTCGCCCATGCGCAGGGTCTCGCGCACCGCGTTGGCCAGCGCCAGGCTCGGCGTGTCGAGGGCGGCGGGGTCGAGATGGCGCGGCCGGGCGACGTCGTCGGGAAGGGCACGGTCGGGCATCACACGGGTGCAGAAGCTGGCCATGGCGTTGGTCAGCGGCAGGCAGGCGAGGCAGCGCGCGGCGTTGTAGAGCACGTGGAAGGCGATCACCAGTTCGGCTGTGCTGAACTGCCAGTGATCCATCCAGTCCGCCAGCGGCCCCACCAGGGGCAGCACCAGCAGGCAGCCGGCGACCTTGAACAACAGGCTGCCGAGGGCCACCCGGCGACCGGCGGCGTTTTGCGCGGTGGCGCTGAGCATGGCCAGGATGCCGCTGCCGAGGTTGGCGCCGACCACCAGGCACAGCGCGACTTTCAGCGAGATCACCTTGGACGCGGCGAGGGTCGCGGTAAGCAGCACGGCGGCCAGGCTGGAATAGGAAATCATGGCGAACAACGCGCCGGTCAGCGCGTCGAGCATGATGTCGCCGGTCAGGCTGGAGAACAGTACCTTGACGCCCTTGGCTTGGGTCATCGGCTCGGCGGCGGCGACGATCAGCTGGAGCGCCAGGATGATCAGGCCGAGGCCGATGAATACCCGGCCGAGCTGGCCGAGGCGGGTCTGTTTGCGGCTGAGGAAGAAAATCACGCCGAAGAAGATCAGCAATGGCGAAAGCCACGACAGGTCGAGGGTCAGCACCCGCGCCATCAGCGCGGTGCCGACATCGGCGCCGAGCATGATCGCCAGGGCCGGCGCCAGTGCCATCAGGCCCTGGGCGACGAAGGAGGTGGCCAGCAGGGCGGTGGCGTTGCTGCTTTGCACCAGGGCGGTGACGCCGATGCCGGCGGCGAACGCCAGCGGGCGTTTTTCCACGCTGCGACTGAGGATGCGCCGCAGGTCGGCGCCGTAGACCCGGAGGATTCCGGTGCGGACGATATGCGTGCCCCACACCAGCAGGGCGACGGCAGAGAGCAGGTCGAGCAGTTTCAGCATGGCGTGGCCCCCCTGGCACTACGACGAATGGCCAACCTCGCGCCAGGTTCCGCGTGCGTTGCGCCGCGGAGCCCGGACAACGGCGCCAACGGCCACGATGGAAAGGCAGCGTTCAGGCGAGTTGTAACACGAACGTCATATTTGGACAGGCGCCCCCCGCGGGAGTTCGTCTCGGCAGCCCGAGCGGCAGGGCGCCTACCCTTCATTCAAGCGTGCGCGCCGGGAAAGGGCGAAGATTTTTTCGCCTTCCGTTCGATGCATGCGTTTGCGCCACAGGCCATGGAATTAGCCGACAGGAAGGGTATCCTTTGCACCTTTTAAAAAGCCCCGGTCTAGAGGGATACAGAGGAGTGGTGCGGATGCGATTTTCGGGGATCAGTGGCTGCCTCTCGGCAGCGGTGTTGGCGCTCGGGGTAGGGGGAGCGCCGGTGGTTCAGGCCGATGCGCTGGGCGATAGCCTGGAGCAGGCGCACATCCGCAAGGCGACCTTCGCCGCGCCGGCCTGGGAAGGCTATACCAACGCCGACGGCAGCGGTCTGTACTGGGACCTGCTGAAGCAGGTCTATGCGCCCTACGGGCTCGACGTGAAATTCATCAACATGCCCTGGAACCGCGCCAACAAGCTGATGACCGCGGGCTCCATGGTCGATGGCGTGCCGGGCGAGATCCCCGGCGTTGAGGGCAAGCTGTACGCCCAGTTGCCGATCGACATCGAGTACCACGGCGTGATGCATGCGGCGAAGACGCCGTTCTCCGGCCGCGCCAGCCTCACCGGCAAGCGCGTCGGCTGGCGCCACAGCTACAACCTGATCCCCGCGGAGCAGCGCGACTTCACCCTGGTCGAGTGCGTCCGCCCCGAGCGTTGCACCGAGCAGGTCCAGAACGGCGAGCTGGATTTCTTCCTCGACGAGCCGGACGAACTGGAAAAGCAGCGCAGCGAAGCGCATCTGCCGGCCGACGCCTACCCGATCGCGCAACTGCCGCCCGGCAAGGAGTCCTTCATGACCTTCGCCGACAGCGCCAGCGGCCGGCTCCTGCGCGAGGTCTATGACGCGCGGGTACGGCAGATGGCGGCGTCCGGCGAGCTGCGGGCGCTCTACCAGCGCTGGAACAGCGAGGTGCCCGGCGCCGTGCAGGCTCTTTCGGCGCAGTGATGCGCCGCTCATTTCCATCGCGAAGCCTTTCCGGGGCTTGCGCGGTGGGAATGAAACGCCTAGGATTCGCCCTTCATTTCCCCCACTTACGCACCGCAAAGGAGGTTACATCGATGATTCAGTTCTCTACCCTTTGCAGGCTGCGCCTGGCCTAACGGCCACCGAAACCTACCGCTCGACCCCCTGCACCGCTGAACGATTCCCGCCCTTGCGTCCGCGCAAGCTTCCGGCGAGAGGTCATCGGCTGCCGCGGTCACCGCTCCCCAGGTTTTCACTTCTCCGTTAGACGCCCTTCGCCCTTCCGCGAGTGCCCGCTCGGCTTCGGTCTGCCCCCCGGATCTACCGTTTCAATCACATGGATTGGATTATGGGCAACTACATCAAGCCTTTGTCCGCGGGCGTCGCACTGATCGCCTCGGACAGCACCTGGATCGAAGGCAAGGCGATCCAGCAACTGCAAACCACCGCCGAGCTGGACGGCATGTGCCGCGTCGTCGGTCTCCCGGACCTGCATCCCGGCCGCGGCTATCCGGTCGGCGCGGCGTTCTTCTCCGTCGGTCGCTTCTATCCGGCGCTGGTCGGCAACGACATCGGCTGTGGCATGGCCCTGTGGGAAACCGGCCTGGCCCCCGGCAAGCTGTCGGCGGACAAACTGGAAAAGCGCCTGGGCAATCTCGACCTGCCGCTGGACGAGACCTGGAGCGACTGCATCGAAGCCCTGGATCTACCGGCCCGCGAGCACTGGCGCGCGCTCGGCACGATCGGTGGCGGCAACCACTTCGCCGAGCTACAGCAGGTCGAGACCGTGTTCGACCAGGCCGCCCTGCACGCCCTCGGCCTCGATGCTGGCCGCCTGCAACTGCTGGTGCACAGTGGCTCGCGCGGTCTCGGCCAGGCGATCCTGCAAGAGCAGGTCAGCCTGCATGGCCACGCCGGCCTGCTCGACGGCAGCCTGGAAGCTTCCGCCTACCTGGCGCGCCACGCCGATGCGCTGCGCTTCGCCGAGGGTAACCGCCAGCTCATCGCCCGGCGCATTCTCGAACGCTTGCGCTGCGACGGCCTGGAACTGCTCGACATCAACCACAACCTGGTGGCGCCGGCACAGGTCGATGGCGTCGACGGCTGGCTGCACCGCAAGGGCGCCACCCCGGCCGACCAGGGCGTGCTGGTGATCCCCGGCTCGCGCGGCGACTACAGCTACCTGGTGGAGCCTGTGCCGAGCGCGCAGAGCCTGTTCTCCCTGGCCCACGGCGCCGGTCGCAAATGGCAGCGCGGCGAGTGTCGGGAGCGTCTGGCGGCGCGCTTCAGCGTCGACCAGTTGGGCCGTACGCGCCTTGGCAGCAGGGTGATCTGTGGCGACCGCCAACTGATCTACGAGGAAGCGCCGGAAGCCTACAAGGGTATCGACTCGGTGGTCGGCGCGCTGCTCGAAGCCGGCCTGCTGCGCCTGGTCGCCCGCCTGAAGCCGGTGCTGACCTACAAGACCCGTGGGGAGTGCTGCCGATGATCCTGCTGCAACTCTCCGCGGCCCAGGGGCCGGCGGAATGCTGCCTGGCGGTGGCGAAGGCGTTCGAGCGGCTGTGCCTCGAGGCGGCGCAAGCCGGCGTCGAGGTCGAGGTAATCGAGGAGGTGGCCGGCGAGCGTCCGCGCACCTGGCGTTCGCTGCTCCTGGGGCTGCGCGGCACTGCCGCCGAAGCGCTCGCCGAGCGCTGGTGCGGCGGTATCCAGTGGATCTGCCCCAGCCCCTACCGGGCAAGGCATGCGCGCAAGAACTGGTTCATCGGCGCGGAGCGCTTCGCCGCGCCGCCGGCCAGTCTGGAGGGCGAGATCCGTTTCGAGACCCTGCGCTCTTCCGGCCCCGGCGGCCAGCATGTCAACACCACCGACTCGGCGGTGCGCGCCACCCACCTGGCCAGCGGCATCAGCGTCAGGGTGCAGAGCCAGCGTAGCCAGCACGCCAACAAACGCCTGGCGATCCTGCTGATCGCCCGGCGCCTCGCGGACCAGGCGAGCAGCGCGGCCGACGCGCTGCGCGCGGAGCGCCGCCGGGCCCACGGTCGGATCAGTCGCGGCGCGGCTCGCCGGGTATTCCGCGGCGAGCGTTTCGAGCCGGCCTGAGCGGCTCAGTCGCCGAGCACTTCCTTGCGCAGCTTCACTGGCTCTTCGCCCCGCTTGCGCGCGGCAGCGCCGCGCATGCGGATGTTCAGCGCCTCCACGGCCAGGGAGAAGGCCATGGCGAAGTAGACGTAGCCCTTCGGCACATGGACTTCGAAGGCTTCGGCGATCAGCACCGTGCCGACCACGATGAGGAACGACAGGGCGAGCATCTTCAGCGACGGGTGCTTGTCGATGAAGTCGCTGATGGCGCCGGCGCAGAGCATCATCACCAGTACCGCGACGATGATCGCCGCGACCATCACCGGCACGTGGGAGACCATGCCGACGGCGGTGATCACCGAGTCCAGGGAAAAGACGATGTCGATGATCGCGATCTGGATGATGGTGCCGATGAAGCCGCCCGCCGACCCCTTCGGTTCATCGCCGCTTTCTTCCTCGCCTTCCAGGCCCTGGTAGATCTCCGAGCTGCTTTTCCAGAGCAGGAACAGGCCGCCGAAGAACAGGATCAGGTCGCGTCCGGAGATGCCCTGGCCGAACAGGTGGAAGAGGTCGGCGGTCAGGCGCATGACCCAGGTGATCGACAGCAACAGCAGGATCCGCGTCACCATCGCCAGGGCCAGGCCGAAGAAGCGGGTGCGTGGCTGCAGGTGCTTCGGCATGCGCCCGACCAGGATCGAGATCATGATGATGTTGTCGATGCCGAGGACGATCTCCAGGGCGGTCAGGGTGAAGAACGCAATCCAGATTTCCGGGCTGGTCAGCCATTCCATGAAGCGGTCACTCGTCTCGGTCAGTTACTGAACAGGGGGAACAGGCCCAGCAGCAGGGCCATGGCGAGGATTGCCAGGCACACCAGCACGGCCCATTTCAGGGTGAAGCGCTGGTGGTCGCCGAAGTCGATCTTGGCCAGCCCCACCAGCAGGTAGGTGGAGGGCACCAGCGGGCTGAGCAGGTGCACCGGCTGGCCGACGATCGAGGCGCGGGCCATTTCCACCGGGGTGATGCCGTATTCGGCGGCGGCCTGGGTGAGGATCGGCAGGACGCCGTAGTAGAAGGCGTCGTTGGACATGAAGAAGGTGAACGGCATGCTCACCAGCGCGGTGATGGTCGCCAGGTATGGGCCCAGCGCCGGCGGGATCACCGCCAGCAGGCTCTTGGACATGGCGTCGACCATCCCGGTGCCGGAGAGGATGCCGGTGAACACCCCGGCGGCGAAGATCAGCGAGACCACTGCGAGAATGTTCTCGGCGTGTGCGCCGATGCGCTTCTTCTGCTCCTGGATGCACGGGTAGTTGACGATCATGGCGATGCCGAAGGCGATCATGAACAGCACCGGCATCGGCAGCAGGCCGGCGATCAGGGTCGCCATCAGGACCACGGTGAGAATAGCGTTGAACCACAGCAGCTTGGGCCGGCGCGCCTCCGGATACTGCGACACGCTGATCTCCGCCAGGTCCTCATGGTCGGTGGGCAGGTGCAGCTCGCCGAGACGGGCGCGCTCGCGCTTGCCGTAGATCCAGGCGATGGCGAAGATCGCCAGCAGCCCGGCGATCATCGCCGGGATCATCGGCACGAAGATATCCGCCGGGTCGACGTGCAGGGCACTCGCCGCGCGGGCGGTGGGGCCACCCCAGGGGGTCATGTTGAGCACGCCGCTGGAGAGCATGATCAGGCAGGCCATCACCAGCGGGCTCATGCCCAGGCGGCTGTACAACGGCAGTACGGCGGCCACGCAGATCATGTAGGTGGTCGAGCCGTCGCCGTCGAGGGAGACGATCATCGCCAGCGCCGCGGTGCCCAGCGAGACCTTCAGCGGGTCGCCCTTGACCAGCCGGAGGATCTTGCGCACCGCCGGGTCGAACAGCCCGGAGTCGATCATGATGGCGAAGTAGAGGATCGCGAACATCAGCATCACGCCGGTCGGCGCCAGGGTGCGGATGCCGTCGAGCATCATCGGGCCGAGGCCGGCGGCGAAACCGCCGATCAGGGCGAAGGCGATCGGGACCAGGATCAGCGCGATCAGCGCGGACAGGCGCTTGGTCATGATCAGGAACATGAAGGTCGCCACCATGGCGAAGGCGAGCAGGGTCAGCATGGGTTCACTCCGGGGAAGACGGCGGACGGGCGTGCGGCGTGCGGTCAGCAGGCGGCGGGCGGGTGGCGTCGCGCGGACGGAGTGCGGCTGTAGGCGTGTGCGGAACGGGGCATGGCAATCACCATTGTTGTTTTTGTACGGGTAAGCGGGCGTCTCGTGGGCGCGCCGTCGTGTCCGGTCTTCTGCCGGTGGTGGGCGGATGCTACGGCGGGAAGCTTTCAGGCAGCTTTCGCTGGATAACGGCGGGAAACGTGCGGGTAATTTCGGATATATGGTCGATCAGGGCTGCCGCGCGAGGAGCGCCGCGGCCAGTTGCAGGTCGCTGTACCCGGCGTATTCCGGGGCTTGGCGCAGGACCTGCAAGGCTGCCTGGAGGTACGCGCCACGGATCGCACCGTCGCTGGCGACGAAGCTGGCGGCGTCGTCCCGCGCCTGGACGAGCTTGTCGCCCTCGTCAGCGCTGGACTCCTGTGCGCTGACGGTGCTGCCGATGAACGGGCCGACGGTGGTGACGGCCGCCCAGAAGAAGGTGGCGGCGCCGGGTTCGTCGTCGAATTCGGGAAACACCTTGATGAAACCGAAGGCCGGTTGGCAGAGCAGGCAGAGCGCCGTGAGGGCGGCGGCGACGCGTCCTGTCGTCATGGGCTTCCTTGCAGCACGAGGAGTACGCCGACCAGAGTGGCGCCGGAAAGCAGCGTTTGCAAGGTAATGATGCCCGCCATCAGGTGGCCGTCGCCGCCCAGTTGGCGGGTCAGCACATAGGCGGTGGGCGCCGTCGGCAGGGCGAAGAACAGTACCAGCACGGCGCTTTCCATGCTCGGCAGGCCCAGCCCGCGAGCGATGGCGAAGGCCAGCAGGGGCATCGCCAGCAGCCGCGCCGCGCAGTTCCAGCCAAGGGCCGCGACTTCGCCGCCGAGTTCCTGGGGTTTCAGCGCCGCGCCGACGCACAGCAGGCCCAGCGGCAGGCTGGCCACCGCCAGCAGGTTGAGCAGGCGATCGCTGCCGCCGGGCAGGCCGACGCCGGCCAGGTTGACCAGTGCGCCGGCGAGGCAGGCGAGGATCAGCGGGTTCTTCAGGATCGGCAGCAGCAGCGCGCGCAGGCTGATGCCGCGCTCGGCGGTCAGCGCCCAGACCGACATCACGTTCACCGTCGGCACCATCAGCGCCAGCATCAGCGCGGCCAGGGTCAGGCCCGGCTTGCCGTACAGGCTGCCGACCGCGGCCAGGCCGAGATAGGTGTTGAAGCGCAATACGCCCTGGGCGATGGCGCCGAAGCGCCCGGCGTCCCAGCCGCGCCAGCGCTTGCAGAGCAGCAGGGCGAGCCAGGCGACGCCGAGCCCGAGCAGTACGGCCAGGGCCTGGCGGGCCAGGCCGGGGTCGTCCAGCGGCGCGGTCGCCAGGTTGCTGAACAGCAGCGCGGGAAACAGGATGAAGTAGTTCAGGCGTTCTGCGGCAGGCCAGAAGGCTTCGCCGGGAAAGTCCCAGCGGCGCAGGGCGTAACCGCCGACGATGAGGGCGAACAGCGGCCAGAGGGAGTAGAGCAGAGCGGTCACGGGCACCCCCGGATAGTGGAATCCGCTCATCTTGCGAGGTGGCTGCGGCACAGGGCAAGTCCGGCTTATGCTGGCACTCCCGCGAGGAGGATTCGCCATGCCCGAGACCCATACCGGCGGTTGCCATTGCGGCTATCTGCGCTACGCCGTCGCCGCGCCGCTGGACGATGTCGCTCACTGCCACTGCTCGATCTGCCGGCGCACCACAGGCGGCATCGTCACCACCTGGGCCACGGTGCCGCGCGGGGCGTTCCGCTGGCTGGCGGGCGAACCGGCGGAATATGCCTCGTCGGCCAGCTGCACGCGCTACTTCTGCCCGCGTTGCGGGGCCAACCTGGCGTTGTTCACCCGGCTCAGCGCCGATACCCTGGACTTCACCGTGGCCAGCCTCGACCATCCCGAGCGCGCCCCCGCCAACCGGCACATCTGGGTCGGCAGCCGCCTGCCATGGCTACACCTCGACCCGCAGTTGCCCGAAGAGGACGAGGAGTTCATCGCCGGAGCGGACGACCCGTGAGCGAAGACCGGAGGTGGCACCTGTAGGGCGAATAACGCAGAGCGTTATCCGCCGTCTGCGAGGCGCTGAAAGAGCGCTCGGGACCATGCGTCCTGCAGGCGCCTCCCTCAGGGCAGCATCAGCCCGCCGGCCGCCTTGTGCAGCTCGCGCAGGTGCGCGCCGACCTCCTTGATGTTGGCCTCGTTGGCTTCCAGCTCGGCGCGGCGCTCGGGATCGAGCAGGGCGCGGACCTCGCGGTCGAGGTCGTCGCTGAGCCGGCGCAGGCGCGCCTGGCGTTCGCGGGTCTGCTCTTCCAGGTGCTTCCACTCGGCGGCCTGCGGCAGGCCGTAGCCGCCCTCCAGGAGTTCCGCCGGACGACTGAGGAAGCCGCTGTCGTCGAGGATCTGCTGGAAGGTCTTGCCGGCCACTTCCAGGCGCTGGTCGCCGGCCGGCTTGTCCAGATGGCCGAGGTACAGGCGCTTCAACTCGTCCTGGGCGAGCAGCAGCTGGCGCCGCAGCGAGGCCTGCTCGAGCAGCAGCAGCGCCGCGCTGGCGCGCAGGTCGGCCTTGGCGAACCAGGGCTGGCGCTCCCTGGCCGGCAGCGCCAGCCAGTCCTCGACCTTGTCCTGGGGAATGTGCAGGCGCTGCTTGAGCACGTCGAACATCGCCTGGTAGCGGTCGCGGAAGGAGTCGAAGCGGTAGCCCAGGCGCAGGGCTTCCTTGGGGTCGTCGAGCACACTGGGATCGGCCAGCTTGCGGTTCTCCAGCATCTCGAGCACGCCGTAGGGGGTGATGCTGTCCAGGCTTTGCAGCGGTCGCCGGGGGATGCCGCTGCGCAGCAGCTTGAGGGTTTCCACCGCGCAATTGTTGGAGATGAAGTAGTACTGGCCGTCGTAGCTCCAGTGACTCTGCGCGGCGCGCTCGACCAGGCTGGCGACCTCCTCGCGGTCCAGCTTCAGCGGCACCGAGGCGAGGCTGCGCAGCTCGACCTTGGTGTATTCCTCGATCACCTGCGACAGCGGCAGGACGAACAGGCGCGACGGATAGGCGCCGGTCAGGCCGTCCCAGCTGGACAATTGCAGGTCGCCGACGAAGGCGCGGTAGGACAGCACCAGATGCTGGTCGAGGTCCAGCCGGCAGTCCGGCCCACGCGGCCGGCCGGGGGCGCAGATCACCAGGCGGAGCATGGTGTGGCCCCAGCGGCTGACCAGGTTGTCGTTGGCCTCGGCCAGCAGGTAGTCGACCTCGTAGACCCGCTCGGGGTCGAGCTGGCCCAGCGGCTGCTGGCCGAAGTCGCGGCCGGCGTTGAGGTAGGCGAAGCTCTGCGCACAGGCACTGTGTTCCGGCGCCCAGCCGAAGCGTTGCTGGTAGTAGCGGTAGAGCGCCGGGCGGCGGCAGGCGTAGCTGGGATCGAGGAGGAAGTACTCCATGTTCACCGCGACGAACTCGCGCGGATTGCTCAGCTCGTAGATGTCCGGGCTGCGCAGTACGAAGCCATTGTGCGCCTCGCGCCGCCCGCGCTGGCCGGCGCGCTGCGGCCAGCCGGCGAGATCGAGCAGGCGCGGGTCGTCGGAGAGCGTGAAGCGGCGACCGCTCTGCCCGCGGCAATCGGTGGGCTGGGCGATCCGGCCGAGGGTTTCTTCCTGGCGCGTGCAGCGGCGGATCTCGCGTTTTTCCTCCGCCGACCACAGGCGCGCGCGATCGTAGACGTGGGTCAGCTCGTGCAGCAGGGTCGCCAGCAGCTCGCGCCGCTCGGTGCCGTGCACGCGCCCGGTCTGGCGGCTGGCGGCGCTGCCGTCGGTGAGATCGGCCAGGTACTTGCGGTTCAGCGCGATGCGCTGCGGGCCACGGGCCTGGCCCATGCCGTTGGCGGGCAGGTCGTCGCGCCACTCGACCTCGACCTCGCGGTCCAGGCGTTCGCGGAAGGCCGGCGGCAGCTTGTCCGCGGCTTCGTCCAACAGTTGTTGGCTGGCCTCGCGCTGCGCAGGGTCCAGCCCAGGCGCGTCGAGTTTCAGGCGCAGGGCCGCCGTCGCGCTGCCGGCTCCGCAGAGGGCCAGCGCCAGCAGCCAGGCGCAGGCCTTCCTCACAGGGCGAGAATGGCTTCGGCAAGTACCTGGTCGGAGGCTTCCCGGGCTTCCGGCAGACGGCTGCGCAGGGTCCGCATCGCGGCTTCCAGCTGGGCGCCGCGAATGGCGCCGTCGCTGGCGACGAAACTGGCGGCGTCGTCGCGCGCCTCGGTGACCACTTTCATGTCGCGCACGGAAGTGGTGGTGTCGGAAGTGAAGTCGATGCTGCGGTCGAGGGCGCGGACGATGATATTGCTGGTCGCGACCACCGAGCGTGCTTCCGCGGCCGTGGCGCAGAGCGCCAGCAGCAGGGCGGCGAACAGGGGGCTATGACGCATGGAGCTACGGCGCATGGAGGTTCTCCGGAACGGTGGTGATCGCCTATTGGGCAAGAATTGCTTCGGCCAGTTCCTGATCGCTGGCCGCCAGCTCGGGGTGCGCGACACGCAGCCAGCGCAATGCCGCTTCCAGGCGCGCACCGCGGATGCTGCCATCGCTGGCGACGAAACTGGCCGCATCGCCCCGGGCATCGCGTAACAATTTGTTCTCGAACGGCGTGCTGGTCAGCTTGCTGGTGACGTAAAGAGACTTCGCGGTGAACGCCGTCGTGGTATCGAAGGCGTGCGCAGCGGGCGCCAGCAGGCAACAGAAGAACAACGAGAACCGGTAACGCATGGGGTTGAGCGGAATAGGACTGGAACAGCCGCCAAGGCTAACGGAATGTGCGGCGCGGAGCCAGTGTGGCCGGTCGGCCGGGTCATCGCCGCAGCCGGGCGGCTGCGGCGGCGGGGCGGGCGACTCAGATGGTCAGGATCGCCTGGGCCAGTTGCATGTCGTTGGCGGCCAGGCTCGGCAGCTTGCCACGGATGTGGCGCAGTGCGGCTTCCAGGTGCGAGCCGCGGATGTCGCCCTGGCTGGCGACGAAGCTGGCGGCGTCGTCGCGCGCTTCGAGGACGATCTTGTCGTCGCGGAAGGAATTGGTGATGTCCGAAGTGGCATTGGAGGTCATGCCGGTAGCGCGGACCAGGGTATCCGTGGTGACCACGAAGCTGCTGGCGAACGCGCTGGAGGCGCAGGCGAGCAGGGCAGCGGCACCGATCAGGCGCAGACGTTTCATGTGAGTTGCTCCGAACGAAGTCAGCGTAGACGGCCGCATCCGCGCGGCCGTGTCAACGCTGAGACTAACCAACTGTGCGCCACGTCACCAGCGGCTCAGCGCCAGAAAGGTTTCGAAATCTCTACGTAGCGTTCGCTCGGGCTGATCGCCAGGTCGGCGAGGTCGTGTTCGGACATTTGCGCAAGATGCTTGCGCGATCGAGCATTTTGTCGCCAGGAATTCAATTTTTCCAGCAGGGCGGCGAGATGTGGATGGGCGGCCGGGAGACCGCTGGAACTCCCGGCGTGCGGGTGCGGGGATGTCCTCATCGTGCGTTCCTTCCCATCCCGGGGATGGGGGCGGGGTGTGGAACCTCATGATGCGCCGGGACCGCTGGCTTGCTCAGGGGCAACCACGCGGGAGTTGGACGGAACAGTTCGGTGGCCCCGGCAACTGTTCCGCCCGGCTGTAGCGGAACTGTTCCGGTGGTTCTACGCCTGGGCGGGCTTGCGCGCGATGATCACCTGGCTCTTGGCGACCACGGCGTCCAGGGCCTGCTTGATGGCCGGGCCGCGCGGCGAGTCGAGCAGCGCCTGCCAGGTCCTGGCCCAGTGTTCGAGGAGGGGATGGTCGGGATTGCCGAAATCGACCTTGGCCTCCCAGAACAGCAGCATCCACAGCGACCAGTAGAAGCCGTAGCGGCTGTGGCTGAGGATTTCCAGGCCGGCTTCGCGCACCAGTGCGGCGAACTGCTCCTCGCCGAGCACGCGGATGTGGTTGGGCTTGCGGAAGTATTCGTCGGCGGCGAAGTCCTTCTGCAGGTCTTCCGACGTGGGATGCGGCACGCTGAGCAGATAGAGTGCGCCGGGCTGGCCGACCCGTACCAGCTCGGCGAGGAACTGCCGCGGATCGTCGACGTGCTCGATGACCTCGGTGGAGACCACCCGGGTGGCCGTGGCGTCAGCCAGGGGCAACGGGTCGCAGTCGCTGACCAGGCATTCCAGTTCGCGGGCCGGGGTATCGGCCAGGCGCTCGCGGGTCCTGGCGATCTTTTCCGCGTCGATGTCGGCGATGATGATGCGAGCGCCGCGCATGGCGCAGAAATGAACGTTGCCGCCGTCGCCGCACCCCACGTCGAGCACGGTGTCCTCGGCGGAAATCGGAAAGCCGCTGAACAGCTCGTCGGTCTCCTGGTTGAACCAGCCGCTGAGCACCGCGTCGCGCAACCCGAGCATGTACGGGTCGACCGGCGCAGGGGCGGGTGGCGCGGCGATGGGCTCGGCGACGGGGCTGGGCGGCGAGACGATCTTCTTGAGGAAGTTCAGCATGAGGTGGCTCCGGAAGTGGTGGCGACGCGGCGGGCGGCGCTCAGGCGCTTGACCAGGCGGGAGCCCAGGTCGCGGCAGGGGCTCTCGACGAAGCGGTAGTTGAGCTCGCTGAGTACGACGATCAGGACCAGGCTGGTGCCGAGCAGCGACAGGGGCCGCTCGCCGGCGTCCCAGCCCAGGCGGAAGCAGAGTTCGCGGCTGAGATAGAACGCCGGGATGTGGATCAGGTAGATCGCATAGGAGCGCGCGCCGACCCAGACCAGCAAGCGCTTCAGCGGCCCGTTGGAGAGCAGGTAGTCGCGGTCGTAGGAGGCTATCCACACCAGCAGTCCGCACAATAGCGCGATGGCGCCGATCCGCACGGTGACCAGGCTGTACGCTTCGCTGGCCAGCACGCCCAGGGCCGCGGCCACGGCGGCCAGCAGCAACGGCCCGCTCCAGGCGCGGCCCAGCAGGGTGGGGTTCCAGCGGGCATAGCCAGGCTGCAGGGAGGCGAGGGCGAGTAGTACGCCGATGGCCAGGGCGTCGGTGCGCAATACCATCAGCAGCGGCGTGCGCAGGCTGAAGAACTGGACCAGCACCAGCGCCAGGAGGGCCCAGCCCAGGTAGCGACGCAGGCAGAGGATCAGCAGCGGCAGCAGGAGGTAGAACTGTTCCTCCAGGGAAAGGCTCCAGTAGACGAAGCTGGCACCGTATTCGTAGCGGTAGAAACTGTCGGCGAAGCGGAAGTTGGCGACCTGGAGGAAACCGGCGAGGCTCGCCGCGAGGTTGGCCGACAGGCTGCCGAAGGCTCCGGAGCGGTTCAGCAGCAGGCAACAGGCCAGGATCAGCGCCAGCCACAGCCAGGCCGAGGGCAGCAGGCGGAAGGCGCGGCGGATCCAGAAGTACCGCGCCTGTTCCCAGAATGCCTGGCGTGTGGGCGCCTCGCGCAGTTGCGGGATGAGGGTGCGGGCGATGACGAAGCCGGAGATGGCGAAGAACAGGTCCACGCCCCACCAGAACTGGACGCGCTGGTTGATGCCGTCCAGCAGTGTCGGGGAGCCGCTGAACAGGTTGCCGTGCAGATGGTGGAATACCACGCCGAGCACGGCCAGCCCGCGCAACAGTTCGATGTCGAGGATGCGTTTGCCGCTCATGTCCGCGACGATCCGGGGTCGAGCGGCTTGCGCGCGATGATCACCTGGCTCTTGGGCATGAAATGGTCGAGCAGGTGCTTGATCTCCAGACCGTCGGGACGGGCCAGGAGGTTTTCCCAGAGCCGTGCCCAGTCTTCCATCAGCGCCGGGTAGGGCGGCTGGATACGGTCGCGGACGGCGCCGCCGAGCTCACGGCCGGCGGCCCGTTCGCTGGCCCAGAAGAAGATCATGCCCATCACCCAGAAGAAGCCGCTGGCCTGGCGGTGCTCGATGACCAGCCCGGCGTCCTGCACCAGGCGCGCGAAGTCGTCACGGGAAAAGATGTGGATGTGGTTGGGCGCCCGGAAGTAGTCGGCCGGGGCGATGCCCTGCTGCAGGTGTTCGCCGACCGGGTCCGGCACGCTCAGCAGGTACTGCGCGCCAGGGCGTCCGAGACGCACGAGTTCGGCCATCACCCGCGCTGGGTTGGCCACGTGTTCGAGCACTTCCATGCACACCAGCTTGTCGGCGCAGGCGTCGCGCAGCGGCAGCGGGTCGCTGTCGCTGACCAGGCCGGTGAAGGGCCGCCGGGCCACCGCCTCGACCTGCTGCGCCAGGCTCCGCACCTTGTCCTCCTCGCTGTCGGTGAAGATCACCGAAGCGCCCTGGCGGGCGGCGAAGAGGGTGGCGACGCCTTCGCCGCAGCCGAGATCGAGCAGGGTGTCCTGGGCGCCGATGGCGAAGCCGGCGAGCAGTTCGCCGGTTTCGCTGCGGAACCAGCCATCCAGCACCGCATCGCGCAGACCGCACATGCGTGGCGACACCGGTTCGCTCGCCGCAGCGGGACGGGAACGCCAGCGTTGGAGCAGGGCGCGGATCATGCCGGGATGCTTTGCAAGGCGGAGGGGTCGCCTCGTGCCGCTTCGTCGAGGAAGCGACGCAGGCGCTCCACGGCCAGCTTGCGGCTGCAGAAGCGTTCGAGGCTGGCGCTGGCATGCGCGGACATGCGTGCGTAGCGCTCCGGCTCCTGGCGAGCGACCTCGAAACTGGCCCGGTAGGCCCGGCACAGCGACTCCCAGTCGGTGATGTAGCGCAGCGTGCGGTAGGCCGCGCGCGGGTCGTGGGGCCAGGCGGTGGCTTCTTCCGAGGAGTCGACGATGAAGGCGTTGTCGGCGTCGATGTAGTCGATCATCGCGGTATTGCGCGGAGCCACGGCCGGCTTGCCGCTGGACATGAATTCCATCAGCGGCAGGCATTGGCCTTCGCCGTAGGAGGTGTTCACCACGTAGCTGGTGGCCTCGACCAGCCGCTCGTAGTCCGGGTCGGCGAGGTAGCCGTGGATCAGCACGATGCGGCAGCGGTAGGACTGGTTCTTGTACAGGTGGTGAAGCATGTCGGCCAGCGCTTCGCCGACGTTGTGGTGGGTCAGTTTCAGCACCAGGGTGGCGTCGGGCTCGTCGCGGAAGGTGGCGCAGAACGCGCTGATCATGTCCTGCCAGTTCTTGCGCCCGTCGTAGGGGTTGAACACCGAGGTGTAGATGACCCCGTCGAGGCTCAGCTCGACCTGTTTCGCCGCGCGGTCCGGCAGGGCCAGGACCTCCGCCGACGGCTCGGGGTCGGCATGGTCGGCCAGGTCCAGCTGGCGGCTGTCCACCAGCAGGCCGTCCAGGTGCAGGCGCACATCCCGGGCTTCGGGACGGCCCGCCTGCTGCGAGGCGCGGTTGGCGAAGCGATCCCAGACCGGCGCCGGCACGCTCAGTACCGGGTAGTCGCGACCCATGGCGGCGCGCACCACGTCGACCGTGAAGCTGGAGTGGGTGATGGCCCGTCCGCTGTGGCGCAGCACATGTCGCCAGTCGTGGCGCGGTTCGCCGTGCCAGGTTTCGCTGGGGAGGGTGCTGAACTCCCAGGCGAACACCGGGATGGTCGGGCAGGCATGGTGGATCGGCGTGCGATGGGGCGGCGAGAAGGAGAGGAAGACGCAGGGTTCGCCGCGCTTGCGGCAGTCGTGGTAGAGGCGGTCCACCAGTTCGTCGGGATCGCTGACTTCGACCACCTGGCCGATCTCTTCCAGCAGCGGACGGAATTCCTTGAGGACGAAGTAATAGCTGTACTCCGGGCGCCCGAGGTTCTGCCGGATGGTGGTCTTGTTGGTCTCGGAGTGGATGATGATCAGCATGGAACGTTGCCTGTGGCGGTGGCCGCCAGTTCGACGCCGGGCGCAGGGGTTGCCTTGCGGGCGGAAAGGAAGGGTTCCAGGCGCTGGCGGACCACGTCGCCGGCGCAGTAGCCGCGCATGCGTTGGTTGGCCGCGGCGGACAGTTGCCGATAGCGCTCCGGCTGTTCCCGGGCTACCCGGTAGCTCTCCAGGTAGGCCTCCTTCAGGGACTCCCAGCTCGGCCGGTAGCGCCGGGTGCTGTACAACCGGCGCGAATCCTGCGGCCAGGCCGCGGGCTCCTGGCTGGAGCGGACCACGAAGCCCACCTGGGCGTCCATGTAGTCGGCCATCGCCGAATGGTCCGGAGCGATCGCCGGGGTGCCGCAGGACATGAATTCCATCAGCGGCAGGCACAGGCCCTCGCAGCGCGAGGCGTTCACGTAGTAGCTGGCGGCTCCGTACAGGCGGGCGTACTCCGCGGCATCGAGATAGCCGTGCAGGGCGATGACCCGGCAGGCGAATGGCGACAGTTGGGAAAGCAGGGTGAGCAGTTCGACGTGGTAGGTCGTCAGGTCGCTCTGGGTCATCTTCAGCACCAGCGTGGCATCGCTGGTGTCGCGGAATGCCCAGCAGAAGGCGGTGATCAGCTGATGCCAGTTCTTGCGCCCGTCCAGCGGATTGAACACCGAGACGTAGACCACCCCGTCCACGACGACCTGCTGGTGCTGGTCGACGGCCGGCAACAGCGCCGGCGGATGCTCGGGCTCGGCGGGCGGCATCGGCTCGATGGCCTGGGGCAATGGCTCCGGCAGCGTTTCCAGCGCCGTTGGCGGGGGCGGCAGCGGCCGGCGCAGGTGACGGAACAGCCAGCGGCGTACCGGTATGGGTACCAGGTCGCTGACGGCTTCCCGGTACCACAGCAGCAGGTAGTGCTTGCTGATGACCAGTCGGCGCCTCCAGTCGAGAGGAACCGGCTCTGGCTCTGGTTCTGGCTCAGGGACCGGTTCGGGCTCGGGCTCGGCGGGCGTCTCGGGGAGGACCTCGAGGATCTCGTCCTCGGTCTCTTCCCTGATCGGTGCGATGAGGCCGTCGGCGGAAAGGCCCAGCAGGCGGCTGTCGATGACGCAGCCCTTGAGTTGCAGGGTCTCGCCGGACTTGACCGGATTCCGTTCGCCTTGCTGGCGGATCGCGGCGAAGTCCTCCCAGATCGGCGTCGGCAGCGCCAGTACCGGAAAATCTTCGCCCAGCACCCGGCGAACCGCGCGGGCAGTCTGCTCGGAGAGGGTGATGGCTGCGCCATGGCCGGCCAGGACCTGGCTCCAGTCCTGCGCCGGATCGCCGTCCCACGCCACGTCGGGAATCGACTCGAACTCCCAGGCGACCACGCACAGCATCGGGCATTGCAGGCCCCGCGCCGCCTTGTGCGGCGGGGTGAAGGAGAGGAACAGGCAGTCTTCGCCCTGTTCATGCAGTTGCCGGTAGAGCGGGTCGACTTCGTCCGTGCTCTGTACCAGGTGGACCTGTCCCAGCGATTCGAGGATTGGCCGGTAGGCCTTGAGGACGAAGTAGTAGCTGTATTCGGGGCGACCGAGGTTGTGGCCGATCGAGCGCTCGTTGATATCCGAGTAAAGGATGAAATTCATGGCATCTCGTGATGAAACTGCCCGTTCGACAGCTTGGTGGTGATGAGCGAGGCCAGGCGCTGCTTCGTTGTCCGGAAGCCTTCCCGGCGGACTGGTCGACCCATCGTGTTCTTGTTCTGTTATCGCGACCGCGACCTGTTCGATCAACAGAACAGGAGGCAGTCAAGCACGAAATCGAGAGGCATTCTAAACATACCTTTCGCAAAAACGTGAAGGCTGACGGAGAAAACGTCATGCCGTTCGAATGAGAACCTACCGGTCACGAATAAGCGGTTGAAATCGGCGCATTCTTGGCACAGATTGGAGCGCGATAATCAGAACAACACGCTATCCGGCATGACCTCTGGAACGTCGTATTCCTAGGAAGAGCGTCGCCGAGCGTAGCATCAGATAAAAGGCCCGCTTCCTTGACTCAGCGTCTGTTCGTCACCGGGCTCTCCGGTTTCGTAGGCAAGCATCTTCAAGCTTATCTGGCAGCGGCCCACACGCCGTGGGCGCTCCTTCCCGTACCGCATCGTTACGACCTGCTGGAGCCGGATTCGCTGGGCGACCTCTGGCCGGAGCTGCCGGATGCGGTCATCCACCTGGCCGGGCAAACCTACGTGCCGGAGGCCTTCCGCGATCCTGCGCGGACCCTGCAGATCAACCTCCTTGGCACCCTGAACCTGCTCCAGGCGCTTAAGGCGCGGGGCTTCTCCGGTACCTTCCTGTACATCAGCTCCGGCGACGTCTACGGCCAGGTGGGCGAGGCGGCGTTGCCGATCCACGAGGAACTGATCCCCCACCCGCGCAATCCCTATGCGGTCAGCAAGCTGGCGGCCGAGTCGCTGTGCCTGCAGTGGGGTATCACCGAAGGCTGGCGGGTGCTGGTGGCGCGACCGTTCAACCATATCGGGCCGGGGCAGAAGGACAGCTTCGTGATTGCCAGCGCCGCGCGGCAGATCGCCCGGATGAAGCAGGGCTTGCAGGCCAATCGGCTGGAAGTGGGGGACATCGACGTCAGCCGTGATTTCCTCGATGTCCAGGACGTGCTGTCAGCCTATCTGCGCCTGCTCTCCCACGGCGAGGCGGGCGCCGTCTATAACGTCTGTTCCGGGCAGGAGCAGAAGATTCGCGAGCTGATCGAACTGCTGGCGGACATCGCCCAGGTCGAGCTGGAAATCGTTCAGGACCCTGCCAGGATGCGCCGGGCGGAACAGCGGCGGGTTCGCGGCAGCCATGCGCGACTGCACGACACCACGGGCTGGAAGCCTGAAATAACCATAAAACAGTCCCTGCGGGCGATCCTGTCCGACTGGGAGTCACGGGTACGAGAAGAATGACAAGAAGTGCACTGGTAACTGGGATCACCGGTCAGGACGGAGCGTACCTGGCCAAGCTGCTGCTGGAGAAGGGCTACCGGGTCCACGGCCTGGTGGCGCGGCGCAGCAGCGACACGCGCTGGCGCCTGCGCGAACTGGGGATCGAAGGCGATATCCAGTACGAGGACGGCGACATGGCCGATGCCTGTTCGGTGCAGCGCGCGGTGATCAAGGCGCAGCCGCAGGAGGTCTACAACCTGGCGGCACAGAGCTTCGTCGGGGCTTCCTGGAACCAGCCGGTGACCACCGGCGTCGTCGACGGCCTGGGCGTGACCCACCTGCTCGAGGCGATCCGCCAGTTCAGCCCGGAAACGCGCTTCTACCAGGCTTCCACCAGCGAGATGTTCGGCCTGATCCAGGCCGAGCGCCAGGACGAGAACACGCCGTTCTACCCGCGCAGCCCCTACGGCGTGGCCAAGCTCTATGGCCACTGGATCACCGTCAACTATCGCGAGAGCTTCGGCCTGCACGCCTCCAGCGGCATCCTGTTCAACCACGAATCGCCGCTGCGCGGCATCGAGTTCGTCACGCGCAAGGTTACCGACGCGGTGGCCCGCATCAAGCTCGGCAAGCAGCAGGAATTGCGCCTGGGCAACGTCGACGCCAAGCGCGACTGGGGCTTTGCCGGGGACTACGTCGAAGCCATGTGGCTGATGTTGCAGCAGGACAAGGCCGACGACTACGTGGTGGCCACCGGTGTCACTACCACCGTGCGCGACATGTGCCAGATCGCTTTCGAGCATGTGGGCCTGGACTACCGCGACTTCCTCAAGATCGACCCGGCGTTCTTCCGGCCCGCCGAGGTCGACGTGCTGCTGGGTAATCCGGCCAAGGCCCAGCGTGTGCTCGGCTGGAAGCCCAGGACCAGCCTGGACGAGCTGATCCGGATGATGGTCGAGGCGGACCTGCGACGCGTTTCCCGGGAGTAAGCCATGCTGATTCCCGTGGTGCTTTCCGGCGGCGCCGGTACCCGCCTTTGGCCGGTGTCGCGTGAAGGACAGCCGAAGCCGTTCATGCGCCTGCCCGATGGCCAGACCCTGCTGGGCAAGACCTACCGACGTGCCGCCGGGCTCCTGGCCGGGCATGGCGAAATCGTCACGGTGACCAACCGCGAGCATTACTTCCAGAGCAAGGACCAGTTCCAGGCGGCCCGCCTGGGGCGGCATCGGGGACATTTCATCCTCGAACCGACCGGACGCAACACCGCTCCGGCGATTGCCGTCGCCGCCCTGGCGCTGCAAGCCGAACATGGCGACGCGGCGGTACTGGTGGTGATGCCGGCGGATCACCTGATCCGCAACGAGGAGGCCTTCCGCGAGGCGGTGGGGCATGCCGCGCGTCTCGCCGTCGCCGGGCACCTGGTTACCTTCGGCGTGGTGCCGGATGCAGCGGAAACCGGTTTCGGCTATATCGAGCTGGGCGACCGGCTGGACGAGCAGGGGGCGGCCAAGGTGCGCCGCTTCGTCGAGAAACCCGATGAGGAAACCGCCCGTCGCTACGTGGAAAGTGGCGGTTTCCTGTGGAACTCCGGGATGTTCTGTTTCACGGCCTCGACCCTGGTCGACGAGCTGGCGCGGCATGCCCCGGCCCTGCTGGAGCAGGCCAGGGCCTGCCTGGCCGCCAGTGCGGCGGTGAAGATGGCCGATGGCATCCAGCATGAGCTGGCGGGCGAAGCCTTCGCCGCGCTGCCGGACATTTCCATCGACTATGCGCTGATGGAGCGCTCCGCGCGGGTCGCCGTGGTGCCGGCGGCCTTCGACTGGAGCGATATCGGTTCCTGGGGCGCGATGAGCGCGCTGCTCGACGCGGACGCAGAGGGCAATCGCGGCAGCGGCGACACCCTGTTCGTCGACACCCGTAACACCTTCGTGCAGAGCGACGGGCGCCTGGTCGCCACGGTCGGGGTCGACGACCTGGTCGTGGTGGATACTTCCGATGCGCTGCTGATCGCCCGCGCCGACCGGGTCCAGGAGGTGCGCAGGGTGGTGCAGCGGCTGAAGGACGAGCGGCACGAGGCCTATCGGCTGCATCGGACCGTCAACCGTCCCTGGGGCAGCTATACCGTCCTCGAGGAGGGGCCGCGCTTCAAGATCAAGCGAATCGTGGTCAGGCCGGGAGAGCGCTTGTCGCTGCAGATGCACCATCACCGCAGCGAGCACTGGATCGTGGTGCAAGGCATGGCCAGGGTCACCAATGGCGATGGCGCGCGGCTGGTCAACAGCAACGAGTCGACCTACATTCCCGCGGGCCACCGGCATCGCCTGGAAAACCCGGGGGTCATCGACCTGGTGATGATCGAGGTGCAGAGCGGCGAATACCTGGGAGAGGACGACATCGTCCGCTTCGAGGACCAGTACGGCAGGGTGGTCTGATGCTTCTTGGCTTGTCTCGTTCCTTGTGGGGCTATCGTGGCTTCGTTCTCGGCAGCGTCAAGCGCGAGTTCCAGTCGCGCTACCGCGGGTCGCTGTTCGGCGCGTTGTGGACGGTGCTCAATCCGCTGTCGATGATCGTCGTCTACACGGTGATCTTCTCCCAGGTGATGCGCGCGCGCCTGCCGGGGGTCGACGACGGCCTGGCCTACAGCGTCTATCTCTGCGCCGGCCTGCTGACCTGGGGCCTGTTCGCGGAAATCACCTCGCGCAGCCAGAGCATGTTCATCGAGAACGCCAACCTGCTGAAGAAGATCAGCTTCCCGCGCATCTGCCTGCCGGTCATCGTACTGCTCAACGCCGGGGTCAATTTCGCCATCATCCTCGCCTTGTTCCTCGGCTTTCTCGCCCTCAGCGGGCGCCTGCCGGGCGCGGCATTGCTCGCGCTGGTGCCGCTGCTGGCGATCCAGGTGCTGTTCGCGGCGGGACTGGGGATGATCCTAGGGGTGCTCAACGTGTTCTTCCGCGACGTCGGCCAGCTGTTCGGCATCTGCCTGCAGTTCTGGTTCTGGCTGACGCCGATCGTCTATCCGATCGGCATCCTGCCCGAGGGTATCCGCTCGCTGATCGAACTCAATCCGATGACCGCGCTGATGCGCAGCTACCAGCAGCTGTTCCTCCACGGGCAATGGCCGGACTGGCCTTCATTGCTGCCGATCACCCTGCTGGCGCTGCTGCTGTGCGCGCTCGGCCTGCGTCTGTTCCGCCAGCGGGTCGGCGAAATGGTGGATGAACTCTGATGGGACAGATACGCGTATCCGGCCTCGGCAAGGCCTACAAGCAGTATCCCAATCGCTGGAGCCGGTTGTTCGAATGGCTGGTGCCTTTCAGCCCTTCGCGCCACCACCTGCACTGGATCCTGCGCGAGGTCGAGTTCACCATCGAGCCGGGCGAAGCGGTCGGCATCGTCGGGGTCAACGGCGCCGGCAAGAGCACCCTGCTGAAGATGATCGCCGGCACCACCCAGCCGACCTGCGGCGAGATCCGCGTGGCCGGCCGGGTCGCCGCGCTGCTCGAGCTGGGCATGGGCTTCCACCCGGACTTCACCGGCCGGCAGAACGTCTTCATGGCCGGGCAACTGCTGGGCATGCAGGTCGAGGAAATCCAGGCGCTGATGCCGGATATCGAGGCCTTCGCCGAAATCGGCGAGGCCATCGAGCAACCGGTGCGCACCTACTCCAGCGGCATGCAGATGCGCCTGGCGTTCAGCGTGGCGACTGCCCGGCGGCCGGACATCCTGATCGTCGACGAGGCCCTGTCGGTCGGCGATGCCTATTTCCAGCACAAGAGCTTCGAGCGCATCCGCAGTTTCCGCAAGGCCGGCACCACCCTGCTGATCGTTTCCCACGACCGCTCGGCGATCCAGTCCATCTGCGACTCCGCGATCCTCCTGGAGCAGGGACGGATGGCCATGCGCGGGCGGCCGGAAGAAGTGATGGACTACTACAACGCCCTGCTCGCCGAGCGCGAGGGGCAGACCGTGCGCCAGGAAATGCTCGCCGACGGCCAGGTGCGGACGATTTCCGGCACCGGCGAGGCAGCGATCCTCGACGTACGGATGGTCGACCAGCGGCAGCGCGCGCTGGAGGTGGTCGAGGTAGGCCAGGCGGTGACGCTGGAAGTCGAGGTCGAGGTTCGCCAGGACATCGAGCGGCTGATCCTCGGCTTCATGATCAAGGACCGCCTCGGCCAGCCGATGTACGGGATCAATACCCACCGCCTGGACAAGGCGCTCACCGACCTGAAGGCCGGCGAGCGCATCACCTACCGCTTCGCCTTCGACATGCGCCTGGGCAAGGGGCACTACTCGGTGGCGCTGAGCCTGTCGCGGCTGGACTCGCACCTGGACCGCAACTTCGAATGGCGCGACTACGGCCTGGTCTTCCATGTCATCAACAACCGCCAGGAAGACTTCGTCGGTTGCTCCTGGCTGGGCGCCGAAACCCATATCAGCCGCTCCGGCGAGGCGGCTCTGGACCCCACTTCCGCGGAGAGCACTCCATGACGCGTCTGTTGGTCGAATGCACCTATGTGTTCGAGCATCCCAAGGTCAATTCCGGTATTCAGCGGGTGGTGCGCAACGTCATCCGCGAGTTGCCGGAAGCCGACGAGACGGTGGAGTGCATCCCGGTGGCAATGCTCGACGGCACCCTGTATCAGGTCCACAGCCTGGCGCCGCTGGACCCGCGGCCGCATTCGCCGCTGGTACGCCTGCGCATCCTGGTGGAGCGAGCCGCCAACTACTTCTGGCTGGGCCAGCGCACCCTGGAAAAGCGCCGCCCGTTCCGTTCCTCGCCGTGGGCCCGGCGCCTTCTCTATGTAGCCTGCCGCCTGTTCGCCTTCGCCTTCCTCAGCATTCCGCTGCGCCTGCTCGACCGCATCCTCGGCAAGCAGCAGCCTGCACCCGTGCGCGCGACCCCGCTCGAACATCGGGCCGGCGACCAACTGGTCTTGCTGGACTCCTCCTGGCACGCCGATTTCTTCCCGCTGGCGGAACGCCTCAAGAGCGAGGGCGTGGGCATCGTCTCGGTGATCTACGACCTGATTCCCCTGACCCATCCGCAATTCTGCGATGCCGGACTGGTCAAGGTGTTCAACCACTGGTTCGACTGGATCGCGGCCACCGCCGACGGCTACGTCGCGATTTCCGAGACCATCCGCGACGAAGTGCGCGCGGAGATGCTGCGGCGCATCGGCCCGGAGAAGGTCGCGCAACGCTGGTTCGATTATTTCCACCTGGGTTCGGAGCTGGACCTGGTGGAGGACGGCGCCTCCGTCGAGCCCGATCTGCTGCGCATGTTCAAGGCCAAGGCGCCGGTATTCCTGATGGTCAGCACCATCGAGCCGCGGAAGAACCACGGTTACCTGCTGGATGCCTTCGAGCGTGCCTGGGCCCAGGGTTCGCAGGCGCGGTTGTGCATCGCCGGACGCATCGGCTGGAAGTGCGAGGCGCTGGTGGAACGGGTGCGGCAGCATCCGGAGCTGAACAAGCGCCTGTTCATGTTCAACGACCTCTCCGACAAGAGCCTGGAGTACGCATACTCCCATGCCGCATCGCTGGTCTTCCCGTCCTATGTGGAAGGTTTCGGCCTGCCGCTGGTGGAGGCCATGCAGCGCGGCCTGCCGGCGATGGGCAGCGACATCCCGGTGTTCCGCGAGATCGGCGGCGAATTCATGGCCTACTTCGACCTCGCCGATCCGCAGACCCTGGCGAACCTGGTCACCCGCTTCGAAGCCACGGGCGAGTTCCCGGCCGAGCGACCGGTCGGCGAATGGCGCTGGATCGGCTGGCACGAGGCGAGTCGGCAACTGATCGCGCGGATCCTGCTCGCCCTCGGCAAGGCCCCGGCGCATGGCGAGGCAGTACATGCGGATTGCGGTTAACGCGCGGATTCTCCAGGCGCCGCGGACCGGCATCGGACATTACCTGGTCGAGTTGCTGGGTGCGTTGCAGGCGCACGCGGACTTAGAGTTTTCCCTGTTCCATGGCTGGGGCTGGAGCGGCGACCTGCCGGCGGCGGCGCTGCCCGGCTATTCGCGTCTGTCGCCCTGGCTGCGCAACCTGCCCGGAGCCTACCGGGCACGACGCTGGCTGGAGCAGCGGCGTTTCGATAGCGGTCGGCTGCCGGTCGATCTCTACCATGAGCCCAGTCTCTGGCCGCTGGACTTCGACGGGCCGATGCTGATGACCCTGCACGACCTGACCCACCTGCATTATCCGGCGACGCAACCCGCCGCCCGCTTGCGCGAAATAGAACGCCGGCTGGCGCGCGGGATGGAAAAGGCGCGGTTGATCCTGACCGACTCGCAGGCGATCGCCGACGAGGCGCAGGCGTATTTCGGCCTGCCGCGCGAGCGCTTCGTGGTGGCGCCCCTCGGCCATGCCGCGCGGTTCCGTCCGCGGGACCGGGAGTCCCTGCGCGAGCCCTTGCGCGCGCATGGCCTGGTGCCGCGCGGGTATTTCCTCTGCGTAGGAACCCTCGAACCGCGCAAGAACCTGTCGCTGGCCCTGCGCGCCCATGGGCAACTGCCGGCGGCGGTCCGCCAGCGTTTTCCGCTGATGATCGTCGGCATGCCGGGATGGGAAAGTCGCTCGCTCGACGACGAACTGCGCCAGGCGCTGGCTTCGGGAACGGTGCGGCTGCTCGGCTACCTGCCGGACGAGCGGGTCGCCGAGTTGATGTCGGGCGCTCGGGCGCTGGTCTTCCCCTCGATCTACGAAGGCTTCGGCCTGCCTGTGCTGGAAGCCATGGCCAGCGGCACGCCGGTATTGCTCACGCGACTCTCCGCAATGCCGGAGGTGGCCGGCGAGGCGGGCAGCTATATTGACCCGGATGATGCCAATGGGCTATCTGACATGCTGGTCCGCATGACCGAGGATACCGTCTACTGGGAGTGCTGCCGGGAAGCCGGCCTGCGACGGGCGGAGCAGTTTTCCTGGAAGCGTTGCGCGAATCTCACCGCTGCAGCCTATCGTCGTGCCGTGGAGGGCTGAATGCGGGTACTGCACTTCTACAAGACCTACCTGAGCGAAACGGTAGGCGGGATCGAACAGGTGATCTTCCAGCTTTGCGAGAGCAGCGGGTCGTGGGGGATCGACAACCACGTCCTGACCCTGAGCAGCGACCCGCATCCGCCTGTCGTGCCCTTCGGCGGACATGTGGTGCATCGCGCCAGGCTCGACCTGCAGCTCGCTTCCACCGGGTTTTCCCTGAGCGTGTTCAAGCAGTTCCGCGAGTTGGCGGCGGAGGCGGACGTGGTCAACTACCACTTCCCCTGGCCGTTCATGGACCTGGTGCATTTCCTCACCGGTATGAACAAGCCGAGCGTGGTCACCTACCATTCGGACATCATCCGCCAGCGCGTCCTGTTGAAACTGTACCGGCCGCTGATGGGGCGCTTCCTTCATAGCGTCGATCGGATCGCGGTGGCGTCGCCCAACTACTTCAGCACCAGCGACGTGCTCCGCCAGTACCGGGAAAAGACCCGGGTGATCACCTACGGCCTGGACAAGGCCTGCTACCCGAAGCCTGCGGCACAGCGTCTGGAGCACTGGCGAGAGAAACTCGGGCCGCGGTTCTTCCTGTTCGTCGGGGTGATGCGCTACTACAAGGGCCTGCATATCCTGCTGGATGCGTTGCAGGGCACCGATTACCCGGTGGTGATCGTCGGTGCCGGGCCGTTGCAGGCCGAGCTGTATGCCCAGGCCGCGGCGCTGGGGTTGCGCAACGTGCACTTCCTCGGGCGGGTGGACGACGAGGACAAGGTCGCCCTGCTGCAACTCAGCTACGCCATGGTCTTTCCGTCACACTTGCGTTCCGAGGCGTTCGGTATCTCCCTGCTGGAGGGCGCGATGTACGGCAAGCCGATGATCTCCAGCGAGATCGGCACCGGCACCAGCTACATCAATATCCATGGCGAGACCGGCCTGGTCGTGCCGCCCAGCCAGCCGGCCGCGTTTCGCCAAGCGATGCGCTGGCTCTGGGAGCATCCGCAGCAGGCGGAGGAAATGGGCAGGAACGCGGAGGCCCGCTATCGGCAACTGTTCACCGCCGAAGAGATGGGGCGTCGCTGGAGCGAGCTGTACCGTGAACTGCTGGAGGAAAAGGCTTCTTCCAGATACGTGAAGGCCGCTCGGTAAGGAGCGGCCTACGGTACAGTTCAGGCTGGGCCGAACCGGGGCGTTACAGTATCGCTTAGCGCCAGAACGGCTTGTTCAGCTCGGCGTAGCGCTGGGCTTCGCTGATGCCGGCGTCGGCGAGCAGGCGGGAGTCCAGGCGGGCCAGCTGGCGACGGCTCTGGATGCGGCGCTGCCACAGTTTCATGGTGCCCAGCAGGCTGCTGCTGCGGCGGTTGGAGCGAGCGATGTCGAAAGTGTTGGAACCGAGGGTACGTTCCATGATGTGTCGATCCTTCCCACTTGTGGTGGGTAGTCAGGTTGCTAGTGATTAACTGAGCAATATGATCTGACTAACAGGTCAACAAGAATAGGAACAGTTGCGGAGAATTGCGTTGGATCACCGGGGTGTGTTTCCGAACTGTATGGGTTGTTTCGGTGCGTAACTGTACTGCTCTGCACCGTCATGGTGCGTTACCGAAAGAAACAACGAAGTGTTACAGCAGGAAAAGCGGAAGGGCCGGGTCGGCGTGTTGCGATGGCAGCAAGAGAAAAGGCCGCCGAAATATGTTTTTACGTGGTTTTTTCTGCCCTGTCCAGACGCCCGGAAGAATTAATCGTCCGGGCGCTGGAAATAGTTGCGGATGAAACGGTTCAGCCTCAGCCGGCCAGCATGTGTCCGCGTTCTTCCAGGTTCAGGTGCCAGGCCAGCGCCTCGCGCAACAGATGCGGCGTGTGGCCGCCTTTCGCGCAAGCCGCCTCGAAGTAGTCCAGCAGCGGTGCCTGGTAGGACGGGTGGACACAGTTCTCGATGATCACCCGGGCCCGTTCGCGAGGCGCCAGGCCGCGCAGGTCGGCGAGGCCCTGCTCGGTGACGAGGATGTCGACGTCGTGCTCGGTGTGGTCGACGTGGCTGACCATCGGCACCACGCTGGAAATGTTGCCGCCCTTGGCGATCGACTTGGTGACGAAGATCGCCAGGTGCGCGTTGCGGGCGAAGTCGCCGGAGCCGCCGATGCCGTTCATCATCTTGGTGCCGCCGACGTGGGTCGAGTTGACGTTGCCGTAGATGTCGAACTCCAGCGCCGTATTGATGCCGATGATGCCCAGGCGACGGACCACCTCGGGGTGGTTGGAGATTTCCTGCGGGCGCAGCACCAGCTTGTCCTTGTAGCGCTCCAGGTTACCGAACACGTCGGCGTTGCGCCGCGGCGACAGGGTGATCGAGCTGCCCGAGGCGAAGCGCAGCTTGCCGGCGTCGATCAGGTCGAAGGTCGAGTCCTGCAGCACTTCGGAGTACATGGTCAGGTTCTCGAACGGCGACTCGATCAGGCCGCACATCACCGCGTTGGCGATGCTGCCGATACCGGCCTGCAGCGGGCCGAGGCTGTTGCTCATGCGCCCGGCGTCGACCTCGCGCTTGAAGAAATCGATCAGGTGGTTGGCGATGGCCTGGGTCTCGCCGTCCGGCGGCAGCACGGTGGATGGCGAGTCCGGCTGGTCGTTGATGACGATGGCGACGATCTTCTCCGGCGGGATCGGGATCGCCGTGCTGCCGATGCGGTCGTCGACGCGGGTCAGCGGGATCGGCGTGCGGGTCGGCCGGTAGGTCGGGATATAGATGTCGTGCAGGCCTTCCAGGTTGGTGCTGTGGGCCAGGTTGATCTCGACGATGACCTGCTTGGCGAAGATCGCGAAGCTCGCCGAGTTGCCCACCGAGGTGGTCGGCACGATGTGGCCCTGCTCGGTGATCGCGGCGGCTTCGATGACGGCGATGTCCGGCAGCTTCAGTTGGTGGTTGCGCAACTGCTCGACGGTTTCCGAGAGGTGCTGGTCGATGAACATCACTTCGCCGGCGTTGATCGCCTTGCGCAGGGTGCTGTCGACCTGGAACGGCATGCGCCGGGCGAGCACGCCGGCCTCGGTGAGCTGCTTGTCGAGGTCGTTGCCGAGGCTGGCGCCGGTCATCAGGCTGATACGCAGCGGACGTTCCTTGGCGCGCATGGCCAGCGCCTGGGGTACGGCCTTGGCCTCGCCGGCGCGGGTGAAACCGCTCATGCCGACGGTCATGCCGTCCTGGATCAGGTCGGCGGCTTCGGCCGCACTCATCACCTTGTCGAGCAGGGAGGGCAGGCGCACGCGATCACGGTACATGGAACGAACCTCAGACGACGAATTATTAGAGGCCGCCAGTCTAGGGTTTCCGCGATTTTTCGCCTTTATACCAAGGTCGAAGCGCCATTCAGCGGGCTTATGGGCGGATTGCCAGGACCACCACGCCCGCTGTCACCAGGGCTACGCCGAGCCATTGGCGCAGGTCCAGGCGTTCGCCGAGGAAGGCCACGCCGAGCAGTGCCACCAGCACCACGCTGAACTTGTCCAGCGGCGCCACCAGCGACGCCGGGCCGAGCTTGAGGGCGCGGAAATAGCAGATCCAGGAGGCACCGGTGGCCAGCCCGGAGAGCACCAGGAACAGCCAGCTGCGCGGCGGGATGCTGCCCGGGGCTTGGAACTTGCCCAGGACCGCGAGGATGCCGCCGAGGGTGACGAGGATCACCAGGGTGCGGATGAAGGTGGCGAAGTCCGAATCGACCCGGTCGAGGCCGATCTTGGCGAAGATCGCGGTCAGCGCGGCGAACAGCGCCGAAAGCAGTGCCCAGAAGGCCCAGGATGCCAGCATGTCGTCCTCCTCCGGGCCTTCTCCACGGGCTGCGCCGCTACAGGGCTTCCAGCTTGGCGTAGCCGAGCATCAGCCACTTGCTGCCTTCGCTCTCGAAATTCACCTGCACCCGGGCCTGGGCGCCGGCGCCTTCGAAGTTGAGGATAGTCCCTTCGCCGAACAGCGCGTGGCGCACCCGCTGGCCGAGGGAGAAGGGCGTCTCCGGCACCCCGGCGCCGCTGAAGAGGTTGCCGCCGGCACTGCGCGAGGTGCCGCCGTAGGGGCGGCTGACGGTATTGGACAGGCGCACTTCCTGGATCAGCGCCGGCGGGATCTCGCGGATGAAGCGCGAAACCTTGTTGTAGGTCTCGCTACCGTAGAGCCGGCGGGTCTCCGCGTAGGTCAGGACCAGTCGCTGCATGGCGCGGGTGACGCCGACGTAGGCCAGGCGGCGTTCCTCTTCCAGGCGGCCGGATTCCTCCAGGCTCATCTTGTGCGGGAACAGCCCTTCCTCCATGCCGACCAGGAACACCAGCGGGAACTCCAGGCCCTTGGCGCTGTGCAGGGTTATCAGCTGGACACTGTCCTCGTGGGCGTCGGCCTGGGTTTCCCCGGCCTCCAGGGAGGCGTGGCTGAGGAAGGCCTGCAGCGGGGTGAGGTCTTCCTCTTCCTCGCTGTTCTCGAAGGCGCGGGCGGCGCTGACCAGTTCCTCGAGGTTCTCCACCCGGGCCTGGCCTTTCTCGCCTTTTTCTTCCTTGTGGTAGCTGATCAGTCCGGACTGCTCGATCACCGTCTGGGTCATCAGGTGCAGCGGCATGTCCATGACCTTCGCCGAAAGATTCTCGATCAGCTCGACGAAGCCGGTCAGGGCGCTGGCGGCGCGGCCGGGCAGGACCTTGTTGGCGATCATCAGGCGGATCGCCTCCCACATCGACACATCGTTGCCGCGGGCGAATTCGCGGATGCTCTCCACGGTCTTCTCGCCGATGCCGCGTGCCGGCACGTTGACCACCCGTTCCAGCGCCGCGTCGTTGCCGCGGCCGTCGAGCAGGCGCAGGTAGGCCATGGCGTTCTTGATCTCGGCACGCTCGAAGAAGCGCTGGCCGCCGTAGATGCGGTAGGGAATCTTCTCCCGCAGCAGGGCTTCCTCCAGCACCCGCGACTGGGCGTTGGAGCGGTAGAGGATGGCGATCTCGCTGCGCGCCAGGCCGCCCTTGAGCGCGCTCTCGATCGATTCGACCACGTAGCGCGCCTCGTCGTGCTCGTTGAACGCGGCGTACAGGCTCAGCGACTCGCCGTCCTCGCCGTCGGTCCACAACTCCTTGCCCAGGCGTCCCTGGTTGTTGGCGATCAGGGCGTTGGCGGCCTTGAGGATCGACGCGGTGGAACGGTAGTTCTGCTCCAGGCGGATCACCTCGGCGTCGGCGAAGTCGTCGCTGAACTGCTGGATGTTCTCGATCCGTGCGCCACGCCAGCCGTAGATCGACTGGTCGTCGTCGCCGACCACCATCAGGCTGTCGCCGCCCTTGGCGAGAATCCGTAGCCAGGCGTACTGCACGGCGTTGGTGTCCTGGAACTCGTCCACCAGGATATGGCGGAAGCGCCGCTGGTAGTGCTCGAGCACGCCGGGATGGTCGCGCCAGAGGTCCAGGGCGCGCAGCAGCAGCTCGGAGAAGTCGATCACCCCGGCGCGGGCGCAGGCCGCCTCGTAGGCTTCGTAGATCTTCAGCATGGTGGCGAGGAACAGGTCGCCGCCGGGCTGGATGTGTTGCGGCCGCAGGCCCTCGTCCTTCTGCCCGTTGATGAACCACTGGGCCTGGCGCGCCGGCCAGCGCTGCTCGTCGAGGCCGAGTTCGCGGATCACCCGCTTGACCAGGCGTTGCTGGTCGTCGCTGTCGAGGATCTGGAAGTTCTCGCTCAGCCCGGCCTCGCGCCAGTGCGCGCGCAGCAGGCGATGGGCGAGGCCGTGGAAGGTGCCGACCCACATGCCCGCCGGATTGATCCCGAGCAACTGCTCGATGCGGTGGCGCATCTCCGCCGCCGCCTTGTTGGTGAAGGTCACCGACAGGATGCTGTAGGGCGAGGCGTGCTCGACCTGGATCAGCCAGGCGATCCGGTGCACCAGCACGCGGGTCTTGCCCGAGCCGGCGCCGGCGAGGACCAGTTGGCGGCCCAGCGGCGCGGCCACGGCCTGGCGCTGCGGGTCGTTGAGGGAGTTCAGCAGGAGGGAGAGGTCGTCGTTCATCGCGGCATTCTACCGGGGCGGGGAAAAGCCGGGCAAACCGGGCCGCCATTCGGCGCAGGCCGGCGCAGCGTCGGGCCTGGCTGCGGAAAAATGCTCTATCCCGGCCTTGGGCAGCCTGCCCCTGCTCGGTTATGCTCCGGCCACTTCAAGGCAAACCACTACAAGAACAAGCGCCTATGACCGTCCATGTCGAGCCCTTGGCGCTGCCGGGCGGCAGCACCGATGTACTGCGGCTCTACGCCCGCGAAATTGCCATCGAGCGTACCCGGCTCCTTTATCTCGGCTCGCGCACGCCGACCCTGCTCATGCTGCTCGGCGGCGTGACCAGCGCCTGCCTGGTGTGGGGCAAGGTCAGCAGCTGGCTGCTCGGTGGCTGGCTGGTCTGGCTGGTGTTGCTCGCCGTCCTGCGCCTGCTGCAGGTCGCCGCCTTCCAGCAGGCCGACAGCCGTCGCCAGGCCAGCCGCCACTGGCGGCGGACCTTCCTGTGCGGCGCCGGCGCCTCGGGCCTGACCCTGGCGTTCGCGGTGATCATGCTGGTCCCGGCCGATGCCTTCCTCCAGCAGGTGCTGGTGTTCGGCCTGGTGGCGGCGGCGATCCTCTCCGCCAGCGTCGCCTATGCGGTGAGCCTGCCGGCCTTCCTCACCTTCGCCTTGCCGGGCCTGCTGCCATCCATCGTTTTCCTGCTGTTGCAGCCGCATAGCCTGTTGCAGGGCTGGGGCGTGCTCGGCCTGATCCTGCTGGTGGCGCTGCTGGTGGTCGCCGGGCAGATCCACCGGCTGGTGCAGGGCGCGCTGCTGCGACGCTTCCAGACCCAGGCGCTGAACCTGCACCTGGAGCGCGTCAACGCCGAGGCCGAAGCGCTCAATCGCAAGCTCGCCCAGGAGGTCGGCCAGCGACGCCTGGTCGAACGCGAGCTGCGCGCCGCCCGCGATGCCTTGCAGCGCCGGGTGGAGGCGCGCACCGAGGAGCTTGGCGCGACCAGCCAGGCGCTCAGCCAGAGCGAGGCGCGCCTGGCCATGGCCCTGGAGGCCAGCGAACTGGGGTTGTGGGACTGGAACCTGGAGAGCGGCCGGGTCCAGCATTCCTATCTCGAGGCGGTCTTCAGCGCCGGGGACGGTCCCGAGGACTATCGCAGGCTGATCGAAAGCATCCACCCCGGCGACCTGCCGCGTATCCGTCGCGCCCTCGCCGAACATCTCAAGGGGCGCAGCGAGCTGTACCGGGTGGAGTACCGCGTGCGCGACCGGGAGGGCGGCTGGCGCTGGCTGGAGGATCGTGGCCGGGCCATGGCTCGCGACCCGCGGGGACGGGTGACGCGGATGCTCGGCACGCGCAGCGACATCAGCGCGCGCAAGCGCCTGGAAGAGCAGCAGCAACTGGCCGCGACAGTGTTCGAGGCGGCCAGCGAGAGCATCGTGATCCTCGATCCGGCCTACAACCTGCTGGCGGTCAACCAGGCCTTCAGTCGCATCACCGGCTATCGCCGCGAGGACGTGGTCGGGCGCAACGCCAGCCTGCTGGTGAATACCCCCGAGGCCCAGCGCCACTACCGGCAGATCCGCGCCGAGCTGCGCCAGCACGGGCAGTGGCAGGGCGAACTGGTGGATACGCGGAAGAATGGCGATCCCTATCCCCAATGGCTGCAGCTCAACCTGCTGCGCGACGGCAATGGCGAGGCGACCCACATCGTCGGTTTCTTCACCGATCTCAGCGCCCGCCGCGACGTCGAGGAGCGCCTGCGTCACCTGCTGCACTACGACGAACTGACCGGCCTGGCCAACCGCCGGTTGTTCCGCGAGCGGCTGCACGAGGCGGCCCAGCGGGCGCGCCAGGAGGAGGGCGGGCTGGCCCTGCTGCTGATCGACCTGGACCGCTTCAAGCTGCTCAACGACAGCCTCGGCCACGAGGTCGCCGACCAGTTGCTCAGGGAGATGGCCCAGCGCCTGCGGCGCACCGCGCCGGAAGCCAACACCCTGGCGCGTCTGGCCGGCGACGAGTTCGCCATCCTCCTCGATGGCGGCACCGGCGCCGCGGCCCTGTCGCGCCTGGCCGAACGCCTGCTGGTCCAGTTGCGCCAGCCGGTGAGCGTGCTCGGCCACGAGCTGATCCTCGGCGCCTCGCTGGGGATCAGCCTGTTTTCCGAGCAGGCGCGGGAAATCTCCGTGCTGATGAGCCAGGCGAACCTGGCGATGCAACATGCCAAGCAACTCGGCGGCAACACCTTCCAGTTCTTCCGCGACAACCTGCAGGACAGCACCCTCGAACGCCTGCGCCTGGAAACCCGGTTGCGCAAGGCGGTCGAGGAGGGCCAGCTGGACGTGCATTACCAGCCCAAGCTGTGCCTGGCCAGCGGCCGCCCGGACTCGGTCGAGGCGCTGGTGCGCTGGCACCATCCGGAGGAGGGCATGATCCCGCCGTCGACCTTCATCGGCCTCGCCGAGGAGTGCGGGTTGATCGGCGAGATCGGCGAATTCGTCCTGCGCCGGGCCTGCCTGCAGGCCGCCGAGTGGAGCCAGCGGGGCCTGAACCTGCGGGTCTCGGTGAACCTCTCGGTCCACCAGTTGCGCCAGGGCGACCTGCTCGACGTAGTGCGCTCGGCGCTGGACGACAGCGGCCTGCCGGCGGCGCAACTGGAGCTGGAGTTGACCGAAAGCCAGTGGCTGGACGCCCTCGACAGTGTCCTGGCGACCTTCCGCCAGTTGCGCGAGATGGGGGTGAAGCTGTCGGTCGACGACTTCGGCACCGGCTATTCCTCGCTCAGCTACCTGAAGCGCCTGCCGCTGGACTACCTGAAGATCGACCAGTCGTTCGTCCGCGACCTGACCCAGAACAGCGAGGATGCGGCGATCATCCGGGCGATCATCGCCATGGCCCACAGCCTCGACCTGAAGGTGGTCGCCGAAGGCGTGGAAACCATCGAACAGCGGGACTTCCTGGTGGCCCAGCGTTGCGACGAGCTGCAGGGCTACCTGATCGGCCGGCCGTTGCCGGCCCATGCCCTGGAGGAAGGTTTGCGCCAGGCTCGTTGAACGCGATCCGGCGGAGTATGCTGTAGCACTTTCGACTCCCACGAATTAAGGACGATTCATGCGCTCGAAGCCGCTTCTTCCCGCCCTCCTGCTGGTGGGCGCCGGTCTCTCCCCGCTGGCCCAGGCCAGCAGCGACGACTCCTGCTATCCCGATTGGTCGCTGGTCGGCGGCGGTGTCTGCGATACCCTGCCGTTCCTCGCCCCGGGCAACGACACCCGCGCCAACCTGCGCCTGCTGCTGGCCGACGCCGGCCACTGGCGGCTGGTGGAGGCGCCGCCGTCGGAGGAAGAGAAGCTCGAAGGCTACGGCCTGGTACCGTTCGGCCTGTTCCGCCTGCTGCCCGGCGACGGCAGCCAGCCGCCCGCGCCGCCGGCGGCGAGCGAGGCCGAGACACCGCCGCCTGCGCCAGCGCCCTCGCCGCTCGCCGAACTGGCCCGGCAGATGGGCGCCGAAGCGCTACCGGAAAAGATCGCCGGCGCCGAATTCTTCGAGGGCGAGGGCAGCCGCTGCCGCAGCAACGACCAGGGCAGCGCGCTGGCGTTTCTTCGCCAGGTGCGTGACGCCGGGCTGGGCGAGGCGGAGACCAAGGCCCTGGCCAACAGCCGCCTGGACCTGCTCGGTGCCTGCGGCTGGGAACAAGAGGAACTGGGCGGTGTGCTCGCGCAAGGCGTCGAGTCGGCCGCAGGCAAGGCCTTCGCCACGTACCTGGAGGCTGCGGCCAACTTCTACAGCGGTCGCTTCGACGAAGCCGAACAGGGCTTCAAGGCGTTGCAGGACGTGTCGCAGCCCTGGCTGAAGGAAACCGCCCTGTACCTGCAGGCGCGCACCCTGCTCAACGCCGCCCAGCAGAACGCCTTCGACGACATGGGCTTCCCCGAGCTGCAGAATGTCGACAAGGCTCGCCTGGAACAAACCCGCAGCGCCCTCGAGGCCTACCTGCAGGCGTATCCGAAGGGGCTCTACGCCGCCTCGGCCAAGGGCTTGCAACGGCGCGTGCACTGGCTGGCCGGCGACCAGAAGCTGCTGGCCCAGGACTATGCCGCGCAATTCGCCGAAGCCGAGCAAGGGCAGCGCAACATGGCCCTGGAAGACCTGGTCCAGGAGGTCGACAACAAGCTCCTGACCGGTATCCAGCTCGGCGACATCCAGACTCCGCTGCTGCTGGCGGTGGCCGACCTGGTGCAGATGCGCGCCCACGATCCGTCGACCCCGCGCAGCTTCACCTGGGAAACGCTGCAGGCCCAACAGGCCAGCTTCGCCGCGCATCCCGAACTGTTCGCCTACCTGCAGGCGGCCTATCGCTTCTATGTCGACCAGGATCCGGCGAAGACCCTCGAAGCGCTGCCGCAAAAGGTCGGCAGCCTCGACTACGTCGGCTTCAGCCAGCAGACCCTGCGCGGGCTGGCGCTGGAGCAGCAGAAGGACTGGAAAGCCGCCGAGGCGCTCTGGCTGGAACTGTTGCCGCAGGCCGCGCAGCCGTACCAGAAGGGCCAGTTGCAGCTGGCCCTGGCGCTCAACTACGAGCGCAGCGGCCAGTTGGAAAAGGTCTTCGCCGAAGGTTCGCCGGTCCAGGAGCCGCTGCTGCGCAGCATCCTCCTGCGCAACGTCGCCGACGCCGCGCTGTTGCGCCGCCAGGCCAAGCAGGGCGCGACGGCGGAAGAGCGCGATACCGCGCTGTTCACTCTCCTTTACAAGGACCTGCGCCGCAGCCGCTTCGCCGACTTCGGCAAGGACTTCGCGCTGCTCGGCGAAACCCCCTCGCAGACCAAGCTGGGCACCAGCCTCGGCTATGTCTACGGCGCCGGTAACAGCCTGGAGCTGTTCCGCTGGAAGGGCGACAAGGCCGAGTCCGGCTACGTTTGCCCGGCCATCGCCGAGTCGGCCGCGGCGCTGGCCGCCGATGACAAGGACCCGAAGGGCCTGAACTGCCTGGGCGAATTCATCCTGCGCAACGGTCTCGACGGCATGCCGCTGGACAGCCAGCCCGAGGCCAACGAGCTGGGCGGCACCCCGAGCGGCTTCAAGGGCGAGGTGTACTCCCGGCTGGATGGCTATCGCCTGGTCATGGACAACCCCAAGGCTCCGCGCGAAGACAAGGCCTACGCGCTGTTCCGCGCGATCAACTGCTTCGCCCCGGCCGGCTACAACACCTGCGGCCAGCAGGACATCCCGCAGGCCGAGCGCAAGCAATGGTTCCGTACGCTCAAGTCGACCTACGCCGACAGCTCCTGGGCCAAGGAACTGAAGTACTACTGGTGAGGCGCTGGCGAGCCTGGCTGGCGGGCCTGTTGCTGGGCCTGCCGCTGTTGCCGTCCGTCGAGGCCGCGGTGCGCGCCGAGGACTACGGCGCCTTCTGGCTGTGGAGCGGCGTCGCGCCGCAGCCGGTGCTGGCGCGGGCCGAGACGCTGTACATCCTGCAGGGACAGATCAGCCAGTCGCGCCGGCGCCCCGGCGAGGGCGTGCGGCTGATCGCCCAGGGCATCTCGGTGCCGCGCCTGGCGCGGGGTGAGGTCTGGGTGGTGTACCGCGCCCATACCCTGCGCTGGACGCCGCAGATCTACCAGGCCGTGCTGAACCAGGTGCAGCGCTGGAAGCGTGCCGGCAACCCGGTGGTCGGCATCCAGATCGACTTCGATGCGCGTACCCGCTACCTCGACGAGTACGTCGATTTCCTCCGCGACCTGCGCCGGCGCCTGCCCCGCGAATACCGCTTGAGCATCACCGGGTTGCTCGACTGGGGCAGCAACGCCGAGCCGGCGGCGATCAACCGGCTCAAGGGCGTGGTCGACGAAGTGGTGGTGCAGACCTACCAGGGGCGCCACAGCATTCCCAACCACGCCGCCTACCTCCCGCGGGTCAGCCGCCTGCAACTGCCGTACCGGATCGGCCTGGTCCAGGGCGGCGACTGGCAAGCCCCCGACTACCTGGAAAAGAGCCCCTGGTTCAGGGGCTACGTGGTGTTCCTGCTCAACCCTCAGTGAGCGCAGCCGCAAGCGCCCTTGCCGGCACACCCGCCGCTGCGTTCGGCCTGCGGCTGGCGGGTATCCTGGCCGGGCTGGAGATCGCGCATCAGTAGCGCGTAGCACAGGTCCAGGCCTTCCGGCAGCGCCAGGTAGACCACGTGGCCATTGCCCGGCGCCACCTCGATGGCCTCGCCGGCGGCGTTGCGCAGGTCCTCCACGCGCAGGCTCAGGTTGCCTCGCGGAGTCATCAGTTCGACGCTGTCGCCGCGCTGGAAGCGGTTCTTCACCTCCACCTCGGCCAGTCCGTCGCGGCGTTCGCCGGTGAGTTCGCCGACGAACTGCTGGCGCTCGGACAACGAATGGCCGTGCTGGTAGTTCTGGTACTCGTCGTGCACGTGGCGGCGCAGGAAGCCCTCGGTGTAGCCGCGGTGGGCGAGGGACTCCAGGGTGTCCATCAGGCCGCGGTCGAACGGCTTGCCGGCCGCCGCGTCGTCGATCGCCTGGCGGTAGACCTGGGCGGTGCGCGCCACGTAGTAGTGGGATTTGGTGCGGCCCTCGATCTTCAGCGAGTGCACGCCGATCCGCGCCAGCCGCTCGACGTGCTGCACGGCGCGGAGGTCCTTGGAATTCATGATGTAGGTGCCGTGTTCGTCCTCGAAGGCGGCCATCGGTTCGCCGGGACGGTTGCCTTCCTCGAGGAGGAACACCTGCTCGGTCGGCGCGCCGCGTCCCAGGGTCGGCTCCCGCGCCACCACGTTGCCCAGCTCGTCCTCGCGGCCCTCCACCGCCTTGTATTCCCAGCGGCAGGCATTGGTGCAGGTGCCCTGGTTGGGGTCGCGGCGGTTGATGTAGCCGGACAGCAGGCAGCGCCCGGAATAGGCCATGCACAAGGCGCCGTGGACGAACACTTCCAGCTCCATGTCCGGCACCTGCTGGCGGATTTCCTCGATCTCCTCCAGCGACAGCTCGCGGGAAAGGATCACCCGGGTCAGGCCCTGCTGCCGCCAGAATTGCACCGCGGCCCAGTTCACCGCGTTGGCCTGCACCGACAGGTGGATGGGCATCTGCGGGAAATGCTGGCGAACCAGCATGATCAGGCCGGGATCGGACATGATCAGCGCATCCGGACCCATGTCGACCATCGGCTCCAGGTCGCGCAGGAAGGTTTTCAGCTTGGCGTTGTGCGGGGCGATGTTGACCACCACGTAGAAGCGCTTGCCAAGTGCGTGGGCCTCGGCGATGCCTTCGGCCAGTTGGGCGTGGTCGAAATCGTTGTTGCGCACCCGCAGGCTGTAGCGCGGCTGCCCGGCGTAGACGGCATCGGCGCCGTAGGCGAAGGCATAGCGCATGCTTTTCAGGGTGCCGGCGGGGCACAGCAGTTCGGGGCGGAGGGTGGTGGCGGTCATGGTTCGGGCTCGCAACGACGTGGGCGCGCGACTCTAGCCGAGCGCGCGCCGGGCGATCCTGAGCCGGATCAATGTCCGCGTCATTCCAGCCAGCGTCGACCCTGCAGTTCCAGCAGCAGTTGCGCCTGTTCCGGGCCGTTGCTGCCGGCCGGGTAGGGCCGCGGGCTCTGGTAGTGCTCGCGCCAGCCGGCGAGGATCGGGTCGACCCAGCCCCAGGCGGCCTCTACCTCGTCGCGGCGCATGAACAGCGTCGAGTCGCCCTCGATCACGTCCAGCAGCAGGCGCTCGTAGGCGTCCCAGCGCCGCTTGTTGCGGCTGAGGGCCTCGGCCAGGTTGAGGTCCAGCTCCACCGGTTCCAGTTGCATGCCCTTGCCCGGGGTCTTGGCCATCAGTTGCACGCTGATCCGCTCCTCCGGCTGCAACCTTATCCACAGGCGGTTGGCCGGCCCGCCGCCGCCGTCGATCAGGCTGTGCGGCACCGGCTTGAACTGGATGACGATTTCCGAGCACTTGCGCGCCATGCGCTTGCCGGTGCGCAGGTAGAACGGCACCCCGGCCCAGCGCCAGTTCTCGACCTCGGCCTGGAGCGCGACGAAGGTCTCGGTATCGCTGTCGTTGTCGACGTTCTTCTCGAAGTAGTACGCCGGCACCTCCTGGCCGCCGATCCTGCCGGCGGCGTACTGGCCGCGTACCGTCTTGTCCTGCACGTCGAGCCCGGAGATCGGCTTCAGCGCCTGCAGCACCTTGAGCTTCTCGTTGCGCACAGCCTCGGCGTCGAAACGCACCGGCGCCTCCATCGCCACCAGGCAGAGCAACTGGAGCAGATGGTTCTGCACCATGTCGCGCATCGCCCCGGCGTGGTCGTAGTAGCCGCCACGGTTCTCCACGCCAAGGGTCTCGTTGACGCTGATCTGCACATGGTCGATGTGCGCCGCGCGCCAGACCGGCTCGAACAACGCATTGGCGAAGCGCAGGGCCATCAGGTTCTGCACGGTTTCCTTGCCCAGGTAGTGGTCGATGCGGAACACCCGCGACTCGTCGAACACCCGGCCGATGGACTGGTTGATCGCCCTCGCCGAGTCCAGCGAATGGCCCAGCGGTTTTTCCAGCACGATGCGCGCTTGCGGCCCGGCGAGGCCGGCGATGGAGAGGTTCTGCGCGATCGGCGCGAACAGGCTCGGCGAGGTTGCCAGGTAGTGCACCAGCACCCGGCCCTCGCTGCTCTTCAGGTGCCGCGCGAGACGGCCGAAGTCGGCGCTCTGCGAGGCGTCCATGGCCAGGTAGTCGAGGCGCGCGGCGAAGCCTTTCCATTGTTCGGCGGCGAACTCGCTGCGCGCCACCACCGCGCGGACGTTGCGCTCGGCGAGGGCGAGGAAGGCGGCGTTGTCCAGCGCGCTGCGGGCGAGGGCGAAGATCCGTGTATCGGCCGGCAGGCGGTCCTCCCGGTGCAGGCGATAGAGCGCCGGCAGCAGCTTGTGCAGGGCCAGGTCGCCGGTACCGCCGAAGACCAGGATGTCGCAGGACGTTGGAGTGGCTGGTGTACTCAAGGCAAGCTCCCGACGGCGTTGGCTGGGCGTGGCTGACTGTTTGTAGTATAACTACAAGGTTACTACAGAGAATCGAGCCCAGCCTGTGAACCTGCTGCAGCACATAGCCCAGTCCCGCCAACAGCTCCGCAAGTCGGAACTCAAGGTCGCCGATCACGTTCTCAACGATCCGGCGTCGGTCATGCACAGCTCCATGGCCGAACTGGCCCATGGGGTCGGGGTCAGCGAGCCGACCATCGTGCGCTTCTGCCGCGCCATCGGCTGCAGCGGCTTCCAGGACCTCAAGCTGAAGCTGGCGCAGAGCCTGGCGGCCGGCGCCAGCTTCGGCCAGTTCTCGATCCATGAGAGCGACTCGGTGGCCGACTTCAGCCTGAAGATCTTCGACACCACGCTGCACAGCCTGATGGAAGTCCGCGAGCACCTGGACACCCACGCCCTGGAGCGCGCCATCGCCGCCATCGCCCACGCCCAGCGCGTGGAGTTCTACGGCTTCGGCGCTTCCGGCGCGGTGGCCTCGGATGCCCAGCACAAGTTCTTCCGCCTGCTGCTGTCGGCGGCGGCCTACTCCGACCCGCACATGCAGGCGATGTCGGCGGTGACCCTCAAGCCCAGCGACGTGGCCATCTGCATTTCCCAGTCGGGTCGCTCGAAGGACCTGCTGATCACCGCCAACCTGGTGCGCGAGGCCGGCGCCACGCTGATCACCCTGTGCCCGAGCCAGACCCCGCTGGCCGACCTGGCCACGGTCAACCTGGCGATCGACGTGCACGAGGACACCGACATCTACACCCCGCTGACCTCGCGCATCGCCCACCTGGTGGTGATCGACGTGCTGGCGATGGGCGTGGCCATGGCCCGCGGCCCGGACCTGGTCAACCACCTCAAGAGCGTCAAGCGCAGCCTGCGCAGCCTGCGCCTGTCGCCGAAGGTGATGAAGAACCAGGAAGAGCGCGGCGAGCCGTCCTGAGGCGCCGCCGGGAAGGCATAACGCAGTCTTCACCGGCTTGCCGCCAAACCGTCACATTGCTGCGCGATGCTCGCGACTCCAGCCAGTCGGCCATGGGAGACGCGAGATGCCCCGTCATAGCGATGCCAATGCCCAGCACGTGGATTCGAAAACCCGCCGCAAGCTCGAAGACCAGCGGCGCATGCAATTCCGCCGGGCGATCGAGGACCACTGCGAAGAACTGCGCCTGCGCCAGGAACTGGCCGACTACCCCGATCTGGTAGCCGCCGCCTACCTCAGCTCGAACCGCCAGGGCCGGCGAAGCGCCCAGCGAGCTGGCTGATCAGCGCCCGCTCCTCGCGGACGAAGGCGACGAACGCCTGGGCCACCGGGCTCAGGCGCTTGCCCTTGGCGTGCACCAGGCACCAGCTGCGATAGAGCGGCAATTCCTCCACCGGTAGTTCGCGCAGCAGGCCGTTGGCCAGTTCCTGGTGCGCCGCATGGCGCGGCAGCAGGGCCAGGCCGAGGCCGGCGATCACCCCTTCGCGCAGGGACTCCAGCGAGGCGATCTCCTGGATCTGCGAGAAGTGCGCGCGGCGTTGCTGGAAGAACTCCTCGCAAGCCTTGCGGGTGCCGGAGCCCGGTTCGCGGACCAGTAGCGGGAAGGGCTCCAGGTCCTTCAGGGCCAGCTTCGCGGCGTTGCACAGCGGATGGTCCGGCGGCGCCACGGCGATGATCGGGTTGTTCAGGAAGGGCAGGAACTCCAGGGCCATGTCCTGCGGTACCAGGGACATGATTACCAGGTCGTCGCGGTTGTCGGCCAGGCGCTTGATCACCTGGGTGCGGTTGACCACCGTCAGGCTCAGGCTGACTTCCGGATGCAGGTTCTGGAACGCCTTGAACAGGTGCGGGGTGATGTACTTGGCGCTGGACTCCACCGCCAGGCGCAACTGGCCCTGCAGCGAGCCCTTCAGGTCCGAGAGCTGCATGTCCAGGCTTTCCAGGCGCTGGAACAGGTCGGTGCTGGTCTTCAGCAGGGCTTCGGCGGCATCGGTCAGGTAGAGCTTCTTGCCGACGTACTCGAACAGCGGCTGGCCGACCAGCTCTTCCAGTTGGCGGATCTGCAGGCTGACCGCCGGCTGGGTCAGGGCCATTTCCTCCGCCGCCCGGCTGTAGGAGCGGCTCTCGCATACGGCACGAAAAACCTGAAGCTGCCGTAATGTCATACGCATCAACGACTTACGCATTCCAGTCACACTCTGACCGAGATCGGTCGGGCGACTATAAAGCTTTTCTAATGGCTATCCCAATAATTATTGATTTTTGTTAATCACCCTCACGGGGGTAGGGTAAAAGCGCGACCGGGAGCTGCCTGCCGGTCATGCAGCGACCGGAATATCCGGATCGACCGTACCAGGTTCCCAACCCCGAAGAGGGAGACCTCCGTGATCAAGAAGATCCTGATCGCCAACCGCGGCGAGATTGCCGTCCGCATCGTGCGCGCCTGCGCCGAGATGGGCATCCGCTCGGTGGCCGTCTACTCCGAGGCCGATCGCCACGCGCTGCACGTCAAGCGCGCCGACGAAGCCCACAGCATCGGCGCGGACCCGCTGGCCGGCTACCTCAACCCGCGCGCCCTGGTGAACCTGGCGGTGGAAAGTGGCTGCGACGCCCTGCACCCCGGCTATGGCTTCCTCTCGGAAAATGCCGAGCTGGCGGAAATCTGCGCCGAGCGCGGTATCAAGTTCATCGGCCCGTCGGCGCAAGTGATCCGCCGCATGGGCGACAAGACCGAAGCCCGCCGCAGCATGATCGCCGCCGGCGTGCCCTGTACCCCCGGCACCGAAGGCAACGTCGCCGATCTCGCCGAGGCCCTGCGCGAAGCCGAGCGGATCGGCTACCCGGTGATGCTCAAGGCCACCTCCGGCGGCGGCGGTCGCGGCATCCGTCGCTGCAACAGCCGCGAGGAGCTGGAACAGGCGTTCCCGCGGGTGATCTCCGAGGCGACCAAGGCCTTCGGCAGCGCCGAGGTATTCCTCGAGAAGTGCATCGTCAATCCCAAGCACATCGAGGCGCAGATCCTCGCCGATTCCTTCGGCAACACCGTGCACCTGTTCGAGCGCGACTGCTCGATCCAGCGCCGCAACCAGAAGCTCATCGAGATCGCCCCGAGCCCGCAGCTCACTCCCGAGCAGCGCGCCTATATCGGCGACCTGGCGGTGCGCGCGGCCAAGGCGGTGGGCTACGAGAACGCCGGCACCGTGGAGTTCCTGCTCGCCGACGGCGAGGTGTACTTCATGGAGATGAACACCCGGGTCCAGGTGGAGCACACCATCACCGAGGAGATCACCGGCATCGACGTGGTCCGCGAGCAGATCCGCATCGCTTCCGGGCTGGAGCTGTCGGTCAAGCAGGACGACATCGTCCATCGCGGCTACGCCCTGCAGTTCCGCATCAACGCCGAGGACCCGAAGAACAACTTCCTGCCCTCGTTCGGCAAGATCACCCGCTACTACGCCCCCGGCGGCCCCGGCGTGCGTACCGACACGGCGATCTACACCGGCTACACCATCCCGCCGTACTACGACTCGATGTGCCTGAAGCTGATCGTCTGGGCGCTGACCTGGGAAGAGGCCCTCGATCGCGGCCTGCGCGCCCTCGATGACATGCGCGTGCAGGGGGTCAAGACCACCGCGCCGTACTACCAGGAAATCCTCCGCAACCCGGAATTCCGCAGCGGCCAGTTCAACACCAGCTTCGTCGAAAGCCACCCGGAACTGACCCAGTACTCGATCAAGCGCAACCCGTCGCACCTGGCCATCGCCATCGCCACCGCCATCGCGGCCCACGCCGGCCTGTAAGGGAAGGAGCAGAACATGAGCAACACCATCCAAGCGAAGAAGACCGGCGTCACCGATACCATCCTGCGCGATGCCCACCAGTCTCTGCTGGCGACCCGCATGCGCACCGAGGACATGCTGCCGATTTGCGACAAGCTCGACCGCGTCGGCTACTGGTCGCTGGAAGTCTGGGGCGGCGCCACCTTCGACGCCTGCGTGCGCTTCCTCAAGGAAGACCCGTGGGAACGCCTGCGCAAGCTCAAGGCGGCGCTGCCCAACACCCGCCTGCAGATGCTCCTGCGCGGGCAGAACCTGCTCGGCTACCGCCACTACAGCGACGATGTGGTGCGCGCCTTCGTGGCCAAGGCGGCGGTCAACGGCATCGACGTGTTCCGCATCTTCGACGCGATGAACGACGTGCGTAACCTGCGCGTCTCCATCGAGGCGGTGAAGGCCGCCGGCAAGCACGCCCAGGGCACCATCTGCTACACCACCAGCCCGGTGCACACCATCGAGGCCTTCGTCGCCCAGGGCAAGGCGATGGCCGACATGGGCGTCGACTCCATCGCCATCAAGGACATGGCCGGCCTGCTCACCCCCTATGCCACCGGCGACCTGGTCAAGGCCCTGAAGGACGCCCTGCCGCTGGACGTGGTGGTGCATTCCCATGACACCGCCGGTGTCGCCAGCATGTGCCAGCTCAAGGCCGTGGAAAACGGCGCCGACCGTATCGACACGGCGATCTCCAGCATGGCCTGGGGCACCAGCCACCCGGGCACCGAGTCGATGGTCGCGGCGCTGCGCGGTACCCCCTACGACACCGGCCTGGACCTGGAGCTGATCCAGGAGATCGGCATGTACTTCCACGCGGTGCGCAAGAAGTACCACCAGTTCGAGAGCGAATTCACCGGCGTGGATACCCGCGTGCAGGTCAGCCAGGTGCCGGGCGGGATGATTTCCAACCTGGCCAACCAGCTCAAGGAGCAGGGCGCGCTGAACCGTATGGGCGAGGTGCTCGAGGAAATCCCGCGGGTCCGCGCCGACCTCGGTTTCCCGCCGCTGGTGACGCCGACTTCGCAGATCGTCGGCACCCAGGCGTTCTTCAACGTGCTCGCCGGCGAGCGCTACAAGACCATCACCAACGAAGTGAAGCTGTACCTGCAGGGCCGTTATGGCAAGGCCCCCGGCGAGGTCAACGAGCAACTGCGGCGCCAGGCCATCGGCAGCGAGGAAGTCATCGACGTGCGCCCGGCCGACCTGATCAAGCCGGAGCTGAACAAGCTGCGCAGCGAGATCGGCAACCTGGCCAAGTCCGAGGAAGACGTACTCACCTACGCGATGTTCCCGGACATCGGGCGCAAGTTCCTCGAAGAGCGTGAGGCCGGCACCCTGAAGCCCGAGGAACTGCTGCCGATTCCCACCGGCAAGGGCGTCGCCGCCGCTGGCGCGGAAGGCACCCCGACCGAGTTCGTCATCGACGTGCACGGCGAGACCTACCGCGTCGACATCACCGGGGTCGGCGTGAAGAGCGACAACAAGCGGCACTTCTACCTGTCCATCGACGGCATGCCGGAAGAAGTGGTGTTCGAGCCGCTCAACGAATATGTCGCCGGCTCCGCCAGCGGCCGCAAGCATGCCAGCGAGCCGGGCCACGTCAGCACCACCATGCCGGGCAACATCGTCGACGTGCTGGTGAAGGAAGGCGATAGCGTCAAGGCCGGCCAGGCGGTGTTGATCACCGAGGCGATGAAGATGGAAACCGAGGTCCAGGCCGGCATCGCCGGTACGGTCAAGGCGATCCACGTGGCCAAGGGCGACCGGGTCAACCCGGGCGAGATCCTGATCGAGATTGCGGGCTGACCGCGACAGACGGTTAAAGTCCCTGGGGGAGCATGATGCTCCCCTTTTTTTATCGGCATCGGTTGCCGCGTCGGCCGGCTGTTCGCCCTGCCAGGGTGCGCCCGGCGCGCGCGCCGCCTAGAATGCCGCCTCTGCCCAACGGCGCGTCGCGCCGCAGGCGCTGACTATCGGGAAGTCCAGGTGTCGTCCTCTCCAGCTCAAACGCCCAGCCGCCGGCCCTCGCTGCTCGGCGGTTCGATGATCATCGCCGGCACCGCCGTCGGCGCCGGAATGTTCTCCCTGCCCATCGCCATGTCCGGCATCTGGTTCGGCTGGTCGGTGGCGGTGTTCCTGCTCACCTGGTTCTGCATGCTGCTGTCGGGGATGATGATCCTCGAAGCCAACCTCAACTACCCGGTGGGCTCGAGCTTCTCGACCATCACCCGCGACCTGCTCGGCCAGGGCTGGAATGTGGTCAACGGGCTGAGCATCGCCTTCGTCCTCTATATCCTCACCTATGCCTATATCTCCGGCGGCGGCTCGATCATCGGCTACACCCTGTCCAGCGGCCTCGGCGTGACCCTGCCGGAAAAGCTCGCCGGGCTGCTGTTCGCCCTGGCGGTGGCGCTGGTGGTGTGGTGGAGCACCCGCGCGGTGGACCGCATCACCACGCTGATGCTCGGCGGCATGATCATTACGTTCGGCCTCTCCATCAGCGGCCTGCTCGGGCGCATCCAGCCGGCGATCCTGTTCAACAGCGGCGAGCCGGACGCGGTCTACTGGCCCTACCTGCTGGCGACCCTGCCGTTCTGCCTGACTTCCTTCGGTTACCACGGCAACGTGCCGAGCCTGATGAAGTACTACGGCAAGGACCCGCAGCGGATCAGCCGTTCGCTGTGGATCGGCACCCTGATCGCCCTGGCCATCTACCTGCTGTGGCAGGCCAGCACCCTGGGCACCATCCCGCGCGAGCAGTTCAAGGGCATCATCGCCGGCGGCAGCAACGTCGGCACCCTGGTGGAATACCTGCACCGGATCACCGCGTCGGATTCGCTGAACGCGTTGCTCACCACCTTCTCCAACCTGGCGGTGGCCAGCTCCTTCCTCGGCGTGACCCTCGGCCTGTTCGACTACCTGGCCGACCTGTGCAAGTTCGACGACAGCCACTTCGGGCGCTTCAAGACCGCGTTGCTGACCTTCGTCCCACCGACCATCGGCGGGCTGCTGTTCCCCAACGGCTTCATCTACGCCATCGGTTTCGCCGGGCTGGCCGCGGCGTTCTGGGCGGTGATCGTTCCGGCGCTGATGGCGCGGGCCTCGCGCAAGCGCTTCGGCAGCCCGCTGTTCCGCGCCTGGGGCGGCACGCCGGCGATCGTGCTGGTGCTGCTGTTCGGCGTGGCCAACGCGGTCGCGCACATCCTGGCCAGCCTGCACTGGCTGCCGGAGTACCGTTGAGCGACCGGCAGTCCCTGCCAGGGGCTAGTCGCGCAGCGCCTCCAGCGTCTGCCGCTGGCGGCCTTCGGCGTCGAAGTTGGAAGGATCGAGCCAGCGCTCGAACGCCGCCTGTCGCGCCGGCCATTCGCTGTCGAGCAGGGAGAACCAGGCGGTGTCGCGGTTGCGCTGCTTGACCACCATGTGCTGGCGGAAGGTGCCTTCGTAGGTGAAGCCCAGGCGCTCGGCGGCGCGCATCGAACGGGCGTTGCCGGCATTGCACTTCCACTCCAGGCGGCGGTAGCCGAGGCGGCCGAGGGCGAGTTCGGCGAGCAGGTAGACCGCCTCGGTAGACCCCGGTGTGCGCTGCATAGGCGCGCCGAAGGCGATATGACCGATTTCGATGACGCCATCCTTCGGCGTGATCCGCAGGTAGCTGAGCAGGCCGACGGCGCGCTGCGTGCGCCGCTCGCGCACGGCGAAGAACAGCGGGTCGCGGCTGGCCGCCTGGCCGGCCAGCCAGGCGTCGAAAGCCGGGCGCTCGGCGAACGGGCCGTAGGCCAGGTATTCCCACAGCAACGGGTCGGCGCCAGGCCCTTGCAGGGCGTCCCACAGGTCGTCGCCATGGCGTTGCGGATCGAGCGGTTCGAGCTTGACGAAGCGGCCGTCGAGCGGGGCGTGGGGTGGAGTGGCGACGGGGCGCCAGTTCAAGGGTTCGCGCATGGTGGGCCTCAGAGAATCCTGCGGTACTGAAGGAAACCGGACTTGTCGGCGATGCGCTCGTACAGCTTCATCGCGTCGCTGTTGCTCTCGTGGGTCAGCCAGTGCACCCGCGAACAGCCAGCGGCGCCGGCCTCGGCGTAGACATGCTCGATCAGCCGGCGCCCTATGCCTTCGCCGCGCAGGCCCTCGGCGACGAACAGGTCCTGCAGGTAGCAGTAGTCGCCGACGGTCCAGCAGGAGCGGTGGTAGATCCAGTGCACCAGGCCCACGGCGCGCTCGTCGAGCCAGGCGAGGGCGGCGTTCATCGGTTCGTCGGCGTCGAGGAAGCGCTGCCGGGTGGCGTCGCTGGTAGCGGCGGCGATCTCGGTCTTGTAGAAGCGCTGGTAGCCCTCCCACAGCGGCAGCCAGGCGGCGTGGTCGCCGGCGTCGACGGGACGAATCTGCAGGGACGTGCTCATGGCTCGGTTCCATGTCCGGGTAAAGGTGCCTCCAGACTAGGCCGGGAAATGGTCCGCTAGAAGATCCATTGCTGGTCAATTCCACAGGTCCAATCCACACTGGCGCTTTCTTCCCTCCGAGACCGCCATGGCCACCGTACTGCCCTTCGACGCCGCCGGCATCCACCTCGACCCCGCCCAGGGCCTGGCCCGCCAGCTCTACGCCGCGCTGCGCGAACGGATCCTCGACGGCCGCCTCGGCAGCCGCACGCGGATGCCCGCCAGCCGCGAGCTGGCCCAGGCCCTGAAGGTCTCGCGCAACACCGTGGTGCGGGCCTATGAACAGTTGCACGCCGAGGGCTATATCGACGGGCGCACAGGCGACGGCACCTACGTTGCCGAGTTGCAGGAAATCCCAGGCAGGGCCCCCGCCGTCGCCCCGAGCGCTCCCGCGCCGCGCGGCCCGGCGGCCCTGGCGCCGCCACCGGAAGGCGCGCCGCGAGCGTTCCGCGTCGGCGTGCCGGCCTTCGACCTGTTCCCCTTCGACACCTGGGCGCGGCTACAGGCGCGCTTCTGGCGCAACCCGCCGGCGGACTGCCTGGGCTACGGCGACCCGGCCGGCGAGGCGCGCCTGCGCGAGCTGATCGCCGCCTACCTGCGCAGCGCGCGCGGCCTGCGCTGCGAGGCGGAACAGGTGATCGTCACCCATGGCGCGCAGCAGGCCATCCGCCTGTGCGCCCAGGTGTTGCTCGAGAACGGCGATCCGGTGGCTGTGGAAAACCCTGGCTACCGCGCGGCGCGCCTGGCCTTCGCCGCGACCGGCGCGGTACCGCACGGGATCGACCTCGACGCCGAGGGGCTGCGCAGCGACCGGCTCGCGGGCATTGCCGGCTGCCGCCTGGCCTATGTCACGCCGTCGCACCAGTACCCCACCGGCGTCACCCTGTCGCTGGCGCGGCGCCTGGAGCTGCTGGAGTGGGCCGAGCGCGCCGACGGTTGGATCGTCGAGGACGACTACGACGGCGAGTATCGCTACAGCGGTACGCCGCTGGCGCCGCTGGCCGCGCTGGACCGACAGGGCCGGGTGCTCTACGTCGGGACCTTCTGCAAGATCGCCTTCCCGGCGTTGCGCCTGGGCTACCTGGTGGTCCCGCCGGCGCTGGTCGAGCGCTTCCGCCAGCGGCGGGCCATCGAGGTACGCCATTCGGAGGTGGGCACCCAGCGGGTCATGGCCGACTTCATCGCCGAGGGGCATTTCCAGCGCCACGTCCGCCGCATGCGCCGCGCCGCCCGCGCCCGCCGCGACGCCTTGCTGCGGGGCTGGCCAGAGGCGCCGGGTTGCCAGCCGTTGCCGGCGGTGGAGGCGGGGCTGCACCTGTGCGTGCGGGTCGACAGCCTGGCGCGCGAGCGGGCCCTGATCGCCGCGGCGGCAGCCGCCGGGGTGGAAGTCAGCGCCTTGAGCGACTACTGGATGGACGACTCCAGCGTTGCGCCAGACGACCGCGCGGGCCTGGTGCTGGGCTTCGCGGCAGTACCCGAGGCGCGTATCGATGAGGCGCTGCGGGCGTTGCGCAAGGCCTGGCGGCGGGAGGCCCTGGTTGGACCCGTCGTCGCGACTGACTAGAATGCCCCCGGATCACCCTCGCGCCCAGGAGTAGCCATGAGTGTCGCCCTTTCCGCCGCGCCCGAGCGCAAGCTCGCCGCCCCCCTGATCGCCTTCGCCCTGCTGGTGCTCGGCGGGCTGTTCCTGTTCAACGCGGTCAGCGCGCGCCAGGCCATCCTCTTCATCGTCGGCGGCGCCCTGGGCCTGACCCTCTACCACGCCGCCTTCGGCTTCACCTCCGCCTGGCGGGTATTCATCCGCGAACGGCGCGGCGCCGGGCTGCGCGCGCAGATGGTGATGCTGGCGCTGGCGGTGCTGCTGTTCTTCCCGGCGCTGGCGGCGGGCAGCCTGTTCGGCCAGCCGGTGAGCGGTTTCGTCTCGCCGGTCGGTACTTCGGTGATCGTCGGCGCCTTCATTTTCGGCATCGGCATGCAACTGGGCGGCGGCTGCGCCTCCGGCACCCTGTTCACCGTCGGCGGCGGCAACGCGCGGATGCTGGTGACCCTGCTGTTCTTCATCCTCGGCTCGCTGATCGCCACCCAGCATGTCGGCTGGTGGTTCGCCCTGCCGTCGCTGCCGCCGATCTCGCTGGTCGCCGAACTGGGCCTGGCACCGGCGCTGGTGTTGAGCCTGGCGGTGTTCATCGGCATCGCCGGGGTCACGGTACGCATGGAGAAGGCCCGCCACGGCACCCTGGAAACCCCGCCGAGCGCCGAATGGCGGGGTTGGCGGCGCTTCCTCCGCGGCCCCTGGCCGCTGGTCTGGGGCGCGTTGGCGCTGGCGCTGCTCAACTTCCTCACCCTGTACCTCGCCGGACGCCCCTGGGGCATCACGTCGGCCTTCGCCCTGTGGGGCGCGAAGATCGCCCAGGGCGTGGGCCTGGACGTCGGCGCCTGGGCCTTCTGGCAGACGCCGGCGAACGCCAAGGCGCTGGCCGCGCCGCTGTGGGAAGACATCACCAGCGTGATGGACATCGGCATCGTCCTCGGCGCGCTGCTCGCCGCCGGCCTGGCCGGACGCTTCGCGCCGAACCTGGACATCCCGCGCCGTTCGCTGGCGGCGGCGGTGATCGGCGGGCTGCTGCTCGGCTACGGCGCGCGCCTGGCCTATGGCTGCAACATCGGCGCGTATTTCAGCGGGATCGCGTCCGGCAGCCTGCATGGCTGGTTGTGGTTGGTGGCGGCGTTTGCCGGCAACAGCGTCGGGGTACGGGTATTGAGGCCCTATTTCTTCCCGGAGGAGCGGCGGGAGCAAGGGTTGACGGGGTGTTGAGAGGGGATATGCCTTCGTAGGACGTATGACGCGGACGTTATCCACAGGTGAGCGCAGCCACACAACACCTCGGCAACGGGGAAGATCTGCGGGCCGTCTTGAGCGGTGAAAAAAAGAAGGGACACCGCAGGTCGCCGTGCCCCTCAGAGTGTAGAGAGGGAAAGTTGGTATCCCTCTCGACCGGTGAGCGTGGCGCCGCGGCTGGGCCGGGGCGCCGGGTATAAAAGAAGGGATGAAGGGTATCCATCCCTAAAGGTCGAGGGGGTAGTACTCCCCCTCTACCGGTGAGCCTTCTTCGATCGGCTGCGCTGCGGCCCGGCTGCGTCGATAGCCGGACCTGGGCGCGCTCGATCTCGTATCGGATCAGGCGCGCAGTGGAATCAGGCGCGGCGCGATCATGTTTTCCGGCAGCAGGATGTCGGCCAGGGTGGCTTCGTCCAGCAGCTTTTCCTCGCGTACCAGTTCCAGTACGCCGCGGCCGCTCTCAAGGGCGGTCTTGGCGATCCGCGTGGAGTTCTCGTAGCCGATGTACGGGTTCAGCGCGGTGACCAGGCCGATGCTGTGCTCGACCAGTTCGTGGCAGCGCTCGACGTTGGCGGTGATGCCGGTGATGCAGTGTTCGCGGAGCATGTCCATGGCGCGTTGCAGCAGGCGGATCGAGTCGAAGATCTTGTAGGCGATCAGCGGCTCCATCACGTTCAGTTGCAACTGGCCGCCTTCGGCCGCCAGGGTCAGGGCGAGGTCGTTGCCGATCACTTCGAAGGCGACCTGGTTGACCGCTTCCGGGATCACCGGGTTGACCTTGCCCGGCATGATCGAACTGCCCGGCTGGCGCGGCGGCAGGTTGATCTCGTTGATGCCGGGGCGCGGGCCGCTGGAGAGCAGGCGCAGGTCGTTGCAGATCTTCGACAGCTTGACCGCGGTGCGCTTGAGCATGCCGGAGAACAGCACGAAGGCGCCCATGTCGGAGGTGGCTTCGATCAGGTCGGCGGCCGGCTTCAGCGGCTGCCCGCTGATGGCGGCCAGGCGCTCGACGGCGAGCTTCTGGTAGCCGGGGTCGGCGTTGATGCCGGTGCCGATGGCGGTGCCACCGAGGTTCACTTCGGTGAGCAGCTCCGGCGCCAGGCGACGCAGGCGGTCGAGGTCTTCGCCGAGGGTGGTGGCGAAAGCGTGGAATTCCTGGCCGAGGGTCATCGGCACGGCGTCCTGCAACTGGGGGCGGCCCATCTTCAGTACGCCGGCGAATTCGACGCCCTTGGCGGCGAAGGCCTGGATCAGGCTGTCGAGGCTGGCCAGCAGGGTGTCGTGGCCGAGCAGCAGGCCCAGGCGGATGGCGGTCGGGTAGGCGTCGTTGGTCGACTGCGCCATGTTCACATCGTTGTTCGGGTGCAGGTACTTGTACTCACCCTTGGTGTGGCCCATGGCTTCCAGCGCGATGTTCGCGATCACTTCGTTCGCGTTCATGTTGGTGGAGGTGCCGGCGCCGCCCTGGATCATGTCCACCACGAACTGCTCGTGGAAATCGCCGCGGATCAGGCGGGCGCAGGCCTCGCTGATGGCGGCGTGCTTGTCTTCCGGGAGATGGCCGAGCTGACGGTTGGCGTCGGCGGCGGCCTGCTTGACCATGGCCAGGGCAACGACCAGCTTCGGGTAGTGCGACAGCGGCACCCCGGAGAGGCGGAAGTTGTTCACGGCGCGCAGGGTCTGGATGCCGTAGTAGGCGTCAGCGGGCACTTCGAGGGTGCCGAGCAGGTCTTTCTCGATACGGGAAGATGCAACGGGGGACATGACGGGATTTGTCTCAGAGGGACACGGCCAGTGCCGCGATGCCCACTAGACTAAGGATGTGACGATTTCGTGGCCAATGCTGTTAAACGCTGCCTCATGCACAAACGGCATAATGTTGGATGTGACGCTGGTATGATGGCGGACGTGTCATCGCATTACCGGAGCCTTTCCCGTCGTGAACCTCGAACTGAAGTGGCTGGAGGATTTCATCGCCCTGGCCGGCACCCGCAGCTTTTCCCAGGCGGCGGAGAAACGCTTCGTCACCCAGCCGGCCTTCAGCCGGCGCATTCGCAGCCTGGAGGACGCCCTCGGCCTGACCCTGGTGAATCGCCAGCGCACGCCGGTGGAACTGACCGAGGCCGGGCAGCTGTTCCTGGTCACCGCGCGCAGCGTGGTCGAGCAGCTCGGCCAGGTGGTGCGCCACCTGCACCACCTGGAAGGCGGGCAGGGCGAGGTGCTGCAGTTCGCCGCCGCCCACTCGCTGGCGCTGGGCTTCTTCCCGCAGTGGATCGCGCGGCTGCGCAACGAGGGGCTGAACATCGCCAGCCGGCTGATCGCCACCAACGTCGGCGAGGCGGTGCATTCCCTGCGCGAGGGTAGCTGCGACCTGATGCTGGCGTTCTACGACCCTGACGCCGCGTTGCAGATGGACCCGGAGATCTTCCCCTCGCTGCACCTGGGGCGCACCGAGATGCTGCCGGTTTGCGCGGTGAACGCCGAGGGCCAGCCGCTGTTCGACCTGGAGAACGGCCAGAGCGTGCCGCTGCTCGCCTACAGCGCCAGCGCCTTCCTCGGCCGCGGGGTCAACCTGCTGCTGCGCCAGCGCAACCTGCGCTACACCACGGTCTACGAGACGGCGATGGCCGACAGCCTGAAGAGCATGGCGCTGCAAGGCATGGGCGTGGCCTGGGTGCCACGGCTGAGCGTGGTCAACGAACTGGAGCGCGGTGAGCTGGCGATCTGTGGCGGGCCGCAATGGTTCGTGCCGCAGGAAATCCGCCTGTACCGCTGCGCGCTGGTACGCAAGGCGGCGATCCGCCTGCTCTGGCGCAAGCTGGAAGGCGGGCTGGGCAGCGTCGAGTAGACAGGCAAGGGCGGCGCCGGGACGCCGCCCCGCAGGTCACATCTCGAGGACGATGCGCCCCTCGATCTGCCCGGCGCGCATCTGGTCGAGGATCTGGTTGATGTCGTCCAGCTTGCCCGGATGGATGGTCGCCTTGACCAGGCCTTCGCCGGCAAAGTCGAGGGCTTCCTGAAGGTCCGCGCGGGTGCCGACGATGGAGCCGGCGATGTGCAGGCCCTTGAGCACCACGTCGAAGATCGGCGTCGGGAAGTCACCCGGCGGCAGGCCGACCAGGGCGATGGTGCCGCCGCGGCGCGCCATGCCGATGGCCTGGCCGAAGGCGCTGTTGGATACCGCGGTGACCAGCACCCCGTGGGCGCCGCCGATGTCGCGCTGGAGCACCTCCACCGGGTCTTCCTGCCGGGCGTTGACCGTCAGGCTGGCACCGAGCTTGCGCGCCAGTTCCAGCTTGGCGTCGTCGATGTCGATGGCGGCGACGTGCAGGCCCATGGCCCTGGCGTACTGCACGGCGACGTGGCCGAGGCCACCGATGCCGGAGATCGCCACCCACTGGCCGGGGCGCGCGTTGGTCTGCTTGAGCCCCTTGTAGACGGTGACGCCGGCGCAGAGGATCGGCGCGATTTCAGCGAATTCGACGTTTTTCGGCAGAATTCCGACGTAGTTCGGGTCGGCCAATACGTATTCGGCATAGCCGCCGTTCACCGAGTAGCCGGTGTTCTGCTGGCTCTCGCAGAGGGTCTCCCAGCCGGTCAGGCAGTGCTCGCAGCAGCCGCAGGCGGTGTACAGCCAGGGGATGCCGACCCGGTCGCCTTCCTTCACCCGGGTCACTCCGCTGCCCACCGCGGCGACGTAGCCGACGCCTTCGTGACCGGGAATGAACGGCAACGGCGGCTTCACCGGCCAGTCGCCCTCGGCGGCGTGCAGGTCGGTGTGGCAGACGCCGGAGGCTTCGATCTTCACCAGTACCTGCCCGGGGCCGGGCAGCGGAACCTTGACTTCCTCGATCCGCAGCGGCGCGCCGTAGGCGTGCACGACCGCGGCTTTCATGGTCTGTGGCAGGGTCATGGTCATCTCCTTGGACGGGGCTGAGCGCCTGTCGCGGCGCCTTTGACGGGCACCGCGACAGGCTGCGGAACCGGCGCGGCCGCCGCTCCCTCGGAGCGCGCCGCGACAACCAGTCTGGCCGCTCGTGGCAGGCGCGCATTGAGTTGCGGCAAGTTTCCCGCCATGGCGCGAAAAAACGGGACGGACGGTAGCCCCCGGCGCGCGCCCGGCCTGCCTTTGCGGTATACTGCGCCGCCTTCGAACCGGCACTGCCCGCCGGCTCGGCCCAGTACAAGCCACGCCCCTCGACGAAGCGTGGCTTGTTGGTTTCTGACGCGCCGGACGGCGCATTTGAGAGAGGCACGACGATGAGCGCACTGGTTGGCGTGATCATGGGTTCCAAATCGGACTGGAGCACCCTCAGTCACACCGCGGACATGCTGGACAAGCTGGGCATCCCCTACGAAGTGAAGGTGGTTTCCGCCCACCGCACCCCGGACCTGCTCTTCCAGTACGCCGAGGAAGCCGAAGGCCGCGGCCTCGAAGTGATCATCGCCGGCGCTGGCGGCGCCGCCCACCTGCCGGGCATGTGCGCGGCCAAGACCCACCTGCCGGTACTCGGCGTGCCGGTACAGTCGTCGATGCTGTCGGGTGTCGACTCGCTGCTCTCCATCGTGCAGATGCCCGCCGGCGTACCGGTCGCCACCCTGGCCATCGGCAAGGCCGGCGCGGTCAACGCGGCGCTGCTCTCGGCGAGCATCCTCGGCGCCAAGCACCCGCAGTACCACGAGGCGCTGAAGCAGTTCCGCGCCAACCAGACCGAAACCGTGCTGGACAATCCCGACCCGCGCGATGCGTGAGACAGGCTCTGAGAAGGTAAGGCTCGAACCATGAAAATCGGTGTCATCGGTGGCGGCCAGCTGGGCCGCATGCTGGCCCTGGCGGGAACCCCGCTGGGCATGAACTTCGCTTTCCTCGACCCGGCGCCGGACGCCTGCGCGGCCTCCCTGGGCGAGCACATCCGCGCCGACTACGGCGACCAGGAGCACCTGCGGCAACTGGCCGACGAGGTCGACCTGGTGACCTTCGAGTTCGAGAGCGTGCCGGCGGAAACCGTGGCCTTCCTCTCCCAGTTCGTGCCGGTCTACCCGAACGCCGAGTCGCTGCGCATCGCCCGCGACCGCTGGTTCGAGAAGTCGATGTTCAAGGACCTCGGCATTCCCACTCCGGACTTCGCCGACGTCCAGTCCCAGGCCGACCTCGATGCCGCCGCAGCCGCCATCGGCCTGCCGGCGGTGCTCAAGACCCGCACCCTGGGCTACGACGGCAAGGGCCAGAAGGTCCTGCGCCAGCCGGCCGACGTGCAGGGCGCGTTCGCCGAACTGGGCAGCGTGCCGTGCATCCTCGAGGGCTTCGTGCCGTTCACCGGGGAAGTCTCGCTGGTGGCGGTGCGCGCTCGCGATGGGGAGACGCGTTTCTACCCGCTGGTGCACAACACCCACGACAGCGGCATCCTCAAGCTCTCCGTGGCCAGCAGCGCGCATCCGTTGCAGGCGCTGGCCGAGGACTACGTCGGCCGTGTGCTGGCCCGGCTCGACTACGTCGGCGTGCTGGCCTTCGAGTTCTTCGAGGTGGACGGCGGCCTGAAGGCCAACGAGATCGCCCCGCGCGTGCACAACTCCGGGCACTGGACCATCGAAGGCGCCGAGTGCAGCCAGTTCGAGAACCACCTGCGCGCCGTCGCCGGCCTGCCGCTGGGCTCGACCGCCAAGGTCGGCGAGAGCGCGATGCTCAATTTCATCGGCGCGGTGCCCCCGGTGGCTCAGGTGGTCGCCGTCGCCGACTGCCACCTGCATCACTACGGCAAGGCCTTCAAGAACGGCCGCAAGGTTGGCCATGCCACCCTGCGCTGTGCCGACCGGGCGACGCTGCAGGCGCGCATCGCCGAGGTCGAGGCGCTGATCGAGGCGTGAGCGATTGCCGTCCGCCCATCCTTGGGTTGGCGGGCGGCACTGAACCCAAGGCTTTTCTACACTGTCCCATGGCAGGCGCAATACATGCGCATACACCCGTAAGGAGGGACTGTCATGGGATTAATCGGAACCATCATCGTCGGACTGATCGTTGGTCTCGTTGCACGCTTTCTGAAGCCAGGTGACGACAGCATGGGCTGGATCATGACCATCCTGCTCGGCATCGGCGGTTCGCTGCTGGCCACCTACGGCGGCCAGGCGATCGGCTTCTACCAGGCCGGTCAGGCGGCCGGTTTCATCGGCGCGGTGGTCGGCGCCGTCGTACTGCTGGTCATTTACGGCCTGATCAAGAAGAATTGATGGCTCTGGCCGGCCCCCGCGGGGGCCGGCGTTTCCTCACTTCGCCGGTATTCCCGCCATCATGCGCCGCTTCCCGTTCGCCCGCCTGTTGCTGCTCGCCCTGTTGTCCTCACCCCTGGCCCACGCCGAACTGCCCGAGACCGACTGGCTGGAACTGATGCCGCCGGCCGACCGCAAGGCGCTGGAAGAAATGCCCGACATCATCCACGACACCCCGGAGGCCGCCGGCACCTTCACCAGCAAGGGGGGCCTGAAGCAGTCGGACCGAAAGATGCCGGCGGTGATGTATTCGGCCAAGACCGTCGCCAGCCTGGATGGCAAGGCGATCCGCCTCGGCGGCTACCCGGTGCCGCTGGAGAACGACGCCAAGGGCCGCGTCACCGAATTCTTCCTGGTGCCCTATCCGGGCGCCTGCATCCACGTGCCGCCGCCGCCGCCGAACCAGATCGTCCTGGTGCATTATCCACAGGGGCTGAAGCTGACCGATATCTACACCCCGCTGTGGGTCAGCGGCACGCTGAAGATCGAGCAGGTGAGCAATGACCTGGCCGATGCCGCCTACGCCATCGACAAGGCGCGGGTGAAGGTGGTGGAGGAAGCGGACCTGTAGGGCCGGCACCTGCGCAACGGCCTATGGCGGACGACGCGAGCCGCCCCGTCCGCTCGCCGTCCCGCTCAGGGCCGTTTCAGCGGCTCGCTCCAGATCTGCACGCCAAAGCTTTCGCTGCGCCCGGGGGCGACCACCATGAGGTCGTCCCAGACCCGCCCGGTCTCGATGCAGAGCATCTGCTGCCAGGCGTCGTCGGCGAACTGTGAGAGACGCCGGGACTTGTCCACCCAGGGGTTCCAGACCACCGCCGAGCGCGAGTCGAGGGCGTGCAGGTGGATGCTGCGTTCCCAGCGCGGGTCCTTGATCAGCAGGTCGCGTTCGAGACCGAGGTAGATGCGATCCAGTTCGCCCTTGACCCGTACCGCGCCGTGCTGAGTGCGTTCTTCCCAGTTCTCCAGGGTCTCGATGTAGCGCGCGCCTTCCAGGCCCTCGATGGCGATCTCGCGGCTGTCGCTGACCGCGAAGTAGGTGTGCAGTGCCTGGCTGAGCACCAGCGGCTTGCTGCCGAGGTTCTCGCTGGTGAGTCGCAGGGTCAGGCGCTCGCCGAAGCGGAACAGCATGCGCAGCGCCGCCGGGTGCGGCCAGCCGGGGAGGCCATCGGGGGCGTCGAGGCGGAAGCTGACGCAGAGGTCGCCGTCCTCCTCGGCGATGTCGTCGATTTCCCAGTCGACTGCCCGGACCAGCCCGTGGGCGGGCGCCTTCAGGCCATCTTCCACCTGGCCGCGGACTTCCTGCGGGTTGCGCTCCAGCGGACCGAACCACGGCCAGCACACCGGCACCCCGCCGCGTACCGACTGCCCGCGCCGGTAGCCGGCCTCGTCGCTGAGCCAGACCAGCGGCGGCTGTTCGTGGGGCTGGTAGCTGAGCAGTTGCGCGCCCTGCTGGGCGATCAGCGCCTCGCCATGGGCGGTGTGGATGCGCCAGCAGGCCAGGTCGTCGACCTGTACCTGTTCGACGCGGTTGATCGGGCTATCGGTGTTCATGGCGGTCTCCGGGAGGCGAATGGATGGCAGCAGTATCACCGATCCATTTTATCGCCGGCAGTTCCCCCGGATAGCGCCAACGACGACGCGGCCCGTGGGCCGCGTCGGTTGTTGCCGGAGGTTCAGGCCGCGCGGAACAGGTTGTGTGGGTCGATGACGAATTTCTTCGGCACCCCGGCGTCGAACTCGCCATAGCCTTTCGGCGCATCGTCGAGGGTGATGACTTCCACCCCGACGATGTCGGCGATCTTGATCCGGTCCCACATGATCGCCTGCATCAGCTGGCGGTTGTACTTCATCACCGGGGTCTGGCCGGTATGGAAGCTGTGCGACTTGGCCCAGCCCAGGCCGAAGCGGATGCTCAGGGCGCCGTGCTTGGCGGCCGCGTCCACCGCGCCCGGGTCTTCGGTGACGTACAGGCCGGGAATGCCGATCTTGCCGGCGACCCGGGTGATGCCCATCAGCGAGTTGAGCACGGTGGCCGGGGCTTCCTGCTGCGAGCCCGAATGGCCGTGGCCGCGCGCCTCGAAACCGACCGCATCGACCGCGCAGTCGACCTCCGGCTCGCCCAGCAGAGCGGCGATCTGTTCGTGCAGCGGGGTGTCCTTGGACAGGTCGGCGATCTCGAAGCCCTGTTTCTTGGCGTGGGCCAGGCGGGTCGGGTTGACGTCGCCGACGATCACCACCGCCGCGCCGAGCAGGCGTGCCGAGGCCGCCGCGGCCAGGCCGACCGGACCGGCGCCGGCGATGTAGACCGTGCTGCCCGGGCCGACGCCGGCGGTGACCGCGCCGTGGTAGCCGGTGGGGAGGATGTCCGAAAGGCAGGTCAGGTCGCGGATCTTCTCCATCGCCGCTTCGCGGTTGGGCAGTTTCAGCAGGTTGAAGTCGGCGTAGGGCACCAGCACGTATTCGGCCTGGCCGCCGACCCAGCCACCCATGTCGACGTAGCCGTAGGCGCCGCCGGCACGCGCCGGATTGACCGTCAGGCAGACGCCGGTGTGCTGTTCCTTGCAGGTACGGCAATGGCCGCAGGCGACGTTGAACGGTACCGAGACCAGGTCGCCGATCTTCATGGTTTCCACGCCACGCCCGATCTCCACCACCTCGCCGGTGATCTCGTGGCCCAGCACCAGGCCTTCCGGCGCGGTGGTGCGGCCGCGCACCATGTGCTGGTCGGAGCCGCAGATGTTGGTGGAGACCACCCGCAGGATCACCCCGTGGTCGATCTGCCGGCCCTGCGGGTCCTGCATCTTCGGATAGGGAATGTTCTGCACCTCGACCTTGCCCGGGCCGAGATAGACCACACCACGATTGCCAGACATACGCGTTTCCTCTTTGTCGTTGTGGGTACAAATGCGCGGCGTCCACGGCCGCGCGGCTTTGCACTGGAAAGTCGTCTGTTGCGCGACAGGGCCGGAGAATGCTGGCAGCCGGCGGGCTGTCGGTGTTGCTCGGGTCGCGAGGCCGTGGGAAGCGCCCCTCTCCCTGGCGCTCTTCCTTCAGCGAGGGTTGGGAAGAGAGGGCGCGCTTACAGCACCACGGTCCGATTGGCGTTGAGGAATACCCTCCGCTCGATGTGGTAGCCCACCGCCCGCGCCAGGGTCAGGCACTCGATGTCGCGGCCCTTGGCGATCAGGTCCTCGGGGTAGTGGGCGTGGTCGACCGTCTCGACGCCCTGGGCGATGATCGGCCCTTCGTCGAGGTCGTTGTTGATGTAGTGGGCGGTGGCGCCGACCAGCTTCACGCCCTTCTGGTAGGCCTGGTGGTACGGCTTGGCGCCCTTGAAGCCGGGCAGCAGGGAGTGATGGATGTTGATCGCCCAGCCGTCCAGGCGCCGGCACAGTTCCGGCGACAGCACCTGCATGTAGCGAGCGAGGATCACCAGCTCGGCGCCACTCTCTTCGAGCACCTGCCAGACCCTGGCTTCCTGGGCCGGCTTGTCGTTCGGGTCGAGCGGGAAGTGGTGGTAGGGAATGCCGTGCCAGCGCGCCAGCGGCTCCAGGTCCGGGTGATTGGAAATCACCGCCACCACGTCCATCGGCAACTGGCCGATGCGCTGGCGGTAGAGCAGGTCGTTCAGGCAGTGGTCGGCCTTGGAAACCATGATCGCCACCTGGCTGCGGTAGCCCGGCGCGGTCAGCTCGGTACGCATGCCGAACGGTGCCACCCGTTCGGCCAGTCCGGCGCGGAAGGAGGCTTCGTCGAAGCCGTCGCCGGCGCGGAACTCCACGCGGATGAAGAAGCGTTGCGCCAGGCGGTCGTCGAACGAGTGGTGCTCGGTGACGTAGCAGCGCTGCTCGAAGAGGTAGCGCGTCACCACGTCGACGGTGCCCAGCAGGCTGGGACTGTCGGCGGTGAGGATCCAGGTGTCGGGGGTACGGCTCATCGCGAGGCTCCGGGTCCGGTATCCCCTCTCGGGGAGAGGGGAAGGCTGCTCATGCCGCTACCTGCAGGCCGTATTCGGCGCTGGCGTCCTGCAACCAGAGCCAGAAGTAGTCGGCGAAGCTGCGGCGCACGACCAGCTCCCAGGTGTCCTCGCCGGTATGGCGGATCACGCATTGCGACTTGGCGAAGATGCTGCCGACCGCCTTGCCCACCGGGAAGTTGCTCGGATGCACGTCGTAGCTGGTGGATTTCATCAGCAGTTCGCGGACGTTCGCTCCGCTCAGTTCGAGCAGCGTCTGCCCGCCGCTGACGTTGACCACCGCGTAGTGCAGCTCCTCGCCCAGGGCCTGGCGCAGGCGCTGTTCGACGGCGTATTCCTCGCCGCCGGGGACGATCAGCAACCATTCGTCCGGGGCCAGCCATTGCAGCGAGGTCTCGCCGCTGGCGACCAGGGTCAGGGCCACCGGCAGTTCCAGGCCGAGGGCCTGGTGCACGGCGGCGGCGAAGGCCGGGTCGGCGGCATCGCCGCGCAGCACCAGGTGGCCGAGCAGCTTCTTCTCGCGCAGGACGATACCGGCCTTCGCGGCGGTCTTGCCGGCGAGCTTGTGCAGCTCGGCATGGTGCAGCGGCGATTCGGCGTGGACGCCGGGTTCGGGGCGTTGCTGGTAGACGTTTGCCTTGCTCATTCGTTTTCACCTTGGGGCGCCGAGCGCCCTGGTAGCCTGTCTGCCTTCTCCCTTCGGGAAGAGGGCCGGGGAGAGGAGCGCATCCCTCTCCGGTCAATCCACGTTCTGCCGCTCCCCTTTGGGGTCGTAGAACACCGAGGAGCAGATCTCCGCCTCGATGAAGCGGCCGTCCGCCAGCGGCGCGTAGATCTTCTGGCCCATGCGCTTGAGGCCGCCTTTCACCACCGCCAGGGCGAAGCCGTGGCCGAGGCTGGCGCTCATGTAGCTGGAGGTGACGTGGCCGACCATCTTCATCGGGATCGCCTGCTGGGTGTCGAACACCAGTTGCGCGCCTTCGGGCAGTACCTCCTGCGGGTTGCTCGGCCTGAGTCCGACCAGTTGCTTGCGATCCTCGCGCAGGCAGTCGGCGCGGTTCATGCCGCGCCAGCCGATCCAGGAGAACGGCTTGCTGCGGCCCACCGCCCAGCCCATGTTGAGATCGTCCGGGGTGACCGAGGCATCGGTGTCCTGGCCGACGATGATGAAGCCCTTCTCGGCGCGCAGGACGTGCATGGTCTCGGTGCCGTAGGGCGTCAGGCCGTACTTCGCACCGTGCTCGGCGAGCGCTTCGAGCACGCCCATGGCGTAGTCGGCCTGGACGTTCACCTCGTAGCTCAGCTCGCCGGTGAAGGAGATGCGGAACACCCGCGCCGGCACCCCGGCGACCTTGCCTTCCTTCCAGGTCATGAAGGGGAAGGCATCCTTGTCCAGGTCGATGTCGGTGACTTCGGCGAGCAGCTTGCGGCTGTTCGGGCCGGACAGGGTGAGGGTCGCGTAGTGGTCGGTGACCGAGGTGAAGTACACCTTCAGCTCCGGCCATTCGGTCTGGTGGTACAGCTCCAGCCACTCCAGTACGCGGGCGGCGCCGCCGGTGGTGGTGGTCATGACGAAGTGGTTGTCGGCCAGGCAGGCGGTCACGCCGTCGTCGAAGACCATCCCGTCTTCCTTGCACATCAGGCCGTAGCGCGCCTTGCCGACGTCGAGCTTGGTCCAGGCGTTGGTGTAGACCCGGTTGAGGAACTCCCGCGCGTCCGGGCCCTGGATGTCGATCTTGCCCAGGGTCGAGGCGTCGAGCAGGCCGACCGCCTCGCGCACCGCGCGGCATTCGCGGGCCACGGCGGCGTGCATGTCCTCGCCGCGGCGCGGGAAGTACCACGGCCGCTTCCACTGGCCGACGTCCTCGAACTCGGCGCCGTTCTTCACGTGCCAGGCGTGCAGGGCGGTGAAACGCACCGGTTCGAACAGGTGCCCGCAGTGGCGGCCGGCGACGGCGCCGAAGGTCACCGGGGTGTAGTTCGGACGGAACATGGTGGTGCCGGTGTCGGCGATGCTCTTGCCCTGGGCCCGCGCGGCGATCGCCAGGCCGTTGATGTTGCCCAGCTTGCCCTGGTCGGTGCCGAAGCCCAGCGCGGTGTAGCGCTTGACGTGCTCGATGGACTCGAAGCCCTCGCGGCAGGCCAGTTCGATGGCGGCGGCGGTGACGTCGTTCTGCGGATCGACGAACTGCTTCGGTGCGCGTGCCGTGGGCTTCTCGTGGGGCACCTGGAACAGCGCGACGGGTGCTTCCTCGCGGCGCGGCTGGACCTTCGGCAGGCTGCCGGCGGCGGTCTTGTAGCCGGCGTCGAGGGCGGCGCGGCTCCCGGCCTGGTAGCCGTCGGCGAGCACCTCGGCGAGCCCGAACACGCCGTTCACGGCGCCGGCGCAGATGCGCTTCTGCAGGCCTTCGCCGGGGACGAAGGCGAGGATTTCCTCGCGCCATTCCGGCTTGCCGCCCAGGTGCGAGGCCAGGTGCACGACCGGGCTGTAGCCGCCGGAGCTGGCGATCAGGTCGCAGTCCAGCCATTCGCCGCCGCTGGCGCGCATGGCCTGCAGGTCGATCCGGGCGACCTTGGCGCCGCTGACCCGCTTGCCGCCGCGAGCCTCGATCACCGAACTGCCGGTGATCACCCGCATACCGCGTTGGCGTGCTTCCTCGACCCACTCGCCGCGCGGATTGGCCCTGGCGTCGGCGATGGCCACCACTTGCAGGCCGGCTTCCTGCCAGTCGAGGGCGACGCGGTAGGCGTAGTCGTTGTTGGTGGCCAGCACCAGTTTCTTGCCCGGTGCCACGCCGTAGCGCCGTACATAGGTGGAAACCGCGCCGGCGAGCATGTTGCCGGGCAGGTCGTTGTTGCCGTAGACCAGCGGCCGCTCATGGGCGCCGGCGGCCAGTACCACGCGCTTGGCGCGTACGCGGTGCACGCGCTGGCGGACCTGGCCGAGCGGGGCGACCTCGCCGAGGTGGTCGGTGCGCCGCTCGTGGATGGTGAGGAAGTTGTGGTCGTGGTAGCCGTTGACCGTGGAGCGCGGTAGCAGGATGACTTCCGGCAGGCCTTGCAGCTCGGCCACGGCGTCCGCGACCCACTCGGCGGCGGGCTTGCCGTCGAGGGTCTCGCGGGTGTCCAGCAGGCTGCCGCCGAACTCTTCCTGCTCGTCGGCGAGAATCACCCGCGCGCCGCTGCGAGCGGCGGCGAGGGCGGCGGCCAGGCCGGCCGGGCCGCCGCCGACCACCAGCACGTCGCAGTGGTGGTTCATCCAGTCGTAGCTGTCCGGATCGACCTCGGTCGGCGCGCGGCCCAGGCCGGCGGCCTTGCGGATGTACTTCTCGTAGGTCATCCACATCGACTGCGGGTACATGAAGGTCTTGTAGTAGAAACCGGGCGGCATCAGCTTGCCGCCGACCTTGCCGAAGATTCCCATCAGGTCGTTCTGCACGTTCGGCCAGCCGTTGGTACTGGTGGCCACCAGGCCGCCGTAGAGGGCCTGCTGGGTGGCGCGTACGTTGGGGATCTGAGTGGCTTCGCGGGAGCCGATCTGCAGGATCGCGTTGGGCTCCTCGGCGCCGGCGGCGACGATGCCGCGCGCCCGCGAGTACTTGAAGCTGCGGCCGACGATGTCGACGCCGTTGGCCAGCAGCGCGGCGGCCAGGGTGTCGCCGGCATAGCCCTGGTAGTGCTGGCCGTTGAAGCTGAAGGTCAGCGGGCGGTTGCGGTCGATGCGGCCGCCGCTGGACAGGCGATTGATCTGGCTCATGCCGGTTCCCCTTGTACGGCGGCTTTCTTCTCACCGTCGGCGACGACGCTGGGCTGCTCGCCGATCAGGTAGGTCTCGAGGATCTCGTAGGTCACCGTATGTCGGGTGACGTTGAAGTACTTGCGGCAGCCGGCGGCGTGCACCCACAGCTCGTGATGGAGGCCGCGCGGGTTGTCGCGGAAGAACATGTAGTCGCCCCATTCCTCGTCGCTGCAGGCGTTCGGGTCGAGCGGGCGCGGGATGTGGGCCTGACCCTTGGCGTGGAATTCCTCTTCGGAACGCAGTTCGCCGCAGTGGGGGCAGAAGATATTCAGCATTTTGTAGCCTCCGGAAACTGTTCTTGCCGGTTGACCGGCACCCTCTCCCTGAAGGGCGAGGGGCAGCGGATTTCGCCCTGCGGGCGGCTTTTGTCAGTGCGCCACTGCCGCCGCGCCGTGCTCGTCGATCAGCGCACCGCTGTGGAAGCGTTCGATGGAGAAGGGCGCGGCCAACGGATGCGGTTCGCCCTTGGCCAGGGTGGCGGCGAAGACGTTTCCGGAGCCGGGAGTGGCCTTGAAGCCGCCGGTGCCCCAGCCGCAGTTGAAGAACAGGTTCTGCACCGGAGTCTTGCCGATGATCGGGCAGGCGTCCGGGGTGGTGTCGACGATGCCGCCCCATTGGCGGTTCATGCGTACCCGCGAGAGCACCGGGAACATCTCGACGATGGCTTGCAGGGTGTGCTCGATCACCGGGTAAGAGCCGCGCTGGCCGTAGCCGTTGTAGCCGTCGATGCCGGCGCCGATGACCAGGTCGCCCTTGTCCGACTGGCTGATGTAGCCATGCACGGCGTTGGACATGATCACGCTGTCGATGATCGGCTTCAGTGGCTCGGAGACCAGCGCCTGCAACGGGTGCGACTCCAGCGGCAGGCGGAAGCCGGCGAGCCTGGCCATGTGCCCGGAGTTGCCGGCGGTGACCACTCCGACACGGCGCGCGCCGATGAAGCCGCGGTTGGTCTCGACGCCGATCACCGCGCCGTCCTGCTTGCGGAAGCCGGTGACTTCGGTCTGCTGGATCAGGTCCACGCCGAGGGCATCGGCGGCGCGGGCGAAGCCCCAGGCCACCGCGTCATGGCGGGCGACGCCGCCGCGACGCTGGATGGTCGCGCCCATGATCGGGTAGCGGGTGTTCTTGCTGCAGTCCAGGTAGGGAATCTCCTCCGCCACCTGCTGCGCGTTCAACAATTCGCCGTCGACGCCGTTGAGGCGGTTGGCGCTGACCCGGCGCTCGCCGTCGCGCATGTCCTGGAGGGTGTGGCAGAGGTTGTAGACCCCGCGCTGGGAGAACATCACGTTGTAGTTGAGGTCCTGGGACAGGCCCTCCCACAGCTTCATCGCGTGTTCGTAGAGCAGCGCGGACTCGTCCCACAGGTAGTTGGAGCGCACGATGGTGGTGTTGCGCGCGGTGTTGCCGCCGCCCAGCCAACCTTTCTCGACTACCGCCACGTTGCTGATGCCGTGTTCCTTGGCCAGGTAGTAGGCGGTGGCCAGGCCGTGCCCGCCGCCGCCGACGATGACCACGTCGTAGACCGGCTTCGGCGTGGGCGTGCGCCACATGCGTTGCCAGTTCTCGTGATGGCTCAGTGAATGCTTTAACAGGCCGAAGCCGGAGTAGCGTTGCATGTGGATGCTCCTGAACTGTTGCTCCCTCTCCCGCGGAGAGGGTTGGGCCGGGGCGCGTCGGGCTCCCCGACCGTCTTCGGGGGGCTCAGCGATAGACCGGGAAGTCCGCGCAGAGACCGGCGACCTGGGTGGCGACCTTGGCCTCCACGTCGGCATCGCCGAGGTGGTCGAGGATGTCGCAGATCCAGCCAGCCAGTTCGCGGCTCTGCGCTTCCTGCAGCCCGCGGGTGGTGATGGCCGGGGTGCCGATGCGGATGCCGGAGGTGACGAACGGGCTCTGCGGATCGTTCGGCACGGCGTTCTTGTTCACCGTGATGCCGACCCGGCCGAGGGCGGCGTCGGCTTCCTTGCCGGTCAGGCCCTGGCGCACCAGGCTGATCAGCATCAGGTGGTTGTCGGTG
>NZ_KV800292.1:0-52752 GCF_001810205.1 Pseudomonas sp. HMSC076A11 | reverse complement strand
CTAAATCGGTGTCCGGGATCAGTAGACCACTACATAGAGCCCATATCTTTGCAAAGACTGCTGGTGTCTCTTGTAGTGCTCCAATGAAGTACAGCCCAACAACGAAGCCTAATACGCCTCCAACAAAAAGCCGCATGAATAGCCATGCGGAGCGAAGTTCTCGTAGTTGAGTCGAGGCGAGTTTCATATCTCCTTCCTTGCGGGGAAGGTGAGTGAGGTTGTAATTCGCGACCATTGACTGTGCCAGGCTCCCAAAGATCGCACCGATAGTGCAGGCAATGGGAAGAAGCACGTCAAACATAGAAAAGCCGAGTTCGCTGAACATGTCCCTTGTCTCTACTGGCTGATGACCGAAGGGTAGGGCAGAGGCAGGGGTGAGGGAAGAGGTAGGCACGCTGTAGTCACTTTGTAGTCACCACAGGCAAAAGAAAAGGGGTTAGCTTGCGCTAACCCCTTGAAAAATATGGTGGCTACACCGGGACTTGAACCTGGGACATCAGCATTATGAATGCTGCGCTCTAACCGACTGAGCTATGTAGCCGAGTGGCGCGCATTTTCCGTATCTCGGGCGGGGCTGTCAACCCCTGGGGCTAGATAATTTTCTGATCTTTCAATCGTTTAGACGGAAGGGGTCGGATCGCCGGAGAGAGGGCGATGGGGAGGGGTAGGAGCGAAAAGCCCCGGCGCTTGGCCGGGGCTTTCCTGGGACGGGAAGGGGATTACACGTTGAAGCGGAAATGCATCACGTCGCCGTCCTTGACGATGTAGTCCTTGCCTTCCAGGCGCCATTTGCCGGCTTCCTTGGCGCCCTGTTCGCCCTTGAACTGGATGAAGTCGTCGTAGGCGACCACTTCGGCGCGGATGAAGCCTTTCTCGAAGTCGGTGTGGATCACGCCGGCGGCCTGCGGGGCGGTGGCGCCGACGCGGACGGTCCAGGCGCGGACTTCCTTCACCCCGGCGGTGAAGTAGGTCTGCAGGTTGAGCAGGCCGTAGCCGGCACGGATCACACGGTTCAGGCCGGGTTCCTCGAGACCGAGGGACTCGAGGAACATGTCCTTCTCTTCGCCGTCTTCCAGCTCGGCGATCTCGGCTTCGATCTTGTTGCACACCGGCACCACCACCGCGCCTTCTTCCTCGGCGATGGCCTTCACCACATCCAGGTGCGGGTTGTTCTCGAAGCCGTCCTCGGCGACGTTGGCGATGTACATCACCGGCTTGCTGGTCAGCAGGTGGAAGCTGCGCACCAGGCGCTTCTCCTCGTCACCGAGGTTCTTCAGCAGCGAACGCGCCGGCTTGCCCTCGGTGAAGTGGGGGATGAGCTTTTCCAGCAGGGCCTTCTGGGCCAGGGCTTCCTTGTCGCCGCCCTTGGCGTTGCGGGCGACTTTCTGCAGTTGCTTCTCGCAGCTGTCGAGGTCGGCGAAGATCAGTTCGAGGTCGATGATCTCGATGTCGCGCTTGGGGTCGACGCTGTTGGACACGTGGATCACGTTGTCGTCTTCGAAGCAGCGCACCACGTGGGCGATGGCGTCGGTCTCGCGGATGTTGGCGAGGAACTTGTTGCCCAGGCCCTCACCCTTGGAGGCGCCCGCCACCAGGCCGGCGATGTCGACGAATTCCATGGTGGTCGGCAGTACGCGCTCGGGCTTGACGATCTCGGCCAGGGCGTTCAGGCGCGCGTCGGGCATCGGCACGATGCCGCTGTTCGGCTCGATGGTGCAGAACGGGAAGTTTTCCGCCGCGATACCGGATTTGGTCAGGGCGTTGAACAGGGTGGACTTGCCGACGTTGGGCAGGCCGACGATGCCGCAGTTGAATCCCATGCTATGTCCCTCGCGCTCAGACAGGCGCTAGAAAAGTGGTTCAGGCCTTCTGGCTGTGCAGCTTCTGCATCGCCCGGGTCCAGTCCCCGGCGAGCATTTCCGGCAGCACGCCGAGGGCGAAGTCGATGCTGGTGTCGAGCAGTTCCTGCTCGCTGCGCGGGGCGCGGCCGAGCACGTAACCGGAAACCAGGCTGCTGTGCCCCGGATGGCCGATGCCAAGCCGCAGGCGATGGAAAGAATTCTGATTGCCGAGCTGGGCGATGATGTCGCGCAACCCGTTGTGCCCGCCGTGTCCGCCGCCGGTCTTGAGCTTGGCGACGCCAGGGGGCATGTCGAGTTCGTCGTGGGCCACCAGGATGGCGTCCGGGGCGATCCGGAAGAATCCCGCCAGCGCCGCTACGGACTGGCCGCTGCGGTTCATGTAGGTGGTCGGGATCAACAAACGAACGTCCTTGCCCTGGTGGCTGAACTTGCCGACCAGGCCGAAATACTTGCGGTCAGCCACGAGGCTGACGCCCTGGGCATGCGCCAGGCGCTCAACGAAAAGGGCCCCCGCGTTATGCCGGGTCTGGTCGTATTCAGGACCCGGGTTTCCCAGGCCAACGATCAGTTGTACGGCAGTCACGACGGGAGCCCCTCTCTATAAAAAGGCGATCGAGTAATGAATTACTCGGCGGCGCCTTCTTCGCTACCTTCTTCCTTCACCACGCGGGAAGCGTGGATGTTGGCAACGGCCAGGTCGTTGCCGTGGGCCAGTTGTACCAGCTCGACGCCTTTCGGAGCCTTGAGGTCCGACAGGTGAACGATCTGGCCCAGCTCGACCTTGGCCATGTCGACTTCGATGAATTCCGGCAGGTCTTTCGGCAGGCAGGAAACTTCGACTTCGGAGATGGTGTGGGAGATCTCGCCACCGGCTTGCTTGACGCCAACGGCTACTTCTTCGTTGATGAAGTGCAGCGGTACGTGGGCGGTCAGCTTGTGGTCGGCGACCACGCGCAGGAAGTCGGCGTGCATCACGAAGCCTTTCGCCGGATGGCGCTGCAGGGCCTTGATCAGTACGGTTTCCTTGGCGCCGCCAACGTTCAGGGCGATCACGTGGCTGAAGGCAGCCTCGTTTTCCAGGAGCTTGGCGATTTCGCGCAGTTCCAGGGTTACGGACTGGGGCTCTTTGTCGCCGCCGTAAACGACAGCAGGAACCAGACCGGCGTTACGACGCAGGCGGCGGCTCGCACCTTTCCCCAGATCGGAACGCACTTGGGCATTCAGAATAAAGTCGACCATTGTGTATCTCCAAAAATAACAATGCGCCCGAACGCTTGCGACCAGCGTTCGGGCGATTTCAAAGGCCCCGCCGGAGCGGGGCGTTTTCGTTCAGGCGCGTTCGCCGAGGCTGGGCCTCAGCGGAACATCGCGCTGATCGATTCTTCGTTGCTGATCCGGCGCATGGCTTCCGCAACGACCGGAGCGATGTCCAGCTGGCGGATGCGGCCACAGGCCTGGGCAGCGGCGGACAGCGGGATGGTGTTGGTCACCACCAGCTCGTCCAGTACGGATTTCTCGATGTTCTCGATGGCACGGCCGGACAGCACCGGGTGGGTGCAGTAGGCGATGACCTTGGCGGCGCCGTGCTCTTTCAGGGCCTTGGCGGCGTGACCGAGGGTGCCGGCGGTATCGACCATGTCGTCTACCAGTACGCAGGTACGGCCTTCGACGTCACCGATGATGTGCATCACTTCGGACTGGTTGGCCTTGGGACGACGCTTGTCGATGATCGCAAGGTCAACGCCCAGGGACTTGGCCACGGCGCGCGCGCGCACCACGCCGCCGATGTCCGGGGAGACGATCATCAGGTTCTCGAAGCGCTGGTCTTCGATATCGTCCACCAGCACGGGGGAACCGTAGATGTTGTCTACCGGGATATCGAAGAAGCCCTGGATCTGATCCGCGTGCAGGTCGACCGTGAGGACACGGTTGACCCCGACGACGGTCAGCATGTCGGCCACTACCTTGGCGCTGATGGCCACGCGGGCGGAACGCGGACGGCGATCCTGGCGGGCATAGCCGAAGTAGGGGATGACAGCGGTGATACGAGTGGCCGAGGAGCGGCGGAAGGCATCGGCCATCACCACCAGTTCCATCAGGTTGTCGTTGGTCGGCGCGCAGGTCGGCTGAATCAGGAATACGTCCTTGCCGCGGACGTTTTCGTTGATTTCGACGCTGATTTCGCCATCGGAGAATTTGCCAACTGAAACATCGCCAAGAGGAATGTGCAGCTGACGCACGACGCGTCGTGCAAGATCGGGGTTAGCGTTCCCCGTGAAGACCATCATCTTGGACACGCTACAGGTACCTGTGTCGACCGAAGGGATCCGGATGAAATACAGAAGAGGAAAATGGCAGGGGCGGCTGGATTCGAACCAACGCATGGCAGGATCAAAACCTGCTGCCTTACCGCTTGGCGACGCCCCTGTGGTATTGCTCGAATGCCGTTTCGGCATTCCTTTCTCAGACCAGAGTTTCCAGCTTCCGGTGCAACATCGAGATGTTGCTTCCTTTGGCGACGAACCTCTGAAGGTGGTCTGGAAGAAGGGCCGAGACTTTATCAGCTTCAGCTTTGTTTGGGAAGCTCCCAAACACACAACCTCCAGTGCCGGTTAATCTAGCTGAAACAAATTTGTTTAGCAAGATCAAAGCGTTACGAACTTCTGGGTAACGCCTCTCGACTACCGGCTGACAGTCGTTTCGGCTGTCCCCCTCGAGAACGGTGCGCACTTTAATGGCGGGAGAATCGCGTGTCAACAGTGGATCTGAAAAAATTTCTGCTGTGCTGACAAGTACTTGCGGAACCACGACGAGATACCAGGGCTCCGGGATGTCCACCGGGGTGAGCTTTTCGCCCACGCCCTCGGCGAAAGCCGCGCGTCCGCGGGTGAAGACCGGCACGTCGGCGCCCAGGCGCAGGCCCAGGGCGGCGATGCGGTCCTCGTCCCAGCCGAGTTGCCAGAGATGGTTCAAGGCCAGGAGCGTCGTGGCGGCGTCGGAGCTGCCGCCGCCGATGCCGCCCCCCATGGGCAAGCGCTTGTCCAGCCAGATGTCGGCGCCTTGCGGGCTGCCGGAGGCTTCCTGCAGCCCGCGCGCGGCGCGCACGATCAGGTTGCTGTCGTGCGGCACCCCGGCGATTTCCGTGTGCAGGCGTACCTGGCCGTCCTGGCGGGCTTCGAAATGCAGCTCGTCGCCGTGGTCGAGGAATTGGAACAGGGTCTGCAACTCGTGATAGCCATCGTCGCGGCGGCCGAGGATATGCAGGAACAGATTGAGCTTGGCCGGGGCTGGCAGGCTGAGGCGCACGCTCATGTCAGCGGCCGAGCTGGCGCGGCTGCCAGTCCTTGATCACTAGGGTGACGTCGAGGTCCTGGCCGTGCAGTTTCAGGCGCTCGGGTAGCCAGTAGCCGTTCTGTTCGGCGTAGCGGGTGTATTCGATCTGCCAGCCGTCCTGTTCCAGGCGCGCCAGGCGGCTGTCGGCGTCGAGGGTCAGGCGGCTCTTGCTGTCCGGCGCCGGGAGGCCGCGTACCCACCAGAGCAGGTGCGAGACCGGCAGGCGCCAGCCTAGTTGTTCTTCCAGCAGTGCTTCCGGGGACTCCGCCTGGTAGCGGCCCTGCCCGGCGACCTCCAGGCTCACCGCGCCTTCACGCCCGGTCAGGCGTGCTGCGCCGCGGCCGAGCGGGCCGGACAGGCGGATGTCGTAGTAGCCCTGGCGCTGCAGCCAGAACAGGGTGCCGCTGCCGGAGTCGCGCGGGGCGCGGATGCCGACCTTGCCGTCGATCTGCCAGGCATCCAGCTCGCTGAGTTGCTGCTTGTGGGTTTTCCAGGTCTGCGCATCGCCCTGGCCTTCCAGGGCTTCGTGGGAGGTCAGGCCGGCGCAGCCGCTGAGCAGGGCCAGCGCGGAGGCGGCGAGGAAAAGACGTAGACGCATGGTTTCAAGGAGTCTCGGCGCCGGTCAGGCGCTTGATGGTGCGGCGCAGCACGTCGCTGTCGGGCTGCTTGTCGAGGTATTCGCGCCAGATGGCCCGGGCGTCGTCTTGGCGCCCCTGGGCCCAGAGGACTTCGCCCAGGTGCGCGGCGACCTCGTGGTCGGGGTAGCGCTGCAGCGCCTGGCGCAGGTAGCGCTCGGCGTCCGCCAGCTTGCCCTGGCGATAGTTGATCCAGCCCATGCTGTCGAGGATCGCCGGGTCGTCCGGGTTCAGCTTGTGCGCCTTGAGGATCAGCTCGCGGGCCTCGCCGTAGCGGGTGGTGCGGTCGGCCAGGGTGTAGCCGAGGGCGTTGAGGGCCATGGCGTTGTCCGGCTCGCGGGCGATGACGAAGCGCAGGTCCTTTTCCATCTGCGCCAGGTCGTTGCGCTTCTCCGCCAGCATCGAGCGGGTGTAGAGCAGGTTGAGGTCCTCCGGGTACTGCTTCAGACCCTCCTGGATGGCCTGCCAGGCCTTTTCCTGCTGGTCGTTGTTGGACAGCGCCTCGGCTTCGATCAGGTACAGCTGGATGGCGTAGTCGGGTTGCTCGCTGCGCGCCTTGTCCAGGCGCTGGGCAGCTTCGTCGACGCGACCGGCCTTGAGCAGGACGTCGGTCTGGCGCAGTTGCGCCGGGAGGAAGTCATTGCCCGGACCGACCTGGCCGTACTCGTCGAGGGCACGCGCGGTGTCCTTCTGTTCCTCGGCGAGGCGTCCGAGGTTGAAGTGGGCGGCGTCGACGTGGCTGTCGCGCTCGACCAGTTCTTCCAGGTAGATCCTGGCTTCGTCCCAGGCCTGGGCTTCCAGGCAGACCAGCGCCAGGGAGAAACGCAGGTCGTCGTCGTCGGGGAATTGCTGGACCAGTCCGGCGAACTCGGCCTTGGCGTCGTCCAGGCGATTCTGCTCCACCAGCAGGCGCGCGTAGGCGAGGCGCACGCGTTTGTCGTCCGGGTGTTCCTTGATCCCGGCCTTGAGCAGCGGCAGGGCCTCGTCGCTGCGCTTCATGCTCTGCAACAGGCGCGAGCGGAGCAGCAGCGGGGCGACTTCGTGGCGGCTTGCGGAGTTGTCCTCGAGCAGGGTCAGGGCTTCATCCGGGCGGCCGTCCTGTTGCAGCAGCAGGGCCTTGCCGAACAGCAACTGGCCGTTGTTCGGGTATTTCTTCAACAGGTGGTCGAAGCTCTGCAGCAGGCCGGCGCGGGTATCCGGGTCGGTCTCCGCGGCAGACAGGGCGAGGAAGTCGAAGTGCGTGTCGCCCTGGCCGTTGAGGACCTTCTCCATGTACACCATGGACTCCTCGTAGCGCCCGGCGCGGGCCAACTGGATCGCGGCGGCGCGTTGGGCATCGAGGTTGTCCGGCGCGCTGTGTGCCCAGAGCAGGGAAGTGTCGAGGGCTTCCTGGTCGGCGCCGAGGTATTCGGCGATGCGGAAGGCGCGCTCGGAAACCCCGGGGTCGCGGGTTTTCTGCGCCTGCACCACATAGTTGCTCAGGGCGATGTCGAAGCGGTTGCGCTGCCCGGCCAGTTCGGCCACCAGCAGCGAATACAGGCTGTCCTCGCTGAAGGAGGCGTACTTTTCCGGCTTGGCCTTGGTCTCGACCGCGGTGTCTTCCACCGGCGGGGTGCCATCGGGAGTCTTGTGGATAAGTGACTGGCAGCCGCCGAGCAGCAGCGTGACGGTCAGCAGCGCAAGGGATTTGTTCATAGAGGAAGAAAGCCGGCCTTGAACCTGCGAGGGTGGCGCCATCATGACATAAGCCGTCCGGCAAGCCCAAGGGGGCCGGGACGGGCGTCGACGAAGCTGTCTATGGGGTCAATACATCGGCAATGGTTGTCCTGCCCTTGGCGAAGTAGGAGAATTGCGCGTTTCCCCGATTAGCTCAGCGATCCTGCATGGCCTTCATTGCCCTCGGCATCAATCACAAGACCGCCTCGGTGGCTGTCCGCGAGCGCGTGGCTTTCACTCCGGAACAGATGGTCGAGGCGCTGCAGCAGCTCTGCCGCCTGACCACCAGCCGCGAGGCGGCCATCCTGTCGACCTGCAACCGGAGCGAACTCTACCTGGAGATCGACCATCCGACCGCGGACGACGTGCTCGCCTGGCTGGCGGACTACCATCGCCTGACCCTCGACGAGTTGCGCGCCTGCGCCTATGTGCACCAGGACGAAGACGCGGTGCGCCACATGATGCGCGTGGCCTCCGGCCTCGACTCGATGGTCCTCGGCGAGCCGCAGATCCTCGGCCAGATGAAGTCGGCCTACGCCGTCGCGCGCGAGGCCGGCACCGTCGGTCCGCTGCTCGGCCGCCTGTTCCAGGCCACCTTCAGTACGGCGAAGACCGTCCGCACCGATACCGCCATCGGCGAGAACCCGGTGTCCGTGGCGTTCGCCGCGGTGAGCCTGGCCAAGCAGATCTTCAGCGACCTGCACCGCAGCCAGGCGCTGCTGATCGGCGCCGGCGAGACCATCACCCTGGTCGCGCGCCACCTGTTCGAGCAAGGCGTGAAGCGCATCGTGGTGGCCAACCGCACCCTGGAGCGCGCCAGCCTGCTCGCCGAGCAGTTCGGCGCCCATGCGGTGCTGCTTTCGGAGATACCCGAGGAGTTGGCCAACAGCGATATCGTCATCAGCTCCACTGCCAGCCAGTTGCCGATCCTCGGCAAGGGCGCCGTGGAGCGCGCGCTGAAGCAGCGCAAGCACAAGCCGATGTTCATGGTCGACATCGCCGTGCCGCGCGACATCGAGCCGGAAGTCGGCGAACTGGACGACGTCTACCTCTATAGCGTCGACGACCTCCACGAAGTAGTGGCGGAGAATCTCAAGAGCCGCCAGGGCGCTGCCCAGGCCGCCGAGGAACTGGTCGGCAGCGGCGTCGCCGAGTTCATGCAGCGCCTGCGCGAACTGGCCGCGGTGGACGTGCTGCGCGCCTATCGGCAGCAGGCCGAGCGCCTGCGCGATGAGGAGCTGGGCAAGGCCCAGCGGCAACTGGCCAACGGTGCCGACCCCGCCGAGGTGATGGCCCAGCTGGCCCGCGGCCTGACCAACAAACTGCTGCACGCGCCCAGCGTGCAGATGAAGAAAATGTCCGCCGAGGGCCGCATCGACGCGCTGGCCCTGGCCCAGGAGCTGTTCGCCCTCGACGAGGGCGCGCCGCGCCACTGACCGGTACCTATGCCTGCATGAAAGCTTCTCTGCTGAAAAAGCTGGATGTCCTCAGCGATCGCTACGAAGAACTGACGGCGCTGCTCGGCGACGCCGAGGTGATCAGTGACCAGACCCGCTTCCGCGCCTATTCCCGCGAGTACGCCGAGGTCGAACCGGTGATCCTGGCGTTCCGCGACTACCGCAAGGTGCAGGCCGACCTCGAGGGCGCCCAGGCGTTGCTCAAGGACAGCGACCCGGAGTTGCGCGACCTCGCCGAGGAGGAGGTCGCCGAAGCGCGCGGCCGCCTCGCCGCCCTCGGCGACAGCCTGCAGCGCATGCTGCTGCCGAAGGATCCCAACGACAGCCGCAACGTGTTCCTGGAGATCCGTGCCGGCACCGGTGGCGACGAGGCGGCGATCTTCTCCGGCGACCTGTTCCGCATGTATTCGCGCTACGCCGAGCGCCAGGGCTGGCGGGTCGAGACGCTGTCGGAGAACGAGGGCGAGCACGGTGGCTACAAGGAAGTGATTGCCCGGGTCGAGGGCGACAACGTCTACGCCAAGCTCAAGTTCGAGTCCGGCGCGCACCGCGTGCAGCGGGTGCCGGAAACCGAATCCCAGGGCCGGATCCACACTTCCGCCTGCACTGTCGCGGTGCTGCCGGAGCCGGACGAGCAGGCAGCGATCGAGATCAACCCGGCCGACCTGCGGGTGGACACCTACCGTTCCTCCGGCGCCGGCGGCCAGCACGTCAACAAGACCGACTCGGCGGTGCGCATCACCCACATTCCCAGCGGCATCGTGGTCGAGTGCCAGGAAGAGCGCTCGCAGCACAAGAACCGCGCCAAGGCCATGGCCTGGCTGGCGGCCAAGCTCAACGACCAGCAGCAGGCCGCGGCGCAGCAGGCGATCGCCAGCACGCGCAAGCTGCTGGTGGGCTCGGGCGACCGCTCGGAGCGCATCCGTACCTACAACTTCCCGCAAGGGCGGGTCACCGACCATCGCATCAACCTCACCCTGTACTCCCTGGGCGAGGTGATGGAGGGCGCGGTGGAACAGGTGATCGAGCCGCTGCTGCAGGAATACCAGGCCGATCAACTGGCGGCCCTGGGCGACTGACATGACCACTATCTGTACCCTTCTCAAGGATTCCCAACTGCCCGATTCGCCCAGCGCCCGGCTCGACACCGAGTTGCTGCTGGCGGCGGCGATGGGCAAGCCGCGCAGCTTCCTGCGTACCTGGCCGGAGCGCATCGTGCCGCGCGAGGCCAACGAGCGGTTCGACGACTGGATCGCCCGTCGGCGCAACGGCGAGCCGGTGGCCTACATACTTGGCCACCAGGGCTTCTGGAGCCTGGACCTGGAGGTCGCGCCACACACCCTGATCCCGCGCCCGGACACCGAACTGCTGGTGGAAACCGCGCTGGCGACCCTCGCGGCGGACACCGCTACCGTGCTCGACCTGGGCACCGGCACCGGCGCCATCGCCCTGGCCCTGGCCAGCGAACGGCCGCTGTGGACGGTGACTGCGGTGGACCGCGTGGAAGAGGCCGTGGCGCTGGCCGAGCGCAATCGCCAGCGGCTGCTCCTGGAGAACGTCGAGGTGCGCCGCAGCCACTGGTTCTCCGCTCTCGATGGCCGACGCTTCCGGATGATCGTCGGCAATCCGCCGTATATCCCTGCCAGCGATCCGCACCTGAGCGAGGGCGACGTGCGCTTCGAGCCGAAGAGCGCGCTGGTCGCGGGTAGCGATGGCCTCGACGATATCCGCCAGATCGTCGCCCAGGCGCCGCAGCATTTGCTGGACGAAGGCTGGTTGCTGCTCGAGCACGGCTATGATCAAGGGGCGGCTGTGCGCGAACTGCTCGGCGCCCGCGGCTTCGCCGGGGTACATACGTTGCGCGACCTCGGCGGCAACGAGCGGATCACTCTCGGACAATGGGTATGCTGAGCGACGAGGAACTGCTGCGCTACAGTCGCCAGATCCTGCTGGCGCAGGTCGACGTCGAGGGCCAGCTGCGCCTGAAGCGCAGCCGCGCACTGATCGTCGGTCTTGGCGGCCTGGGTTCGCCGGTGGCGCTGTACCTGGCCGCGGCCGGGGTCGGCGAGCTGCACCTGGCGGATTTCGATACGGTCGACCTGACCAACCTGCAACGGCAGATCATCCACGATGGCACCAGCGTCGGTGTCGGCAAGGTGGAGTCGGCGATGCGCCGGCTGGGCGCGCTGAATCCGCAGATCCGCCTGGTCAGCCATAGCGCCGCGCTGGACAAGGACTCCCTCGATGCCGCCGTGGCGGCGGTCGACCTGGTGCTCGACTGCACCGACAACTTCGCCACCCGCGAGGCGGTCAACGTCGCCTGCGTGCGCGCCGGCAAGCCCCTGGTCAGCGGCGCGGCGATCCGTCTCGAGGGCCAGCTTTCGGTATTCGATACCCGCCGCGACGAAAGCCCCTGCTACCAATGCCTCTACGGGCACGGCAGCGAGGCCGAGCTGACCTGCAGCGAGGCCGGCGTGATCGGTCCGCTGGTGGGGCTGGTCGGTAGCCTGCAGGCGCTGGAGGCGCTCAAGCTGCTGGCCGGTTTCGGCGAACCGCTGGTGGGCCGCCTGCTGCTGGTGGACGCCCTCGGCACGCGCTTCCGCGAATTGCGGGTGCGTCGCGATCCTTCCTGTGCCGTCTGCGGGCAACGCCATGGCGGTTGAGTCGGCCGCGGTCGGCGTTTTCGATTCCGGGGTCGGCGGGCTCAGCGTATTGCGTGAGATTCGCGCGCGCCTGCCATCCGAATCGTTGCTCTACGTCGCCGACAACGCCCATGTGCCCTACGGCGAGAAGAGCGCGGAGTACATCCGCGAACGCTGCGAGCGGATCGGTGATTTCCTTCTGGAGCAGGGCGCCAAGGCTCTGGTACTGGCCTGCAATACCGCGACGGCTGCGGCTGCGGCGGAATTGCGCGAACGTTATCCGCAGGTGCCGCTGGTGGCCATGGAGCCTGCGGTGAAGCCGGCCGCGGCGGCCACCCGCAACGGTCGGGTCGGCGTCCTGGCCACCACCGGAACTCTGAAGAGCGCGCGTTTCGCCGCCTTGCTCGACCGCTTCGCCAGCGACGTACAGGTCTTCACCCAGCCCTGCCCGGGGCTGGTCGAGCGCATCGAAGCCGGCGATCTCTATGGGCCGCAAACCCGGGCACTGCTGGAACGCCTGCTGGCGCCCATCCTCGAACAGGGCTGCGATACGCTGATCCTCGGCTGTACTCATTATCCCTTCGTCAAACCCCTGCTGGCCGAGCTGATCCCGGCGGAGATGGCGGTGATCGATACGGGAGCGGCTGTCGCCCGGCAGCTGGAGCGCGTATTGTCGGCGCGGGCGCTACTGGCCTCTGGCCAGGCCGCGACGCCGCGTTTCTGGACCAGCGCGCTGCAGGAGGAGATGGAAAGGATCCTGCCGATCCTCTGGGGAAGCCCGGAAAGCGTAGGAAAATTAGTCGTTTAGTCGTTCCTGGCAGACGTGTCAGCGATTTTTTGAACTAAAGCGTTTGGTCTAGTATCTGCTTTAGTAAGTGCGCTCTTATAATGCGCAGCTTGAATGCGGGGGCTTTCATGCAACTTTCGAAAAGGACGTTTCAATGAAGAAACTACTTCCGCTGGCCGTTCTGGCCGCACTTTCCTCCGTCCACGTGGCCTCCGCCCAGGCGGCGGACGTCTCGGCCGCCGTCGGTGCGACCGGCCAGTCGGGCATGACCTATCGCCTGGGCCTGAGCTGGGATTGGGACAAGAGCTGGTGGCAGACCTCCACCGGGCGCCTGACCGGCTACTGGGATGCGGGCTACACCTATTGGGAAGGTGGCGATGAAGGCGCCGGCAAGCATTCGCTGTCGTTCGCTCCGGTATTCGTCTACGAGTTCGCCGGCGACTCGATCAAGCCATTCATCGAGGCCGGTATCGGCGTGGCGGCGTTCTCCGGCACCCGTGTCGGCGACCAGAACCTGGGTTCCTCCCTGAACTTCGAAGACCGCATCGGCGCCGGCCTGAAGTTCGCCAACGGCCAGTCGGTCGGCGTTCGGGCGATCCACTATTCCAACGCCGGCCTGAAACAGCCGAACGACGGTATCGAGTCCTACAGCCTGTTCTACAAGATCCCGATCTAGTCGGCACGGGCGAAAAAAGCCGGGTTCATCCCGGCTTTTTCATGCCTGCGATTCTTCCGCCACGCCGCACCGCCCTATGGAAAGAGCGAGCCATTTGGCGGGAGGCGATAGCTCGCTGACGCGCCCTACGCGCGACCATCGCGCGGCGGCAGGTTGCGGAAAGCCGCCAGCGCCCGTTCGCGGCTGGCCTTCAGGTCGACCATCGGCCGTGGATAGTCGACCCCGGCGAACAGCCCCAGGCTGGACGGATCGTGGATCGCCTTGCGCTCCAGGCCGGCCAGTTCCGGCAGCCAGTGGCGGATGAACTCGCCGCGTGGGTCGAAGCGTTCGGACTGCGAGAGCGGATTGAACAGGCGGAAGTAGGGGACCGCGTCGGTGCCGGTGGATGCGCTCCACTGCCAGCCGCCGTTGTTCGCCGCCAGGTCACCGTCGATGAGGTGGCGCATGAACCAGCGTTCGCCTTCGCGCCAGTCGATCAGCAGGTTCTTGCTGAGGAACATCGCTACCACCATCCGCAGGCGATTGTGCATCCAGCCGGTGGCGAGCAACTGGCGCATTGCCGCGTCGATGATCGGTATGCCGGTGCGCCCCTGTTGCCAGGCTTCGAGTTCCGCCGGGGCCTGGCGCCAGCGCAGGGCTTCGGTCTCCTCGCGGAAGGGGCGGTGCCGGGAGACCCGGGGGTAGCCGACCAGGATGTGCTTGTAGAACTCGCGCCAGAGCAGCTCGTTGATCCAGGTCGCGGCGCCTTGCTGGCCGCCGCTGAACTCGCCGCGGTTGGCAACCAGCGCGGCGTCCAGGCATTGCCTGGGTGAGAGTACGCCGGCGGCCAGGTAGGGCGACAGTTGGCTGGTGCCGGGAAGCGCCGGGAAGTCGCGCCGTTCATGGTAGTCGGCCAGGTGCTGGTCGGCGAAGTCGCGCAGGCGTTCCTGCGCTACCTCTTCGCCTGCCGGCCAGAGGCGGCGCAAGCTATCGGCCGGCCGCGGGAAGGCGGGCACGGCATCCGGCAGCGGGTCGCTGGCCAGCGCGTGCGGTGGCTGGGGCTGCGGACGCGGGCGGACACCCGGCAGGGCCTGGTACAGCCGTTCGTGGCAGACCTTGCGGAACTGGCTGAACACCTGGAAATAGCCGCCAGTTCGGGTCAGCACCGAGCCGGGGGCGAAGAACAGCTGGTCGAGGTGGCTGTGGAAGGCCACGCCCTGTTCACGCAGGCGTTGGCCGACGGCCTGGTCGCGGCGTTCCTCGTTCACCCCGTATTCCTGGTTGACGTGTACCGCGCCGACTCCCAGCTCCCGACAGAGCCGGCCGATGACTTCCGGGGCTTGCCGCCAGTGGCCGCAGTCGCGCACCAGCAGCGGGATGTTCAGCGCGGCGAGCTGGCGTTGCAGCTCGCCCAGGTTGCGCAGCCAGAAGTCGACCTTGCAGGGCGCATCGTCGTGTTCCCGCCACTGCGCCGGGCTGAGCAGGTAGAGAGCCACGCAAGGGCGCCCATCGGCGGCGGCGAGGAGCGCGCTGTTATCGGTGGTTCGCAGGTCGCAGCGAAACCAGATCAGGTTCATCGGAAGTCCGTTCATGGGTTCAACAGACCTTGTTCGCCGAGCAGGCGGCGGGCTTCCAGGGGCGTGCTCGCCAGCAGCAGGCCAGTTAGCGCCAAGGTTTCGAAGGCTTCGCGCTGGATCTCCACGGCCGGTCCGACCAGCACCACCGGGCAGCTCACCCCTGCCAGCAGGCGCGGCAGGTGCTCCGGATTGAGGCGATGACTGGCGTACAGCAACACGCCGCGAGCTTCCAGGCGTTCGCAGGCCAGGGCCAGTTCGGCCGGTGGCAGCGGCCAGTCGAAGACCTGCAGCGGCACCTCGCCGCTGCCGAGCAACCAACTGCACAGCCAGAGGTTCGGTTCCAGCGACAGCTCGGACTGGTTGACCAGCAGCAGCGGCGCGCCCTGTTGCAGCCGTTGCTGGTGATAAAGGCGGGCGCCCAGCTTGCTGCGCAACCAGGAGAAGAAGAAGGCCCGCTCCATGCGCGCGCCGAACTGTCCCTGCCAGCGTCGTTCGAGGTGCTGCAGCAAGGGTTGCAGAAGCTTTTCGCAGAGGGTCGCTACCGGATAGAGCGACGCGGCCTGGTTGAACAGATCGTCGAGGCGTCGCTCGGCCAGCGCGGCGATGGCGTCCAGCAGCTGTTCGTGCAGGCGTTCCCAGGGGGATTCGACATCCGCCGCCGGGGTTTCCTCCGGACGCTCCAGCAGCGCGCGCACCTGGCTGATGGCGACGCCACGCTCGAGCCAGACGAGTATCCGGCGGATGCGCTCGACCTGCTCTTCGCTGTAGAGCCGGTGCCCCTTGCCGGTGCGTTGCGGCACCACCAGGCCATAGCGGCGCTCCCAGGCGCGCAGGGTGACCGGATGGACGCCGGTCAGACGAGTGACTTCGCGGATCGGCAGGCCGCCGCGTTCGAGGTGGGGCGAGTTCATCGGGAAATCCTAGAGCGCGTTGCGCAGGCCGAGTTCGGTCGGGTGCGGTTGCAGGTAGGCCTGCTGGGCGATGTATGCATGCGGGTGGCGACGGAAGTGGTGCTTTAGCAGGGTCAGCGGTACCACCAGCGGCACGCTGCCATGCCGGTATTGCTCGATCAGCTCGCGCAATTCACGCCTGTCTTCGGTTGCGAGGTCGCGTTTCAGGTAGCCGCTCAGGTGCAGCAACACGTTGCCATGGCTGCCGCGGGTCGCGCAGCGGCGCAAGCCCTGCATCAGCTCGCCGAAGTAGCGAGTGCCGAGGGCTTCCGGCTGGTAGTGGCCGGCTTCGCCGAGCAGGCGGCCGAGGCTGCGGTAGTGCTCCGGCGAATGGGCCAGCAACTGGTACTTGTAGCGGCTATGGAAGGCGACGATGGCCGAATGGCTGAGGCCGCGCTGGCGCAGGGCCTGCCAGTGGGCATGGGCATACACGCGGGTGAGGAAGTTCTCCCGCAGGACCGGATCGTGCAGCCGGCCTTCTTCTTCCACCGGTAGCTCCGGCAAGGCTTCGCAAAGGGCTGCGGCGAAGCGTCCACGGCCTTCGGCGCGCGGCGCGCCGCCGCCTTCTGGATAGACCTTGACCCGTTGCAGCCCGCAGGACGGCGAGCGTTGCATGAAGATGAAACCGTCCAGCGTATCCGCCCGTTGCGCCACCCTCCGCGCATATTCGGCGAGCGCTCCGCCGACCGCCAGGCCGTCGCGGCTCCGCGCCTCGGCGGCTTCCGGAGTGCCTTCCAGGCGAATCGCCGGGCGCGGCGTGCCCAGGCCGATGGCCTGTTCCGGGCAGAAGGAGACGAACTCGACGTGTCGCGCCAGTTCCTCGCAAAGCGCGGATCGCTTGTGGCCGCCGTTGAAGCGCACCGGTTCGCCGAGCAGGCAGGCGCTGATGCCGAGTCGGGGCGTCAGGGAAGGGTGAGATTCGTGCATCGGTGTCGTCTCCCGAGGGGAAAGGAGGTTCGCGCGCAGCTCGACAGTCAGGCGGTCATACGACACATCCTAGAACTTATCTTGTACAGGTCAATGTATTTGTATAGGTATTTTCTTGTCACATCGGGCCGCCAGGCGACGGCCCGATCCCCTCAGAGATGTTCCAGCAGGCGCCGCGCGGCTTCCTGGCCGCTGAGCCAGGCGCCTTCGACGCGGCCGCTGGAGCACCAGTCGCCGCAGGCGTAGATGCCCAGGTCGGGATCGCCGAGGGCGCCCCACTGGTGGGCCTCCGCCGGGCGTGCATAGAGCCAGCGGTGGGCGATGCTGAAGGCGGCTTCCGGTACGGCGCAGCCGATCACCTCGGCGAAGGCGCAGCGCAGGTGCTCGACCACGTCCTCCTTGGCCATGTCGATGTGCTGCCGGCTCCACTGGCTGGTGGCGTGCAGCACCCAGGTGTCGAGGGTGGTGTCGCGCCCCGGCTTGCTGCGATTGCAGGCCAGCCAGGCGATCGGACTGTCGTGCACGAAGCAGCCCTGCACCGGGGTGTCGAGTACCTCGCGGAAGCCCAGCGCCACCGCCCAGGTCGGCTCCATGACCACGCTCGCGGCGGTGGCCGCCAGTTTCGGCACGCTGGCCAGCAGCGGCGTGGCCTGGGGAGCGGGGATGGCGATCAGGACCTGGTTGAACGGACCGTGGTTCTGTCCCTCGGCGTCCTGCAGGTGCCAGTGCTGCTTGCCGCGGAAGACCTCGGTGATGCGGCAGGAGAAGACCACTTGCAGATCGGTGAGCAGGGCGCGGGTGATCGCACTCATCCGCGGGATGCCGACCCAGCGTGGCTGCTCGTCCGGGGAGGGGCTCAGCTGGCCGTCGCGGTATTGGTAGAGAGCGGGTTTCCACTCGTCCACCCAGCCTTCCTCGCGCCAGTGTTGCAAGGCGTCGAGGAAGCGCCGGTCGCGGGCGGTGAAGTATTGCGCGCCGAGGTCCAGCGTGCCGGCCTCGCTGCGCTTGCTGGCCATGCGGCCGCCGCTGCCGTGGCCCTTGTCGAACAGTTGTACGGTCTGGCCGGCGGATCTCAATGCGTGGGCGGCGGAAAGCCCGGCGATGCCAGTACCGATGATGGCGATGGGGACGCTCATGACATGCCTCTCTGGTTGTGTAGCGTCTGGACAGGCGAATCAGGTTTCTTGTACAAGCTTGATTTAATGTACAGTATTGCGCGTGCTTCGAGGCGCACCTTGCATCGCGCCGATGGCGCGCTTGCGGCGCACGGCTCGCTTCCTGGCCTGTCGAACCTTCAGACGTTCCGTTCGGAAGTATCAACCGAGTTATCTGAAGAATAGACGGCTGGCGCCGTTCACTAAGGCACCAGTGCGATGCAAGCCCTGTTCCTTGGCTGAGTCGAAAACGACGCCAGGGTTCCCCGGCCGGAGCCGACGGATCTTCCATCCACAGGATAACGCCGGAATGGGGGAAGGATGCACGGTCATCGGGCAGATCGATGTCCAGGGTCCAGACTGAAAGGGCACGCAGGCAAAACGAGGAGACAGCCATGCACATTCTCTTGACCGGCGGTACCGGCCTGATGGGGCGCCGCCTGTGCGCCCGCTGGCGACAGGCCGGGCACCGGCTGACCGTGTTCAGCCGGCGGCCGCAGCAGGTGGAATCGCTGTGCGGCGTCGGCGTGCGCGGCATCGATCGTTTCGACGAGTACGGCGACCAGCCGCTCGACGCGGTGGTCAACCTGGCCGGCGAGCCGATCGCGGACAAACCCTGGAGTCACAAGCGCAAGGCGCTGCTGTGGGAAAGCCGGGTACGCCTTACCGAGCGCCTGGTGGAATGGCTGGACGCTCGCGAGCAGCGCCCGGACCTTCTGTTATCGGGTTCTGCGGTGGGTTGGTATGGCGACAGCGGCGAGCGCCCGGTGACCGAGGAGGGGGCGGCGGCCGGCGAGGATTTCGCCAGCGAGCTATGCCTAGCCTGGGAGCAGATCGCCCGCGAGGCGGAGAAGCTCGGCACCCGTGTCGTGCTGTTGCGCACCGGCCTGGTGCTGGCCCCCGAGGGCGGCTTCCTCGGGCGCCTGTTGCCGCTCTACCGGCTCGGCCTGGGCGGACCGCTGGGTGACGGCCGGCAATGGATGCCGTGGATTCATATCGAGGATCAAATCGAGCTGATCGATTTTCTTTTGCGGCGGCCCGATGCCAGCGGTCCCTATAATGCGTGCGCTCCCAACCCGGTGCGCAACCGCGATTTCGCCAAGGCCCTGGGCCGGGCGCTGCACAAGCCGGCGCGGATACCGACCCCCGGGTTCGTCCTGCGCCTCGGGCTGGGAGAAATGTCCGGATTGCTGCTCGGCGGCCAGCGAGCCTTGCCGCAACGCTTGCAGGACGCCGGCTACCGTTTTCAATTCACCGACCTGGACGTGGCGCTGGCCGATGTCCTGGACGCCCGACGAAAGGATCAGGCATGACCGAGAATGCCCTGCTGTTGCTCAACCTGGGCTCCCCGGATTCGACCCGGGTGGAGGATGTCCGCCGCTATCTCGACCAGTTCCTCATGGATCCCTACGTGGTCGACCTGCCCTGGCCGCTGCGGCGCCTGCTGGTGTCGCTGATCCTGATCAAGCGTCCGGCCGAATCGGCGCACGCCTACAGCTCGATCTGGTGGGACGAAGGGTCGCCACTGATCGTCCTCAGTCGTCGCCTGCAGGAAGCGATGAAGCCGCACTGGCCGCATGGACCGGTGGAACTGGCGATGCGCTACGGCCAGCCGGCCATCGAGAAGGTCCTGCTCGACCTGGCGCGCCGCGGTATCCGGCGGGTGACCCTGGCGCCGCTGTATCCGCAGTTCGCCGACAGCACCACGACCACCGCCGAACAGGAGGTGCGCCGGGTGATCGCCGCCCATCGCCTGGGCCTGGAGGTCAGCACGCTGCCGCCGTTCTACGACCAGCCGGTCTACCTCGATGCCCTGGTGGAAAGCGTGCGTCCGTACCTGCAGCAGCCCCACGACCATCTGTTGCTGAGCTTCCATGGCTTGCCCGAGCGGCACATCCGCAAGCTGGTGAAGGATCCTGCCCACGACCTGCTGGCCGAGAACAGCCGCAACGTCAGCCCCGAAGCCCTCGCCCTCTGCTACCGCAGCCAGTGCCTGCGCACCGCCGAGGCCTTCGCCGAGCGCGCCGGCCTGGAGCAGGGGCGCTGGTCGGTGTCGTTCCAGTCGCGCCTGGGGCGCGCCAAGTGGATCGAGCCCTATACCGACGCCAAGCTCGACGAACTGGTGCAGCGCGGGGTGAAGCGCCTGCTGGTGATGTGTCCGGCGTTCGTTGCCGACTGCATCGAGACCCTGGAGGAAATCGGCATGCGCGGCCGCGAGCAGTTCATCAGTGCCGGCGGCGAGGACCTGGTGCTGATTCCCTGCCTCAACGACCACCCCGCCTGGGTCGGCGCCCTGGCCGAGATGAGCGGGCGCTTGGCCAGGCCGCTCTGAGAGCCTGTTCATGATCCGCTGCGCGGCGCGGTATGACGGCTTTGAAGTGCTCATTTGCCGCTCGTCAGCTCCGCTTCCCCGCCCAGCTCGCGAGATGCTGGACAGGCTCTGAGCGCATGCGGCGGCGAATGACCTGGCGGTCATTCGCCGGAACCCGCTTCCCGCATTCAGCAGTTCTATAGTCCCTTGCCCTGGGTATAAGCCCGGATGTTGCCGGCTTATCCTGCCTGTCGACCCTCCCTTCGCATCCGCCGCTTCGGCGGCGTCCAGGAGTTCGGCATGCATAACAACAATAACGGCTATCCCTCCAACCTTGCGGCCTGGACCACGGTGGCGATCCTCATGGTCGCCTATGTGCTGTCCTTCATCGACCGGCAGATCCTCAACCTGCTGGTCGGCCCGATCCGCCGCGACCTGGCCATCAGCGATACGGAAATGAGCCTGCTGATGGGCTTGTCCTTCGCCCTGTTCTACACCCTTTGCGGTATCCCGCTCGGACGCATGGCCGACAACCGCAGCCGGCGCGGCCTGATCCTGTTCGGCGTGCTGGTGTGGAGCGCGATGACCGCGGCCTGCGGTCTGGCGCGCAGCTATTGGCAATTCCTCACCTTCCGGGTCGGCGTCGGGGTCGGCGAGGCGGCGCTGTCGCCAGCGGCCTATTCGCTGATCGCCGACAGCTTCCCGCGCGAGCGTCGGGCGACGGCGATCAGCGTCTACTCGATGGGCATCTACCTGGGCTCGGGGCTGGCCTTCCTGCTCGGCGGGCTGGTGATCAAGTTCGCCTCGGCCCAGGGCGACGTGCATCTGCCGCTGTTCGGCGAGGTGCGCCCGTGGCAACTGATCTTCCTCATCCTCGGCGCCGCCGGCGTGCTCTTCTGCCTGTTGCTGCTGGCTATCCGCGAGCCGGCCCGGCGCGGAGTCGGCGCAGGCGTGGCGGTGCCGCTGGGCGAGGTCGGCGCCTACCTGCGGGCCAACCGCAAGACCGTGCTCTGCCACAACTTCGGTTTCGCCTGCCTGTCCTTCGCCGGCTACGGCAGCGGCGCCTGGGTGCCGACCTTCTTCGTCCGCACCCACGGCTGGGACGCCGGTCATGTCGGGGTGGTCTACGGCAGCATCGTCGCGGTGTTCGGCTGTCTCGGCATCGTCTTCGGCGGGCGCCTGGCCGACTACTGGGCGAAGCGCGGGCGCAGCGACGCGAACATGCGCGTCGGGCTGCTCGCCGCCTGGGCGGTGATTCCCTTCACCCTGGTCTATCCGCTGCTGGACAACGCCAATTGGGCGGCGGCGCTGATGGCGCCGACGGTGTTCTTCCTGAGCATGCCGTTCGGCGTGGCCCCGGCGGCGATCCAGGAGATCATGCCCAACTCGATGCGCGGCCAGGCCTCGGCGATCTACCTGTTCGTGGTCACCCTGTTCGGTCTCGGCGTGGGCCCGACGGCGGTGGCGCTGGTCACCGATTTCGTCTTCGCCGACGACATGGCGCTGCGCTACTCGCTGCTGCTGGTGACCCTGGCCGCGGTGCTTGGTGCGGTGGTCCTGCTGGGGATCGGCCTCAAGCCCTATCGCGCCAGCCTGGAGCATCTGAAGGACTGGAGCCTGCGACGGGAAGGCGAGGGCGGCGAGGATTGGAAGGCGTCCCGGCAGCCGGCCTGACTCAGTAGGTGAGGATCACCCGCACGGTATCGCTGTAGGTACCGGCGGGGACGTTGCCCTGGGCCGGGTTGACGATGGCCCGGTACGGCACGTTCTGCGCGGCGCCGCTACCGGTGCCTGCCTGGGTGTTGCTGGTGGTCCAGACCGTCGAGTCTCCCGGTTTGTAGAGGTTGTACTGGATCGCGTTGGCGCCGCTGAGCATTCGCCGCCAGCCGCCGCTGAAGTTGTTGCCGTTGTCGAAGCCGATGGTATAGGTGGCGTTCAGGGTGCAGCGCACGCCAATGTTCTGGTTCACCGCGGTGAAGGCCGAGACCAGCGCGGCGCTGCCGAAGCTGAGGTCCGGAGCGCTGTCGATGAAGCAGTCCTTGAGCACCGTCAGGGTAACGTTGACGCTGCTGCTGGCGGTGCCGTCGTCGTATATGCAGACTGGGCCGATGCCCGCCGCGCACAGGTGCCAGGCCCAGTTCAGGCCGATGGTATCGGTATAGGTGCCGGCCGGCAGGGTCACCCCGGTGGCGGTGCGCAGGTACAGCGGCAGGCTGCCGTCGGTGGCGTTGAACAGGCCGAGGATGCCGAGGAAGGTGGTGCTGCTCCAGCGTACCGTCGAGCCGACGTTGTAGACGGTGCCGCAGCCGTTGTCCTTGCAGATACTGTAGGGCAGGTAGGTGCCGCTGGCGGCGTTGTACAGCCGCGGCGTGGTGCCCAGCGGATTGGCGGTGCTGGCGATGGTCGCGTCGATGGTGTTGGTGCTGAGGATCGACAACAGGCTGCCGGTGCACTTGAAGCCGGTGGTGCCGGTGATGGTCTGTGCGGTGCTGACCACGGTGAACGAGCTCAGGCTGCCGAAATTGCCGGTGCCGGAGCTGGTGGTGCAGGCGGCGAGCAGCAACGGGCTGGCGCAGAGCGTAGCGAAGCCGAGCAGGCAGGCGGACGTGGAGTGGCGGCTCATGGCGTATCTCCGATGGGGGCCGAGCAGGTCAGCGGGCCGACCTGGCTGACGGTGGGTTTGCGCGTGTCCAGGCGGAAGCGTGCCTGGCAGGCCCGGCCGTCGGGGCGGACCACGCGTAGCTGGTTGTCGCTTTGCAATCCTTCGAAATAGACCTGGCCGTCCCAGCCGACGCTGGCGCGCTGGCCGCTGCCGGTTTCTTTGGCCTGGCTGCCCAGCGGCAGCGGTTCGCCGCGCTCGTCCACCAGGCTGATGCTGGCGGCGACCACGGCACGGATCGGGAAATCCAGCAGCAGGCCGCTGCCCTGGCGTACCGCCACGCGCTGCTCGACTTCGGGCGCGCTGACGTTGGCCGGAAGGTCCAGCGGCTCGATCTGGAACTTCGCCGGGTAGTAGGCCGCGACCCAGGGCACCAGCAGGTGGCCGTTGTCGTCGGTGCTGCCCATCAGTTGGTTCTCGTAGCGGATCGGCACCTGTGGATAACCCTTGGTGCTGACCAGGACGAAGGCGTCGTTGATCCGGTTGCTGGCGAACACGGCGTTGTCCATCCATACCAGCGAGCCGCTGAGATCGGCCCAGCGAGTGTAGTTGCCGGTCTCGCCATAGAGGCCGCCCTGCAGTTGCACGTTCTGCATGCGCCAGGTCAGGTCGGCCTGCTGATAGCGGCTGGCGCCGCCGCCATAGCCGAGGTTCCAGCCGAGGCCGCCCTGGCTCGGCGTGGAGCGGCTCCAGATCACCCGCTCGCTGTAGCGCCGGTCGCTGTCGCGGGTGACGCCGATGTTCAGCAGGCCGTTGATGTCGAAGGGAATCACCAGTTGCATCAGCGCGCTGTAGCCGTCGCCGTCGAGATCTTTGTTCAGCGCCAGGTAGAAGCTGCTACGGCTGCCGATCGGGCGGCTGTAGGAGAGGTTGGCCAGGCGCGTGCGGCTGCCGTCGCGGGCGCGGATGTCGAAGTAGCCGGTACCGATGGTGCCCTGCTCGTCGAAGGTCAGGCTGGCGGTAGCCTGGTCGGTGCGCCGGCTCAACTGGTACTCGCCGTCCAGGGTGCCGAGGTCGCCATAACCGGCGCTGCGCTCGATGTGTTGCAGGCTGAGGCCGAGCCGTCGCGAATAGTAGGAGTAGCCGAGCAGGTATTGCTGGCCGCTGTCGCCCTGGCCGTCGCTGCCGCTGGCCGCCAGGCTGAGGGTGCCGAAGGTGGCCACGGCGATGTCGCCGCCGATGCCGAGCAGGCGCAGGTCGCTGGCGGCCTCGGCGTGGGTGGAGAGGGTCAGGCGGTCGCTGACGCCGTAGCGGTAGATGCCGCTGGCGGCATTGTCGGCATAGGAGAAGTTGCGCAGGCCGTAGTCGTCGCGCAGACGCCCGACGGACAGGTCGAAATCGCTCAGGCCGCGCGCCAGCAGGGTGTTGGATACGTAGAACGGCAGGCTGGTCACCACTTGTCGGCCCTGGGCGTCGGTGGTCACCACCGTGGCTTCGCCGGCTCCGTTGATGTATGGCACGTTGCTGATGGCGAAGGGACCGGGTTGCAGGTCGGCGCTGCTGGCCTTGTAGCCGTTGATGAAAAGGTCGACGGTGCTGGGTACGGCGGCCTGGCCGTCGAAGCGCAGCAGCGGATAGGTGACCAGGTCCGGACGTACGCCGAAGTTGCGGGCGAAGCGAAAGCCGCCCATGCGTACCGGGGTGGTCCAGTTCAGCGCGCCGTTGACGTAGTCGCCCAGTTGGTAGCTGTGCATGTTGCGTTCGTCGTTGTACAGCCAGTAGGTGTCGTAGCGCAGGTAGCGGCTGTCGAGGTTGTCGGCGTCGCCGAAATAGCGGGTGTAGACGCCGGGGTTGGAGATCACCCCGAAGCCGTCGAACAGGCGTTGCTCGAGCAGCGCGGAAAGCCAGGGCGTGGCGCCGTCGGCGGGGTCCGAGTAGTACAGGTCGTAGTTGAACAGCGCGCCGAGGCTGCTGCGCGCCGGGGCGCGGGCGACCAGTCCGGGATCGTCGAAGCGCTGCTCCGGCAGCCAGTCCGGCGGCACTTGCAGGTGCAGTTGCTGGCTGGCGCTGTCATAGTCCGCCCGGACCTCGGGCAGGGCGTCCACCGCGACCTGTCCGGCGGGGTTGCCAGGCAGGCGCACGCCGGCTTCGCGCAGGGCCGCGGCGTCGAGCAGGTAATGGCCATCGGCGGCGTTGACCGGCACCACCTGGCCGCTGTCGCGGCCGTTGATCACCAGTTCCAGGTAGTAGAGGACGTTGCTGCCGCCGGACGGAGCGGGTTGCGGCGGCGGCAGTCCGGCCAGGTAGTCCGCCGCATGGACAGGGGAGAGCAGCGCCAGGCCGATCAGTAGCGAGCGGTGGTGGCGAGAGCGCCGCTGACACGGGCGAGGCACGGGACCGACGTCCGCCTCAGTAGCCGGGAACGCTGATCGGCGCGTCGTTGTCCGCCAGTTGCAGTTTCAGGGTCATGCCGGCGTCCGGCAGCAGCCCCGGCGGCAGCGGCCAGCGCATCTGCCGGCCGGGCAGCACGTAGCCGAGCAGGCCGTCCAGCAGCGCCAGGCTGCGGCCGTTGCCCTCCCAGCGGACATGGCTCAGGCGGGCGTGCACGCTACCCTCGTTGCGCACCTGCAGGTAACGCTTGCCCTGTTCCTCGACCAGCCGCCAGGCCAGCTTCGGCCGGGTCGCGTCGGCCGGGTCGCGCTCGACATCGCTGCGCGGCTGGGTCCAGACGCCGTCGGCGCTGACGAACAGCGGCACCGAATAGCGCATCTGGAACTGCAGGGCGAGACCGGGGCTTCGTTGCGTCTGCCCCGCGCTGCCGTCGGGCACTTCGTCGATCAGCACCCGATAGGCGTCCTCCGGCGTGCTGGGCTGGCCGCCCTGGCGGATCAGCCGGACCAGCTGCCGGCGGCCCGGCTCGACCTTGACGAAGGGCGGGCTGGGAATCACTGCCTGCTGGTTGCGATAGACGTCCTGGAAATCCGCCTGGGACCAGCCGAGCACGCGCACCTGCAGGGTCACCGGTTGCTTGCCGCGATTCTCCAGCCACAGCGCGGTGGCCGGTTGGTCGGCTTCGATGGCCGGGTTGATCGGCCAGATCAGCACCGCACTGGCGGCTTGTGCCGGGCCGCCCAGGAACAGCGCCAGCAGCGCCGCAAGCCAGCGGCCGGGGCGGAGAGGTAGGTGTGGACTGGGCATGTGATCCTCCATGACGGCTCAGAACGAAAGGGTGACGGTGACGGTATCGCGGTAGTTGCCGGCGGACGGCAGGCTGCCGACCGCGAACAGGCGCGCGTATACCGTGTAGGTCTGGGTGCTGGCGGGAAAGTTGGCGATGGTCCGCGCGAGTGCCCCGTTGCCCCAGACCTGGGAGTAGGCGGCATCCTGGTAGAGCTGGTAGGCGAGGGTCTCGTTACCGCTCACCCGCTTCAGGTAGCGCTGGCTGCTGCTGCCGCCATTGACCCCGTAGTCGAGGGCGACGGAGACGGTCATTCCCGGAGTGCAGGTCAGGACGATGGAGCCGGCCCCGGAGCTGCTGGCGACGTTAACCGGACTGGCCAGGTTGCCGAGGGTGCCGAAGCTCAGGGTGCCGAGGTCATAGGCGTTGTTGCTGATGGCGGTGCCGAAGGCGCAGCCGTTGGCGACCACCGCCTGGACCTGGAAGGCGCGGCTGATCGGCGATGGATCGGCATGCGCGACCAGGTTCGGCAGCGGGAGCAGGAGAAGCGACAGGAATAGACGCCGGCTGGACATCGGCATCACCAACTGATGGTCACGTTGACGGTGTCGCGGTAGGTCCCGGCGACCGGCGTGGTCTGTGCCGGCACCAGGCCGTAGATGGGGTACCACTGGTCGTTGCCGTTGCCGGTGGCGGCAACGCCGGTGGTGTTGTCCCAGACGATGCCGCCGGGGCGGTCGCTGTACAGGTTGTAGGTCAGGGTGAGGGCGGTGTTGGCGATGTTCGCCATGCGCCGCGTGGCGACGCTGCCGTAGAGCCCGCCGTCGAGCGTGATCGCATAGGTCTGGCCGCTGACGCACCTGACCCGGATGGAGCCTGCGCCTTGCTGGCTGGTGGCGCTGATGGCGTTGTTCAGGGAGGCGTACTGGCCGAAGTCGAGGGTGCCGAAGGTGATCGCGCCGCCGCTGCCGACGCTACCCGCTTCGCAGGCCGGGAGCAGCGTGGCGCTCAGGACGATGGTGGCGGTCTGCGCGTTTGCCGGGTTGCAGCCGAGCAGGCAGAGCAGTCCTCCGGTGAAGTAGCGGTTCAGGCTCATCGGTCCCCCCAGGACCATGCTGCCTGGCGCCGCGCCTGGCGGCGCGTCTTACCAGGCGATGGTGACCAGCAGGGTGTCGGTGTAGGTCCCCGCCGTCGGCGTGGGTGTGCTTTGTCCGGTGGGCACCACGCGGCCATAGAGGGGGATGTTGACCGCGGTGCCGGTGGAGACCGAGGAGATGTCCACCGGTGTGTTGGCCTGGATCAGCGCGCTGCGCGCGGCGTCCGAATAGATGTTGTAGGCGATGGTGCTGCTGGTGGTGGTGGTGTTCTGCATGTAGCGCTGGCCGCCGCTGGCGTGCAGGCCTGCGTTCACCGTCAGGCTCGGGGTCAGGCCGGTGCTGCACTGGATCTGGATATTGCCGCTGGTGCCGACGGTCTGCGCGTCGACCACGTTGGTGAGGTCGGAATGGCTGCCGAAGTCCAGGGTTCCCCACTGGTTGATACCGCCGCTGACGCTGCCGTTGATGATGGTGCAGCCGGCACCGATGACCATCTGCACGCCGACCTGGCCGATCAGCGTACCGGCGGCCTGGGCGGTGCCCAGCAGGCTGGCGCAGGCACAGAACAACAAGACTGCCGGAATGCGTTTATTCATCTCTAACTTCCTGTCGATAATGAATGTCGGTGGCGCAGGACGATGTTGGCGGATAAAGAAAGTTCCCACGACTTTAAATGATCGGCCTTATATATCCGCAAAACTCTAAGTTCATGGATGGCGCGGCACAGAGCGGTCGCCAGTCATGCTTGACTGGCTATATAGCAGCGCGAGTAGATCTCTGCCAGTTAGATGGCGTGGTTATTTGGGAAATGCAAGGAAGTTTAATTACAAAGTAGTAAGCGATTGACTACATGATTTGAAAATAACGAGGCGGGTGGAATACGGACGGAACAGCGAAGTGTTCCGCCCGTTGGTTTCAGTGTGAATCCTTGTGTTGTTGGTCGAGCGCCTTGTTCTGCCAGCCGTCGTTGCCCGGCAGCAACAGGTTGAGGACGATGGCGACGATGGCGCACAGGGCGATGCCCTTCAGGCCGATGTCGTCGGGACCGGTACCGCTGCCGATCAGCACGCCGCCGATGCCGAACACCAGGGTCACCGAGACGATCACCAGGTTGCGCGCTTCCGAGAGATCGACCTTGTGCCGGATCAGGGTGTTCATGCCGACCGAGGCGATGGTGCCGAACAGCAGGCAGAGGATGCCGCCCATCACCGGTACCGGGATGCTTTGCAGGATCGCGCCGAACTTGCCGACGAAGGCCAGGGTGATGGCGATCACCGCCGCCCAGGTCATGATCTTCGGGTTGTAGTTCTTGGTCAGCATCACTGCGCCGGTGACTTCCGCGTAGGTGGTGTTGGGCGGTCCGCCGAACAGGCCGGCGGCCGAGGTGGCCAGGCCGTCGCCAAGGAGGGTGCGGTGCAGGCCGGGCTTCTTCAGGTAGTCCTGGCCGGTGACGCCGCCCACCGCGATGACCCCGCCGATATGCTCGATGGCCGGGGCCAGGGCCACCGGGACGATGAACAGGATCGCCTGCCAGTTGAATTCCGGCGCGGTGAATTTCGGCAGTTCCAGCCAGGGTGCGGCGACGATCGCGGCGGTGTCGACCACGCCGAAGACGAACGACAGGGCGAAGCCGACCAGCACGCCGGCGATGATTGGCACCAGGCGGAAGATACCCTTGCCGAATACCGCCACCACCAGGGTGGTGAGCAGCGCCGGCATCGAGATCATCATCGCGGTGCGGTACGGCAGCAACTCGCTGCCGTCGCCGGCCTTGCCCATCGCCATGTTCGCCGCGATCGGCGCCATCGCCAGGCCGATCGAGATGATCACCGGGCCGATCACCACCGGCGGCAGCAGTTTATCGATGAAGCCGGTGCCCTTGATCTTCACCGCCAGGCCCATGAAGGTGTAGACGAAGCCGGCGGCGACCACCCCGCCCATGGTCGCGGCCAGGCCGAACTGGCCCTTGGCGAGGATGATCGGGGTGATGAAGGCGAAGCTGGAGGCGAGGAACACCGGTACCTGGCGCCCGGTCACCAATTGGAACAGCAGGGTCCCGAGGCCGGCGGTGAACAGCGCGACGTTGGGATCCAGACCGGTGATCAGCGGCATCAGCACCAGCGCGCCGAAGGCGACGAACAGCATCTGCGCGCCTGACAGCACCTGGCGCCAGAGCGGCTCCTGGAAGGCATCGCCCATGTTCAGGCTTCCTTCTGCTTGGTACCGAAGATCTTGTCGCCGGCGTCGCCCAGGCCCGGAATGATGTAGCCGTTCTCGTCGAGCTTCTCGTCGATCGAGGCGGTATAGATGATCACGTCCGGGTGGGCCTTGCGTACCGCCTCGATGCCCTCGGGGGCGGCGACCAGCACCATGGCGCGGATTTCCTTGCTGCCGGCCTTCTTCAGCAGGTCGATGGTGGCGACCATCGAGCCACCGGTGGCGAGCATCGGGTCGATGATCAGCGAGCGTCGCTCGGCGATGTCCGGCGCCAGTTTTTCCAGGTAGGTGCGTGCTTCCAGGGTCTCTTCGTTGCGGGCGACGCCGACCGCGCTGACCTTGGCGCCGGGAATCAGGCTGAGCACGCCGTCGAGCATGCCGATGCCGGCGCGCAGGATCGGCACCACGGTGATCTTCTTCCCGGAGATCTTCTCCACCGTCACCGGGCCGGCCCATCCGGGGATTTCGTACTGTTCCAGGGGCAGGTCCTTGGTCGCCTCGTAGGTCAGCAGGGCGCCGACTTCCTGGGCCAGTTCGCGGAAGTTCTTGGTGCTGATATCGGCACGGCGCATCAGGCCCAGTTTGTGGCGGATGAGGGGGTGGCGGATCTCATGTACGGGCATGGGCGACTGTCTCCAACGGGGGGCGGGCAAAAAAATTGCGCTAGCGTAATGCATTCCGCACAGTCTGGACCATTATTCTGATTCGCACTCGACCGCCGGGGGTTGCCCGATGGCGACCGGATGAGTACCTTTGCCGACTTTTTCTCAGCCCAGCCAGGGAGAAGCACCATGTCCGTCGATCTCGCGCACATCCGCCAAGTCAGGGCGGAAGCCGACTGCCTGTTCAACAACGACGAGGTCGAGGCAGCCATCGGTCGCGTCGCCGAGGCGATCAACCGCGATCTCGGCGAGACCAACCCGGTGGTCTTCTGCGTGATGAACGGCGGCCTGATCTTCTCCGGCAAGCTGCTCCCGCTGCTCGACTTCCCCCTCGAACTGTCCTACCTGCATGCGACCCGTTACCGCAACGAGACCTCCGGCGGCGAACTGTTCTGGAAGGCCAAGCCGGAAATCTCCTTCATCGACCGTGATGTGCTGATCATCGACGACATCCTCGACGAAGGGCACACCCTCTCGGCGATCATCGACTTCTGCAAGCATGCCGGCGCACGCGCGGTGCACACCGCCGTACTGGTGGACAAGGAACACGAGCGCAAGGCCCGGCCCGACCTCAAGGCCAGCTTCACTGGCCTCTACTGCGCCGACCGCTACGTGTTCGGCTACGGCATGGACTACAAGGGCTACTGGCGCAACGCCGCGGGCATCTTCGCGGTCAAGGGGCTCTGAGATGGCCGGACCGCGCTACCTCGACCAGCAATTGTTCGCCGAACTGGCGAGCGGGGCGGGTAACGCGCCGCGTGGTCGCCAGCATCACAACTTCCACCGCATGGAGGAGCCCTGCCATCGCATGGCGGTGGGCCTCCAGCCGAATACCTACATCCCGCCGCACCGGCACCTGGATGCGGGCAAGGCCGAGGCGCTGATCGTGCTCAAGGGCCGTCTCGGCCTGCTGGTCTTCGCCGAGGACGGGGAACTCCTCGACAAGCGCGAGTTGAGCGCCGCTGGGGACTGCCCCGGTGTCGACCTGCCGCCCGGGGTGTTCCATGCCCTGGTGGTGCTGGAGCCGGACAGCATCCTGTTCGAATGCAAGGCCGGGCCTTACCGCCCGCTCGGCGAAGGCGAGTTCGCCAGTTGGGCGCCTGCCGAAGGCAGCGCCGATGCGCCGGCCTACCGGGACTGGATGCGCGCCCAGTTCGCCTGAGCGCTTCGCTTCGGCGGCGGGTCGGCAGCCATGCTAGAGTGCCGGCTCGCCCTGTCCGGAGGTCCCGATGTTCGCCCGTAGCCTGTGCGGCTCCCTGCTCCTGTTCGTCAGTCTGGCCGGCCTGGCCGCCGAGAATCCCCCGATGCACGCGCGCTTCCTGCCGCCCGACGACGGCCAGTTGCGCCAGGAGGCGCCGGAGCAGCAGCAACTGATCCAGATCACCGAGTACAGCGTGGTGCTGGGCAACCAGCGGCAGTCCAACCAGCAGCCGATCCCGATCACCACGCCGACCCTGCTGCGCCTGAAGGGCAAGCCGTTGAGCAAGGGCGCGACCCTGGCCCAGGTGCTGATCCAGTTCGACAGCGAAGGCAAGAGCCTGAAGAAGCCGGTCTACGATGCCGGGACCCGCACCCTCACGCTCAACTACCCGCTGGCGCAGTACCCGGCGTTGCTCGACCTGCTGCGCAACCAGACGGTCTATTGTCAGTTCCTCGCCTATCCCAACGGCCATGTCTGGGCCGACCTGCACACCGGCGCGGTACGCGCGCGTTGAGCCTCGCCGCGCGCCGGGAGTAAACTGCCTGGCCTTATCCCGCGCCGGGCGAGCCCGGCCCCAGAGCCGTTGAGAGAAAGCGATGCGCAAAGACAAGAAACAGATCATTGGCGAAGAGATCAGTGACGAGTCGATCAAGCTGTTCCTCGGCGTCGAGCCGGCCGACGACACGCCCCCCTCGCTGCACAAGCTGATCAAGGCCTATCGCGGCCTGCGCATCGACGACTTCGAGCGCTTCCTCACCTTCTTCCGCGAGGCCGGCTACGATCTCGACGCGCGCGACGCCAAGGGCAACGACTTCGTCGCCCTGGTCGCCGACCAGCGCCAAGCCGTGCCCTACATCGAAGCGCTGCAGGCGGCCAAGGGCGCCTGAGCCGGCTATGCAGCGAAAAGCCCGCCCTTCGGCGGGTTTTTTCGTTGCGCGGTCCGCCGAGTCACGCCCGTCGGAGAACGCCAGCATCCGAATGGCGGCTGGCGGTGGCAAGGGTCGATAGACGCCGCGCGGGCCCCGCCGCGGTCGTGGATCGCCAGGGCGGCGGGGAGGGGCGAATGGCCAGGACTGCGTTATTCACTCTGCGAGAGGCTGCCTGTCGGCTGCTGCTTTTCTACACTCACAGGAAAAACAGCCTGCCGAGGTTCCCATGTACGTCCAGCCCTACGTCTGCTTCAACGGCCGTTGCGAAGAGGCCCTGCGTTTCTATGAACACGCCATCGGTGCCAGGGTGAGTTTCCTGTTCCGCTTCGACGAGGCGCCCGGTCCGGTGGTGGTGCCGGAAGGCTGGTGCGACAAGGTGATGCACGCCAACCTGCAGATCGGCGACAGCCAGATCATGGCCTCGGACGGGCACGGGCCGGCGTTGCAGCCGATCTCCGGGATTTCCCTTTCGCTGAATACCCGCGACCCGCAGCAGGCGCGGCGCTGCTATGACGCCTTGCTGGAGGACGGCGGGCGGGTCGAGCTGGAGTTGGGCAAGACCTTCTGGTCGCCCTGTTTCGGTACCCTGGTGGACCGTTTCGGGGTGTCCTGGATGATCAATTGCGAGGCCGGCGCCTGACTCCGCAAATGAAAAAGCCGCCCGAAGGCGGCTTGTTCCGTAGCGCGTGGCTCACTCGGCGTTGACCGGGGCCTGCACGTCGTTCTTCGCGGTCAGTTCCAGCACCTCGCTGCAACGGCTGCTGACGCTGCGGTACAGCTCGGCGTCGCTTTCCAGCTCTTTCTCGCGAGCCGGGAAGATTTCCTTCAGCTTGGCGCTCCACTCCGGCGAGCGGGCCTGCTCCGGGAAGCAGCGCTCGATCAGGCCGAGCATGATCGAGACGGTCACCGAGGCGCCCGGCGAGGCGCCCAGCAGGGCGGCGATGGAGCCGTCGTGGGCGGCCACCAGCTCGGTGCCGAACTGCAGGATGCCGCCTTTCTTCGGATCTTTCTTGATGATCTGCACGCGCTGGCCGGCGACTTCCAGGCGCCAGTCCTCGGCCCTGGCTTCGGGGTAGAACTTACGCAGGGCTTCCAGGCGCTGTTCCGGCGACTGCATGACCTGGCCGATCAGGTAGCGGGTCAGGTCCATGTTGTCGCGGGCCACCGAGAGCATCGGCAGGATGTTGCCCTGGCGCAGGAACTTGGTGGAGAAACCGGCATAGGGGCCGAACAGCAGGGATTTCTTGCCGTCCACCACGCGGGTGTCCAGGTGCGGCACGGACATCGGCGGCGAGCCGACCTCGGCCTGGCTGTAGACCTTGGCCTGGTGCTGCTTGACGATTTCCGGGTTGTCGCAGCGCAGCCACTGGCCGCTCACCGGGAAACCACCGAAGCCCTTGCCTTCCGGGATGCCGGAAAGTTGCAGGAGCGGCAGGGCGCCGCCGCCGGCGCCGAGGAAGACGAAGCGTGCCTGGATCTCGCGGTCGCCGCCGTTGCGGGTGTCCTTGACGGTGACCCGCCAGCCGTTATCGGCGCGGCGCAGGTGGGTGACCTTCTGGTTGTAGCGGATCTGCGCGCCCGGCTGTTGCGCCAGGTGTTGCAGGAGCTGGTTGGTCAGGGCGCCGAAGTTGACGTCGGTACCGCCCTCGACGCGGGTCGCGGCGATCGCTTCGTCGGCCGGACGACCCGGCATCATCAGCGGCATCCACTCGGCGAGGGTGGCCTTGTCCTCGGAGTAGACCATGGTCTCGAAGGCGTGGTGCCTGGTCAGCGATTCGAAGCGCTTCTTCAGGTAGGCGATGCCTTCGCTGCCGCGCACGAAGCTCAGGTGCGGTACCGGGTTGATGAAGGTCTTCGGCGAGCCGAAGGTGCCCTTGGCGACCAGGTGCGACCAGAACTGCTTCGACACCTCGAACATGGTGTTGATGCCCACGGCTTTCTTGATGTCGATGCTGCCGTCGGCCGACTGCGGGGTGTAGTTCAGCTCGCACAGGCCGGCGTGGCCGGTGCCCGCGTTGTTCCACGGGTTGGAGCTTTCGATCGCGCCGGACTCCTGGAGTTCGACGACTTCCATCTTCAGGTTGGGGTCGAGTTCCTTGAGCAGGACCGCCAGGGTCGCGCTCATGATGCCGGCGCCTACCAGCAGCATGTCGACTGTTTCGTGATCGTTTTGCGCCATTAACGCTTCTCCAAAATCTTCAGCACCAAATTGACGACAGACGGGGCGGGGCCGAGGCCGGTACGGGCCGGCAGGCAGCGGCGGAGGGAGCCGTCATGTCCGATTCTTCGCAACAACGGCGGGACGCCGGGCGTCATCGCCTATGGATGCCGGGCGCGGGGCTGGCGATCTGGCAGCCTGGCTGGCCCATGCGGGCATCCGGTCGTGCAAGCACATTCGCGACGGAACGGGCCGTCAGGCTCTGGTCATGAGGTATCCGCTGCGGTCGCGTCTGCGGGGGGCTGTTTCAAGCGCTAATGGCGCACTTACCGACGCAAAACTCTTCATTGCTCGCCACACTCTCGTGAAGTAGTGAAATACCTTCGATCCACGCTCTTTTGGAGACATGGGCCGGAAGGGCTCGTCTGTCGCGGGCATGCCTTCGCAGAATCGTGCGGGGTCATGCGGCATTCCTTGCCGAAAAACTCGCTACAGGCGTTTCAGGGCGTCTGCCTCATGGGGCAGCGCTCTACTGGCGGCTCTCTGTGGGGGGATGGCGCGGGGGCCGGAACCCGATCAGGAGGCGTCCTTATAATCGGGGGGCGATTATAACGGTGAAAATCAAAAAATACCCCGCTCCTTAGACTTTTTTCCCATTCCCGGTCACGAAGTGCCCGCCGGCGAAAGCCCCCTGGGACAATCCGCCGCGCCGTATCTGCCAAACGCCGGGCATGCGTGCCCTGCGCCACCTGCCACAGGCGAGGAACCGCGCCCCGTGGCGAACGTCCAAGGCAATGCTGCGGTGCTTTCGCGGCGCCGTTATACTGCCGGCCATTCGTGCCCAACCCATGGAGAGATGAGCATGCTGCATCGCCTGTTGCTCAGCCTGATGACCGCAAGCGCCCTGGTTCTCGGCGGCTGCGCCCTGAGCCCGCAACAACTGGACCCGCAACCGGTCCTTAAAGGACCGTTGACCGCCGTCGGCCATGGCCAGCCGGTGGTGGTCAAGGTGGTCGATGGCCGTCCCGGCCCGTCCCTGGGCACTCGCGGCGGCCTCTACGCCGATACCAGCACCCTGACCGTCCGTAGCGAGGACGTGGTGCCCAAGCTCCAGGCCCAGGCCGAGACGGCCGTGCGCCTGCTCGGCTACACGCCTTCGGCCAACGCCTACAACGCGCCGCAACTGACCCTGACCCTGGCCGAGCTGAAGTACCAGTCGCCGAAGGACGGCGTCTACGTCACCCAGGCCGACATCACCGCGACCTTCCGCGCCGACGTGCAGAACAGCAGCCGGCGCTACACCGGTCGCTATGGCGCCTCGCTGAACCAGCGCTTCGGCATGGCGCCGAACCAGGCGACCAACAGCAAGCTGGTCAGCGAGGTGCTCAGCGACGCCCTGACCCGCGTATTCAAGGACCCGACCATCGCTCAGACCCTCGGCCAGCAATGAGCCGGCGGTAACGAGAAAGCCCGGCGGATGCCGGGCTTTTTCATGCGCTCGGGAAACTCAGGCGGCCTGGTGGAACGGGTCCGGCTCGCCGATGCTGATGCGTTCGTCGGTCTCAGGCAGGTCGAGGTGTTCATGGCCGCAGGCGGTGCAGTACACCAGCCAGCGGTCGTCCTGGACATTGAAGGAAAGATCGACGATCACGGCCTCGATCTCGTCCAGGTGGTCGATCAGATAGTTATGTTCGTGGGGTGCGGTTTCCAGCATGACGACTCTCCTGTGTTGTCGTTTGCCTGGGTGGGGTTCTGTGACCGGCAAAGCGCTTTCAGACTAGTCGGTCACTCTGGCGAGGCCGCGCCTTTTTTAGACGGATTGCTGCTAACCGCTGCGCTTCGTCGCGACAACCCGGGTGCCGCTGGCCGTCGCTCATGCATTCTGGATAGAATTCGACCAGTCCTTCCCTGCCGTCCCCGACGGTCCGTCCTGTCATCAGCTCACCCAAGGCGTTATTCGGTAGCCCCGGCGTGTGGTCCTGTTGCGGAGGTTATCGATGTCCTTGCAAGCCTTGTGGGCGCTGTTCCTCGCCCATCCCGCCCAGGCCGTGAACGGCCTTGCGCTGTTCTTCGGTGTCGCCGGCGCCTGGCTGCTGCTGGCCACCCGCGCACGCGAGCGTCGCGCCCTGGCGCGCTGGGCCGCGGAGGGCGAGGCGGGGGAGGCGGCATTGCCGATGGACGAGGCGACCCTGCGGATCAACCTGTTCTTCTACCGATTCGGCACCGCCTGCCTGGGCCTGGCGCTGCTGGTCAGCTGGGCCAGCACGCGGCTCTGAGAGCCCTGCCTCGGCGAGCCGAACCGCACGCGGATAAGCGTATCGCGGTTATCCGTCCATCGCCTGCGGGTTCGAAGCCGTTGCCCGATGGAGAAGCCCGGCGGCGCCGGGCTTTCGTCTTCAGGATTGCTGCTTGATCCGGTATTGGTTGAGCACCGGGTTGGCGTATTGCAGCACCAGCCAGGGGCGCTGCTCGGCCGGGCATTGCTCCAGGCGGCGGTTCCATTCCTTGCGCGCCTTCTCCAGCTCCTCGCTGCCGAACAGGCTCTCGGCCGTGGGGACGGCGAGGCCCGGGTCGCGGTTCTCGCTCATCTCGTAGGCCAGGTAGTGCACCGGGAACAGACGGTAGTTGCCGAGGATCTGCCGGTCCAGTTCGGCGGCCAGCTGCTTGGCGTCGCTGAACTCGCCCTCCAGCTCGGCGCCGAAGTTGATGTGCACGCGGCCCTTGTAGCCGGTGATGCCCAGGGCGATGCTGGCATCGTCCTCGCCCGGCGCCTTGCGGTACTCGCCGGTGCTGGCGCGGGTGTGCAACTCGCGGGCCTTGGCCAGGTCGCAGGGGTCGTATTCGTAGCTGATCGACACCGGGATGAAATGCAGGGCGCGCACCATTTCGGCGAAGGGTTCGTCCTTGCGGCTCATGTGGAACATCTTGAGTATCGCCGAGTCGGTACGGTCGTCGCCGTCCTTGGCCCGCCCTTCGGCCTGGGCGATCCACACCGACTGGCGGTCCTCGCGGATCGAGTGGTTGATGTAGGCGGAGAGCGTCTGGTAGGCGGCGAGCTTCTCGCGCCGGCCGCTCAGCGAACGGTGCACGATGAAGCTCTTGTTCAGGCGCATCAGGTCGCTGACGAAGGATTTCTGCAGCAGGTTGTCGCCGATGGCGATGCGCGGGGTCGGCAGGCCGGCGTGGTACACGGCGTAGTTGACGAAGGCCGGGTCCATCACGATATCGCGGTGGTTGGCGATGAACAGGTAGGCGCAGCCTGGCTTGAGGCGATTGACCCCGGAGTAGGTGACGCCATCGGTGGCCTTCTCGATGGTGTGGTCGACGTAGGGCTCGAACTTGTCCTGCAGCGTGGCGACGCTGCGGATGCCGGTGACCTCGCGGGCCAGCCGATGGGCTATAAGAGGTTTGAGCAGCCAACCGAGGGGACCGGCCAGGCGCGGGAAGCGGTAGCGGACCAGGGCGCCGAGGAAGGCGTCGTCGCTCAGGAGGCGTTGCAATACCGCGGGGACTTCGGCGTCACTGTAGGGTCGGATGGCTTCGAACTCGCCCATCATGCTTTCTGGTTCCATATGGATGCTGCGAAGGCCGCCCAGGGGGTGGCCGAAAATTGAACCGCGCGATTATAAACGGAACTCATAGGGGGTGCAGCGATGCTCGAAAGCCAGGCCTATAGCTGCCCTTACTGCGGGGAACCGGCCGAGGCGCTGCTCGACCTGAGTGCCGGCGACCAGCAGTACTACGAGGACTGCCCGGTGTGCTGCCGGCCGATCCTGTTCGACCTGCGCACCGATGGGCAGGACTGGTCACTGAACGTCCGCCGGGAGGATGACTGATGCAGCGCGTATATGAGCCGGCCGACCTGCTGGAGGCCGAGATGCTGGTGGGAATGCTCGCCAGCGAAGGGATCGCCGCCCATGTCAGCGGCCGCCACCTGGTCGGCGCCATCGGCGAACTGCCGCCTGGCGGACTGCTGGCGTTGTTGGTGGCGGACGAGCAGACGGAGCGGGCGCGGGAACTGATCCTTGCCTACAACGCCGCCGCCCCGCTGGCCGAGGAGCCGCCGGAGCCCTGCGGCCCCGGCAGCCTGTTGTGTTGAGGCGGCCGCCACTCAGTCGGCCGCCAGTTCGAAGACCTGCCAGCGCACCGAGCTGACGCCCTTCTCCAGGCTGACCCGGCTGACCAGGCGTTCCAGCTGCGCCGGAGCCTCGGGAGTGCCGAGCAGTTCGGCGCGGACTTCCAGCTTGGCCGGGTTGTCCAGATCCTCGCTGTGCAGCGATTGCAGGCGCAGGTCGCTGCTGCCGAGGCTGTGCAGCATCAGGCTGCGAACCTGGATCTCGTCCTCGGCGCGGCAGACGATCTGCACTTCGTAGCGTTGCTCGGCCTCGCTGGCCGGCAACACGTCCTGGCGGTTCAGGCGTTGGGCGATGTCGCGCAACAGGATGTTGGCGCAGAGCACCACCAGGCTGCCGAGCGTGGCCTCCAGCAGCAGGCCCATGCTGCACAGGATGCCGATGGCGGCGGTGCACCAGAGGGTGGCTGCGGTGTTCAGGCCGCGCACGTTGAGGCCGTCGCGCATGATCACGCCGCCGCCGAGGAAGCCGATCCCGGAGACTACATAGGCGGCGATCCGTGAAGCGTCGCCGGCCAGGCCGGGCACGCCCTGAGTCATCAGCACGAACAGGCAGGCGCCAGTGCTGACCAGCGCGTTGGTGCGCAGGCCGGTGAGGCGTTGGCGCAGCTGGCGTTCGGCGCCGATCAGGGCGCCCAGGGCCAGCGCGACCGCGACGCGCAGGAGAAATACTTTCCAATCCATGTTTCACCTCGTTGCCGGCCGACGGCCGGAGCTGGCGCGGGCCGTCGGTCCGCGCGGATAAGGGACGATGGATTGCGCAGGACCGCGGCTTCCCGCTGCGCGTTGGCGCGAGGGAAGGGACACGAAGGGAAAATGGGGATGCGTCATCCCGGACGGGATGCGGATCGCCACTGTCCGCCATGTTCGGCGAGGCAGTGGCAGAGGGTTCTGCTGGACTAGCTCGCCGGATGGACCTGTCGCAATCGACTAGGGCTGTTGTCCAATGCAGGACTCCTGTGTGGGTTACAGAATGCGGGCGGCACCTTAAGCCTGGAGGATAGGCGCGTCAAGTTAAGATTGGGTTTCATTCAGCTTGCGTTCGGCAAGGCCGGCGTAGCGCTTCGGGTTACACTGTGCGGCTTTCCCTCACCAGGCAGTGCCAAGCATGAGTGGTCGTTACGCCCTGTTCCGCTGGAATCCGTCGCTGGCGGCCCTGCCGGGCTTTCCGGCGGATTGGCGGGCGCACTGGAACATTTCTCCGGCGAACCAGGTGCTGATGGTTCGCGAGGACGCCGGTGCGCGCCGCGCCGACCTGGCGCGCTGGGGGCTGACCCCGGCCTGGCTCACCGACCTGTCGCGTACGCCCAGCCACGCGCGGGCGGAAACCCTCGCCGAGCAACCGATGTTCCGCGAGGCGTTCCAGCAGCGCCGCTGCCTGCTGCCGGCCAACGGCTTCTATGAATGGCGCGGGGTGCGCAAGCGTCCGTACTGGGTCTCCACCGGCGAGCGCCTGTTGTTCTTCGCCGGCATCTGGGAGGCCTATCCGGTGCATGGACAAACCTGGCTCAGCGTGGCCCAGGTATCCCAGGCGGCCGCCGAGTTCCGCCGGCCGCTGCTGCTCGACGAGGCCGAGCAGGATACCTGGCTGGCTCCGGACACGCCGCTGCCGGCGCTGATAAGCCTGCTCGCCAAGCCCCAGCCGAACCTGCGCAGCGTGGCCCTGGCCGGCTTCGTCAACAAGCCTGAAACCGACGGGCCGGAGTGCCTGACCCCGGCCTGACGCTAGACCCTGAACTGATTCACCAGGCGCCGCTGCTGCTCGGCCAGGCGGGTCAGCTCGGCGCTGGCCTGTGAGGCCTCGTCGGCGCCGCCGGCCACCTGGTTGGCGACCTGGCCGATGTTGGCGACGTTGCGGTTGATGTCCTCGGCCACCGCGCTCTGCTCCTCGGCGGCGCTGGCGATCTGGGTGTTCATGTCGTTGATCACCGATACCGCCTGGGTGATCGACTCCAGCGCCTCGGCCGCCTGGCGCGCATGGCGCACGCTGTCGTCGGTGCGCTCCTGGCTGTCCTGCATGACCTTCACCACGTCGCGGGTGCCCTGCTGCAACTGCTGGATCATGCTCTGGATTTCTTCGGTGGCCTGCTGGGTCTTCTGCGCCAGGTTGCGTACCTCGTCGGCCACCACCGCGAAACCGCGACCCTGCTCGCCGGCGCGGGCGGCCTCGATGGCGGCGTTGAGGGCGAGCAGGTTGGTCTGCTCGGCGATACCGCGGATCGCCACCAGGATCGCGTTGATGTTTTCGCTGTCCTTGGCCAGGTTCTGCACCACGCCGACCGCGCGGCCAATCTCGCTGGCCAGGGCCTGGATCGCCGCCGAGCTGCTTTCGACGATCTGCTTGCCCTGGTGCGCGGCCTGGTCCGCGTGGTTGGCTGCCTCGGCGGCGTGGGTGGCGTTGCGCGCTACGTCCTGGGCGGTGGCGGTCATCTCGTGGACCGCGGTGGCCACCAGTTCGATCTCCGCCAGTTGCTGCTGCACGCCCTGGTTGGTGCGGATGGCGATGTCGGCGGTGTGCTCCGAGGAGTCGCTGACCTTCTGCACCGATTGCACCACCTGGCCGATCATGTTCTGCAGTTTGCCAAGGAAGGTATTGAAGCCCTTGGCGATGGAGCCCAGCTCGTCGGCGCGCTCGCTGCTCAGGCGGCGGGTGAGGTCGCCTTCGCCCTGGGCGATGTCGTCGAGCATGCCGACCAATTGGCGCAGCGGCCGGGCGATGCCGTAGCCGACCAGCCAGACCACCAGCAGGCCGAGGGCCGCTACCACCAGGCCGGCCAGGCTCATGCCGAGGATATCCTGCTGGCGCTGGTCGCTCAGCTCGCCCTGGAGTTGCTGCAGTTCGCCGAATACCGCCGCCTGGGGAATCTGCAGCATGAGGGTCCAGCGCACGCCGCTGTCGGCGATGGTGAAAGGCAGGAACAGCTCGATGTGGCCGTGCTCGGCGTCGATGTCGTAGAGCGGCTGGTCGACCGTGAGGTTTTTCAGGTTGTCCACTTCGTTGCCGTCGAGGACGCTGCCGGCGGGCTCGCCGAGCTTGCTGTCGTCGCGGGTGTAGGCCACCAGGCGGCCGTTGCTGGCGATCAGCGCCATTTCCCCGGCGCCATCGTAGAGCTGCTGGTCGGCGCGCTTGAGCAGGTCCTGGATGAAGGCCAGCGAGAGGTCGGCACCGACTGCGCCGCGGAACTGGTCACCGACCATGATCGGCACGTTGAAGGACGACATCATCACGGTCTTGCCGCCCATTTCGTAAGGGGCCGGGTCGATGATGCAGGGACGCTTGTTCTCTTTCGGACAGGCATAGAACTCGTTCTCGCGCACCCCGGTGGGCAGCAGCTTTTCGCTATCGATGCTGTCGGCCATGGCCTCCACGATCGGCTTGCCGTCGGCGCCGCGATACCACCAGGGCAGGTAGCGGCCGTCCGGGCCGTAGCCCTTGCCGGGTTGCCCGGCGAAGGCGGCATCGGTATCGAAGGCATTGGGTTCCCAGGCCATGAAGGTGTCGAGCAGCTTGGGGTTGTTCTGCACGGTGCTGCGCAGCAGCGCGGAGATTTCGTCGCGGCTGGCGTTCAGCTGCGGCATGCCGTCGGCGCCCGGCTCGCCGAGCAGGCGGGTGCTGTTGGCCAGGCCGTGGACCACCGTCAGCGGATACTCCAGCTCGCGCTGGATCTGGCTGACCTGGGCGCGGGCCAGGGCCACCAGGCGCTCGTTGATGACCTTCTCCAGCAGGCCCTGGGTGCGTTGCTGCACCAGCTCCTGCGTTCGCGCGCCGGCGAACAGGGCGTACAGCACCAGCACCACGACGACGCTTAGAACGCTGGCGCCGGCGAGGGCGGCGACAGAAAACTGGATCGACTTGAGCTTCATGATGGGACTTCTGACCCTTGTTGGAATTGTCTCTGAGGAGCTTATCGGCAGGAGGACGGCAAATCCTTAATCGGCCGTCGGAGATTTCCTCGCCAACGGCTGTTGCCGGCGTTCGAGGCGCGGCCTACCATGCGCTCGGCCTTCAGAGGAGAACAAAGGACCATGGCTCATCCCTTCCGATTCGCCACCCTCGCCGGCGCGCTGCTGCTCGCCGGTTGCCAGGCAGTGAACACCACCAGTGGCGGCGCCGTCGGCGTCGACCGCAAGCAATACATGTTCAGCATGTTGTCCAGCCAGGAAGTCGACCAGATGTACGCCCAGTCGTACCAGAAGACTCTCGGCGAGGCGAAAAGCGCCGGCGTGCTCGATACCAGCAGCGCCGACGCGCGGCGAGTCAAGGCGATCGCCCAGCGGCTGATCCCGCAGACCGCCGCCTTCCGCCCGGACGCCACCAGCTGGAACTGGGAAGTCAACGTGGTGAAGAGCGACGAACTCAACGCCAACTGCGGTCCCGGCGGCAAGATCATTTTCTACACCGGGCTGATCGACAAGCTGAAGCTCACCGACGACGAGATCGCCGCGGTGATGGGCCACGAGATCGCCCACGCCCTGCGCGAGCATGGGCGCGAGGCCATGTCCAAGGCCTACGGCGTGCAGGTGGCCAGCCAGATCGGCGCCCTGGCCGGCCTCGGCCAGGAAAGCCTGCAACTGGCCAATACCGGCGTCGACTACCTGATGACCCTGCCCAACAGTCGTGCCAACGAGAACGAAGCCGACCTGATCGGTCTCGAGCTGGCCGCCCGCGCCGGCTACAACCCGGAAGCGGCGATCACCCTCTGGCAGAAGATGGGCAAGGCCAGCGGCGGTGCCAGCCAGCCCGAGTTCACCAGCACCCACCCCTCCGACAGTTCGCGGATGGCCAATCTCCAGGCCGCGATTCCCAAGGTGATGCCGCTGTACCAGCAGGCCAGGCGCGGCAAGTGAGGCCAGGGCGCGCGGCCGCGGGGGGCGGCCGGCGCGCCGACAGGCTTACCATCGGAAACGCCTGTTGTGTATTTCCGTAACCTGCTGTTTGGTATCTCGCCGGTGTTCGGCCTAGACTGCTGGCCGACCCGCTTGCGGGACCCGTGGACGAACAGCCACTCTCACGCCCTGGAGCTCATGTGAAATACGCCGTACTCGGAGCCACCGGCCTGCTGGGACATCACGCCGCGCGCGCCATCAGGGCCGCCGGTCACGATCTGGTGCTGATCCACCGTCCTTCTTCGCAGATCCAGCGTCTCGCCTATCTGGAGCCCGAGTGCCGGGTCGCCGAGATGCTCGACCACGCCGGCCTGGAACGCGCTCTGCGCGGCCTCGACGGGGTGATCTTCAGCGCCGGCTACTATCCTTCGCGGCCGCGCCGCTGGCAGGAGGAAGTGGCCAGCGCGCTGGGCCAGACCAACCCGTTCTATGCCGCCTGCCTGCAGGCCAGGGTGCCGCGCATCCTCTACGTCGGTTCGGCATATGCCATGCCCCGGCATCCCCAGGGACTACCGGGCCACGAGGGGTTGTTCTACGACAGCCTGCCGAGCGGCAAGAGTTCCTACGTGCTGTGCAAATGGGCGCTCGACGAGCAGGCCCGGGAGCAGGCGCGCAACGGCCTGCCGGTGGTGATCGGGATCCCCGGCATGGTACTCGGCGAACTGGACATCGGCCCGACCACCGGGCGCGTGATCACCGCCATCGGCAATGGCGAGATGACCCACTACGTCGCCGGCCAGCGTAACGTCATCGATGCCGCCGAAGCCGGGCGCGGCCTGCTGATGGCCCTTGAGCGCGGGCGTATCGGCGAGCGCTACCTGCTGACCGGGCACAACCTGGAAATGGCCGACCTGACCCGGCGTATCGCCGAGCTGCTCGGCCAGCCTGCGCCGCAGCCGATGTCGATGGCCATGGCTCGCGCGCTGGCCACCCTGGGCCGCTTGCGCTACCGGGTCAGCGGCCAGTTGCCGCTGCTCGACGAAACCGCCATCGAGGTGATGGCTGGCGGGCAGTTCCTCGATGGACGCAAGGCCCGCGAGGAACTCGGCTTCTTCTCCACCACCGCCCTCGACGACACCCTGCTGCGCGCCATCGACTGGTTCCGCGACAACGGCTATTTCAATGCCTAGGACGGTTGGCTAGGGCAGCGCTTTTTCCGCGAAGGGTCGGGTCTGCAGTCCCAGCTGGGCGCGAAAGCTCTCCATGTCGAACATGGTGCACAGCTCCTGCAACTGGCCCTGCGGGTTGAACACCCAGAAGCCCATCGCGGAAATGCTCAGCACCTTGTCGCTGGCCGGATAGCCCAGGGTCGGCCGGACGATGGTGCCGATCAGCGTGCTCCAGGTGAACACCTTGCGTTCCTCGCCGATGCAGTCTTCGACCACGACCTCCAGGTCCGGCATCGCCGTGCGGATGTCCTGCAGCAGGCGGATATAGCCGGCAGTATCCAGGGGATGGCCGATGAACGAGCTTTTGTAGAGGAAATCCTTGCTGTGCAACTGCTCCACCAACGCCATGCGGCCCTTGTTCCAGGACAGCTCGATATGATGGCGGGCGAGTCGTTTCAGGTCGTGTGAGGGCATCTCCGGCTCTCGTGGGCGAGTGGTGGGGCAGGCATCCGGTGCCTGCCTGAACTGTAGCCGTTCCCATGCATTTTGCATTGGCCGCCCAGCCATCCCGGGCCCGGCGGCGCAGTCCTTCAGAGCCAGCCGGTCAATTGCGCGGCGTGCCAGGCGGCGTACAGGCCAAGTGCGGCGAAGGCGGCCGCGGCCAGGCGGCGGATCAGGGTCAGCGGCAGCTTGTCGGCGGCCAGGTTGCCGATCAGTACCACCGGTACGTTGGCGATCAGCATGCCCAGGGTGGTGCCGATCACCACCAGCCAGAAATGCGGATACTGGGCGGCCAGCATGACCGTGGCGACCTGGGTCTTGTCGCCCATCTCGGCGAGGAAGAACGCGATCAGTGTGGTGAGGAAGGGGCCGTATTTCTTCAGTCCGGACTCTTCGTCGTCGAGCTTGTCCGGTACCAGCGTCCACAGGGCGACGGCGATGAAGGAGGCGGCGAGGATCCAGCTGAGGGTGGCTTCCGAGAAGAAGCTGGCGACCCAGGCGCCCACCGCGCCGGCAGCGAAATGGTTGGCCAGGGTGGCGGCGACGATGCCGGCGATGATCGGCCACGGCTTGCGGAAGCGCGCCGCGAGCAGGAGTGCCAGCAACTGGGTCTTGTCGCCGATTTCCGCGAGGGCAACGATCAGGGTAGGGACGAACAGCGATTCCATCAGGCTTCCTAAGGGGCGGGTCGACCAATCACCATGACACGCGCCATCTGCCCGCCCCGGGTCAGATCGTGCGTGTCATAGGTCTTGTCAAACCCTTGGCCTGTCTGGGCAGGCTTGGGTCGCGCGCGCCATGGTCTGCGGACCAAGTGTGTTGACGCGTGCCGGGCGAGGCCGGTGCGGCGCTCGCGGGAGACTACTCCCCTAGGACGGGGCGCATTCTGCCCAAGCCGGGCGGCTTGGGCAAGCCCGGGACGGAAACTTTCGTCCGGGAGGGCGGCGAGGGAGCCTGATCGCAAGGAAACGTGCCGGCATCCGCAGCGATCCGCGAGGAATCGCCGGGCGGCAGGGTGAATCAGGTATTGGTCGGGCTGACGTCCATTTCGTGGTAGCGAACGAAGCGCGCGCGCTTCTTCCAGCGGTATCCCAGCCAGATCGCCAGGAACAGCGGCAGGCTGATGTAGGTGGCGAGGAGGCCGATCCAGTCGATGCGTTCGCCCACCAGCGCCTGGTAGTTCTGCCCGAGGGTGATGACCATGCACAGGGCGAAGGCGAACAGCGGGCCGAAGGGGAACAGCTTGGCCCGGTAGGGCAGGTCTTCCAGGCGGCCGCCCTGGGCCAGGTAGCCCTTGCGGAAGCGATAGTGGGAGATGGCGATGCCCAGCCAGGCGATGAAGCCGCACATGCCCGAGGTGTTCAGCAGCCATGTGTAGACGGTGCTGTCGCCGAAGGCCGAAGTGAGGAAGCACAGGGCGCCGACCAGGGTCGTGGCGTACAGCGCATTGCGTGGCACGCCGCTGCGCGAGACACGGGAGAACAGGCGCGGTGCCTTGCCCTCGAGGGCGAGGTTGTAGAGCATCCGGGTCGAGGCGTACATGCCGGAGTTGCCGGCGGAGAGGATCGCCGAGAGGATCACCGCGTTCATCACCCCGGCCGCCGCGGCGAAGCCGGCGCGCTCGAAGAGCAGGGTGAAGGGCGACACGCTGATGTCGCTGGCATCGTTCTTCAGCAGGTTCGGGTCGGTGTAGGGAATCAGCATGCCGATCACGAAGATCGCCAGGATGTAGAACATCAGGATGCGCCAGAACACCTGGCGAATGGCGATCGGGATGTTCTTCCGCGGATTTTCCGATTCACCGGCGGCGATGCCGATCAACTCGGTGCCCTGGAACGAGAAGCCGGCGATCATCGCCACCCCGACCATCGCCTGGAAGCCGCCGACGAAGGGCGCGTCGCCCATGGTGAAGTTGCTGAAGCCGGGCGACTCCACGCCATGCATGATGCCGAAGATGGTCGCCAGGCCGACGCCGATGAAGATCACCACCGTGACTACCTTGATCAGGGCGAACCAGAATTCGCTCTCGCCGAAGCCGCGCGCGGAAATCACGTTGAGGCCGAACATGATGCCCAGGAAGATCGCGCTCCAGTAGATGCCCGGCACCTCGGGGAACCAGAAACTCATCACCAGTTGCGCCGCCACCAGTTCCGCGGCGATGGTCACCGCCCAGTTGTACCAGTAGTTCCAGCCGAGGGCGAAACCGAAGCCATCTTCGACGAACCGGCTGCCATAGGTGCAGAACGAGCCGGAAACGGGCATGTAGGCGGCCATCTCGCCGAGACTGGTCATGAGGAAGTACACCATCAGCCCGATCAATGCGTAGGAAAGCAGCGCACCGCCGGGCCCGGCGGTGGCCACGGTGGCCCCGGAGGCGACGAACAGCCCGGTGCCGATGGAGCCGCCGATGGCGATCATGTTCAGGTGGCGCGGCTTGAGCACCCGCCGCAATTGCTGGCCCTGGCTGGCGTTCAGGTCAGTCATCGGCGGCCTCCCGGCGGGTGGCCACGGAAGGGTCTGGCTGCGGGCGTGCGGGCAGGGAGAGGAAAAGCTTCATTCACAGGGTTCCAGGCAGAAATCAGGAGCGACGGGCGGAGTAGATGCGGAAACCGTCGCCTTCGGCGAGTGTCCGGCAGGGGCCGAGGTGGCGTTCGATCAACGGCGGGTACTTCAGGAAGCTGTTGGCGACCAGGCGCAGTTCGCCGCCCGGCGCCAGGTGCTCGGCGGCGCGTTGCAGCAGGCGCTCGGAGGCCTGGTAGTCGGTGTGCACGCCCTGGTGGAAGGGCGGATTGCTGACGATCGCGGCGAGTTCGCGCGGCGCGCCGTCGATGCCGTCGGCGGCGATCACTTCGCCGTCCAGGCCGTTGGCGGCGAGGGTCAGTCGGCTGCTCTCGACAGCGAAGGCGTCGACGTCGAGCAGGCTCAGGCGACTGGCGGGGTAGCGACGCTTGAGGACCGCCCCGAGTACCCCGGCACCGCAGCCGAAGTCCAGCAGATGGCCGCCGGGCAGGGCTTGCAGTTGCCCCAGCAGCAGCGCGCTGCCGCGATCCAGGCGGCCATGGCTGAACACCCCCGGCAGGCTCACCACCTGCAGCTCGCCATCGGCCAGCGGCAGGCTGTAGCGCTGGGCCAGGGCGTGCAGGTCGGGCTCGGCCGGCGCCTGTTCGATACGCACCTGCCAGAGCTGGCAATGCCGCGCGCTATCCAGTTTGCGGGGCTTGCCGTAGGCGGCCAACTGCTTGCTCGCGCGCTCGATCCCGCCGCGCTTTTCGCCGACCAGGAAGAGTTCGCCGCCGGGCAGGCGGGCGGCCAGGCTGGCCAGCAGGTAGTCGGTCAGTTCGCGGGACTTGGGCAGGAACAGAACGGCCGAAGTCCAGGCGCCAGTCGGCGCGCGCGTGTCGAAACGGCTACGGCCGGGGAAGCGGGCGTCCAACTGCGCCTGCTCGCCGGCGTGCCAGCTCCAGCCCTGGGCCTGCGGTAGCTCGGCGAGCAGGTCGTCGGCGGGCAGGCCGGCCAGCAGCAGCGGGGTCGCGAAGAGGTGGCGCTGGCGCAGCAGCACTTCACTGCGAGGGTCCATGCGGGCTCCGGAAAAAATGGGAAATCTTAACAGGCTTGGGCCTGGCATACCCGCATGGATTGTCGGCGAGGATCGCCGTTCATCCGTGCGCGGTGCCCGCAGCGCCGTATCAGCCGGCGTTGACTACCCGCAGGGCGCGCCCGGCCTTCCATGCCTCTGCGTTTTCCGCCAGTTGGCCGACGATGCGCTGCCGCGCCTCGCGACTGCCCCAGGCGTTATGGGGGGTGACGATCAGGCGCGGGATGTCGGGGGCCAGCAGCGGATTGCCGTTTCTCGGCGGCTCGACGCTGAGCACGTCGGTGGCGGCGCCGCCCAGGTGGCCGCCGCGCAGGGCGTCGGCCAGCGCCTGTTCGTCGACCAGGCCGCCACGGGCGGTATTGACCAGGAAGGCGCCAGGCTTCATCAGCGCCAGTTCGGCGGCGCCGAGCATCCCGCGGGTGTCCTCGGTCAGCGGGCAGTGCAGGGTCAGGGCGTCGACCCGTGGCAGGAGTTCGCCAAGCGGCAGGCGGTCCGCCCGGGCGGGCCGTCCTGGCAACTGACCGAGCAGCACGCGCATGCCGAACGCCTCCGCCAGCCTCGCCACCGCCCCGCCCAGTTCGCCATGGCCGAGCAGGCCGAGGGTCTTGCCTTCCAGTTCGACGATGGGGAAGTCCAGCAGGCAGAACTGGCTGGATTGCTGCCAGCGGCCGCCGCGTACCGCCTGCTGGTAGTCCGGCAGGCGCGTAGCCAGGGCCAGCAGCAGCGCGAGGGTGTGCTGGGCTACCGAGGGCGTGCCGTAGCCATGGCAGTTGGCGACGACGATACCGCGCTCGCGAGCGGCAGCGAGATCGATGTTGTTGGTGCCGGTAGCGCTGACCAGGATCAGTTCCAGCTCTGGGCAGGCGGCGATGCATTGCGCGTCGATCGGCGCCTTGTTGCTGATCGCGACCCGCGCACCGTGCAGCCGCGCGGCGACTTCCTGCGGTTGGCTGGCGGCATGCAGTTGCAGCTCGTCGAAGGCGGCGTGCAGGGGGCGCATGTCCAGGTCGCCGAGGTCGAGGGAGGCATGGTCGAGGAAAACGGCGCGCAGGGCATGGCTCATGGACGGTTCCTTGGCGGCAGCGGACGGGGGCTGCCTAGCCTAGCAAACCCGCGTGCCAGGGAGGTCTTCCGGTTTTCTTGACAGTGATTATCCAGAAAGTATTGTCGGTTTTTTGACGGTATTACATATTTAACCTCTGTAGTGTCATTTTTGAGTCACTCCGACGAACGGTCGCCCTTTCAAGTGGACAATTTTTGATCTGAAAGGCATTTTTTTGGCACACAAGGCGCAATGTGAATTGCTTCTCAGATTTTCGTCATTTAACTGACGAAATGCAGTGCTGGAAAACTGACGTGCGCCACGCAGATAGGGAGATTTTCATGGTCCGTCCGGATAGCCAGCGCGGCAAGCGCACCTCTTCGAAAGCTGGTAGGGAAGGGCGTTTCGTCCTTGCCGCCAGCAGCACCCTCATGTTCGCCATCGCCAGCATCAACGCGGCCATGGCGGCACCTACCGGTGCCCAGTTCAACCCCAACGAGATCAAGATCAGCCAGCAGGGCAAGACCACGCTGATCGACCAGAGCACCCAGCGCGCGATCATCAACTGGAAGGGCTTCGACGTCTCCGCCGACGAGGCGGTGCGCTTCAACCAGCCCGGCGTGACCTCGTCGACCCTGAACCGGGTCACCGCAGGCCAGGAAAGTGTGATCGCCGGGCGCATCTCCGCGCCCGGCCAGGTGATCATCTACAACTCCAACGGCGTGGTATTCAGCGGCTCGGCCAAGGTCGACGTGGGCTCCCTGATCACCACCACGGCGAACATCAGCGACGAACACTTCCGCCAGGGCAAGCTGATCTTCGACCAGCCCGGAAACCCCGACGCGCGGATCGTCAACGACGGCAGCATCAGCGTCGCGGAGAAAGGCCTGGCGGCCTTCGTCGCGCCGTCCGTGGCCAACAACGGCGTGATCAACGCCCGTCTCGGCACCGTGGCGATGGCCGCCGGCAACGCCGCGACCATCGACCTCTACGGCGATGGCCTGGTGTCCATCGCCGTGACCGACCCGGTTACCCGCAAGCCGCAGGATGCCCAGGCGCTGGTCAGCAACGGCGGCGCGATCCAGGCCGACGGCGGTAGCGTGCTGATCACCGCCGAGCAGGCTTCCCGGGTGGTCGACAACGCGGTCAACCTGTCCGGCGTGATCCTCGCCCGCGGTACCGAGGTGCGCGAGGGCAGCGTGGCGCTGGTAAGCAAGTCCGGGGACATCCAGGTCGCCGGCAAGATCGACGTCAGCGGTCCGAAGAGCGGCGGCGACGTGCTGGTCAGCGGGCAGCAGGTGGCCCTGGCGAGCACCGCTAGCATCGACGCCCGCGGCGCCGCACAGGGCGGCAGCGTGCGCATCGGCGGCGACTTCCAGGGCCGCGGCGAGCTGCCACGAGCGAAGAACGCTACGCTGGCCAAGGGCGCCAGCATCGACGTCTCGGCTACCGGCAAGGGCAATGGCGGCCTGGCGGTGGTCTGGTCCGACGGCAATACCCGCATGGACGGGCGGATCCTCGCGCGCGGCGGCGCCCAGGGCGGCAACGGCGGCCTGGTGGAGACCTCCGGCAAGGTCAACCTGAGCATCGCCGACAGCGCCTACGTCAGCGTCGCCGCACCCTACGGCAACGGTGGCACCTGGCTGCTCGACCCGACCACCCTGCGCATCGTCGCATCCGGCGGCACCTCAGGTTCGGTGGGGGGGCGCCAACGGCGCCAGCGGCGACGCGACGGTGAATGCCTCGGTGGTTACCGGGGCGCTGGCAGGCGGCAAGGTGACCCTCAGCGCCAGCGACCGGCTGTCGGTGGAAGCGCCGCTGATCACCAGCAACCTGGGCGGCGCCAGTCGCGGCCTGGAGCTGATCGCCACCGGACCTGCCGGTGCGGTGGATATCTCTGCGCCGATCCTGTTCCGCAACGGCAGCCTGGCAATCCGCGCCGGCGGCAACATCAGCTTCCTCAGCGGCGGCACGCCGCAGACCAGCGGCATCGTCGACCTGGGCAGCGGCACCCTGTGGATGCAGACCAGCACCGCCGGCAAGATCAGCCAGCAGGCCGGTACCGCATTGATCGCCGCCAACCTCGCCGGCCGCGCCGGTAGCATCGACCTGGCTTCCTGGGACAACTACGCCGGCAACCTGGCGCTGCAGACCTTCAACGGTACGCTCAAGTACCGGCAGAGCAACGCCACCGGTGTGACCACGAGCGGCACGGTGTTCGATCCGTTCATCAACCAGAGCATGACCGGCACCGCGCAGAACATCGTCTCCAGCGTCGGTACGCGGATTCTCGAGGCCAACAGCGTCGGCACCACCGGCAACTACACGCTGACCGCCGACGGCAACAGCGAGTTCGACCGCCTGGTGTTCACCGCGCTGCCCTATCGGCGGGTCAGCGGTTCCGCCAGCTTCCCGACCAACGACTCGTCGGACTATCTGGTGACCAACCTGCGCTACCAGGTCAACGGCAGCAACGTCACCGCCACCCCGAACGGCGGTGCGCCCAGCGGGTTCACCGTCGCCGCCGGCAACGGCAGCGTCACCACCTGGACCGGAAACTGGGGCACCAGTTGGGGCGTCAAGGGCTTCGGCGGCGTGATCGGCGTGACCGACGAGCTGCAGTACGACGTCGGCACCGGCCTGACCGAGGAACTGATCTTCGGCCTCGGCGGCAAGACCAGCCGCGTCGATACCCGCCTGGACCTGTTCATGCGCGAGGGAGCGTTCAACAGCTTCGCCGAGCGCGCCCAGGTGGAGATGTTCAAGACCACCACCACTGCCGGCGACATCCTTTCCCGCCAGCAGACCGCCACCCTGACCGCCAATGACGCTACCCGCGTCTACGGTGATGTGAATCCGACTCTGACGGCCACGATGTCCGGCATCAACGCCATCGACGCCTACGTCAACAGCCAGTTCAACGACCTCTACCAGGCGACCGCCAGCACCACGGCGACCCAGGCGTCGAACGTCGGGCAGTACGCGATCACCGGTAACGCCAATGGCAGCGAGTATTTCAGCCAGCGTTACCAACTGGTGCGCCAGGACGGCAAGCTGACCGTCACGCCGGCGCAATTGATCGTCAGCGCCGACGCCAAGACCAAGGTCTATGGCGACGCCGATCCGACCCTTACCTACCAGGTCAGTGGCCTGAAGAACAGCGATACCGCCGCTGGCGTGCTGAGCGGCAACCTCGGCCGGGTGGCCGGGGAGAACGTCGGCAACTACGGGATACTCCAGGGCGGGCTGGGCCTCAACACGGCCAATTACACCCTCAGCTACGTCGGCAACGACCTGCGCATCACCCCGGCACAACTGAACGTGATCGCCGATGCCAAGACCAAGGTCTACGGCGACCTGGATCCGGCGCTGACCTACCAGGTCTCCGGTCTCAAGCGCGGCGATACCGCCGGTGCCGTGCTCAACGGCGGCAGCCTGA
>NZ_KV800291.1:0-1439 GCF_001810205.1 Pseudomonas sp. HMSC076A11 | reverse complement strand
CGCTACGGCAACTACATCGGCGGCGAGTTCGTGCCTCCGGTCAAGGGCCAGTACTTCACCAACACCTCGCCGGTGAACGGCCAGCCGATCGCCGAGTTCCCCCGTTCCACCGCCGAGGACATCGACAAGGCCCTCGACGCCGCCCACGCCGCCGCCGACGCCTGGGGCCGCACCTCGGTGCAGGAGCGCTCGAACATCCTGCTGAAGATCGCCGACCGCATCGAGCAGAACCTGGAACTGCTCGCCGTCACCGAGACCTGGGACAACGGCAAGGCCGTGCGCGAGACCCTCAACGCCGACATCCCCCTGGCCGCCGACCACTTCCGCTACTTCGCCGGCTGCATCCGCGCCCAGGAAGGCTCCGCCGCCGAGATCAACGACAGCACCGTGGCCTACCACATCCACGAGCCCTTGGGCGTGGTCGGGCAGATCATCCCGTGGAACTTCCCGCTGCTGATGGCCGCCTGGAAGCTGGCCCCGGCGCTGGCCGCCGGCAACTGCGTGGTGCTCAAGCCGGCCGAGCAGACCCCGCTGGGCATCTGCGTGCTGCTGGAACTCATCGGCGACCTGCTGCCGCCGGGCGTGCTCAATGTCGTCCAGGGCTTCGGCAGGGAGGCCGGCGAGGCCCTGGCCACCAGCAAGCGCATCGCCAAGATCGCCTTCACCGGTTCCACCCCGGTCGGCTCGCACATCCTCAAGTGCGCGGCGGAGAACATCATTCCCTCCACCGTCGAGCTGGGCGGCAAGAGCCCGAACATCTATTTCGAAGACATCATGCAGGCCGAGCCGGCGTTCATCGAGAAGGCCGCCGAGGGCCTGGTGCTGGCTTTCTTCAACCAGGGCGAGGTGTGCACCTGCCCGTCCCGCGCGCTGGTCCAGGAGTCGATCTACCCGGCGTTCATGGAAGAGGTGCTGAAGAAGGTCAGGGCGATCAAGCGCGGCGACCCGCTGGACACCGAGACCATGGTCGGCGCCCAGGCTTCCCAGCAGCAGTACGAGAAGATCCTCTCCTACCTCGACATCGCCCAGCAGGAAGGCGCCGAGCTGCTCGCCGGCGGCAGCGTCGAGAAGCTCGAAGGCAACCTGGCCAGCGGCTACTACATCCAGCCGACCCTGCTCAAGGGACACAACAAGATGCGCGTGTTCCAGGAGGAAATCTTCGGCCCGGTGGTCGGCGTCACCACCTTCAAGGACGAAGCCGAGGCCCTGGCCATCGCCAACGACACCGAGTACGGCCTCGGCGCCGGCCTCTGGACCCGCGACATCAACCGCGCCTACCGCATGGGCCGCGGGATCAAGGCCGGTCGCGTGTGGACCAACTGCTACCACCTGTACCCGGCCCACGCCGCGTTCGGCGGCTACAAGAAGTCCGGCGTCGGTCGCGAGACGCACAAGATGATGCTCGACCACTACCAGCAGACCAAGAACCTGCTGGTGAG
>NZ_KV800290.1:0-472 GCF_001810205.1 Pseudomonas sp. HMSC076A11 | reverse complement strand
TTCGCTAAGCGTGTCCATACCTGCCCACTGCGCTCGCGCTCCAGCAACTTTCAACCCGTGGACGAATAACGTCCAAGATTGCAGTTATTGGCAAGGAGACGCCTCCAGATGAACCGCACCCTTAAAAAAATGACCCTTGCCAGTTGCCTTGCGCTGGCCCAGGGCTGCACTGCCTTGGGCAAGTCCAACAGTTTTACCGTTACGGCGGACCTGCCACCTGAGTTTACTTACGAAGCCACGGCGGCCTATGTCCCGGCCAAAGGTGAGACTTGCACAGTGCCGGGTAGGCGGGATACCAAAATTGGCTACAACTCGGGCCGGGAAAAGTACAAACGTGATTCGAAGATTTTGTTACGTCGCACGGTCAGCGGCTGCCCTCTGGTACTGCAGAGCATCGATTTCTATATCTATGGCTGGTACGGCAAGGCTAGGGGGGACTTCGGGCGTGACTCGGCCCTGATCGTCGTACGAG
>NZ_KV800289.1:0-308 GCF_001810205.1 Pseudomonas sp. HMSC076A11 | reverse complement strand
TTCTTCGCCGACCCCCGCGAAGTCCTGCGCCAGGTGGTGGCCAGGTTCACCGAGATGGAACTGACCATCGTCGCCGCCTTCGAGCTGGAGTTCTACCTGATCGACCAGGAGAACGTGAACGGCCGGCCGCAACCGCCGCGCTCGCCGATCTCCGGCAAACGTCCGCAGTCGGTGCAGGTGTACTCCATCGACGACCTCGACGAATACGTCGAGTGCCTCCAGGACATCATCGACGGCGCCCGCGCCCAGGGCATCCCGGCCGACGCCATCGTCGCCGAATCCGCACCGGCGCAGTTCGAGGTCAACCT
>NZ_KV800288.1:98059-122932 GCF_001810205.1 Pseudomonas sp. HMSC076A11 | reverse complement strand
ACCACTACCAGCAGACCAAGAACCTGCTGGTGAGTTACGACATCAACCCGCTGGGCTTCTTCTAGTAGGACCCCGGACCGGCCGCGACCGCTCTTTCCCGGAGCGGTCGCGCCGGCTCGTGAAACACGCCGCCGAGGCTGACGGCGGCGCCCCTTCCACCTCCTCGCCAGGCCGATTGCAGAGCGGCTGGCATAGCTATTGCCTGCGTTCACCACGTACAGCACACCACCGGGAAAACCGGGGTCGATAACAACAAGATTGAGGTGAAAAACCCATGTCCCTCGAACAAACCGGCCATGCGCCCGCAACTTCCGGGGTCGACTTCGAAAGCGTCGACGCCGACTACTTCCAACACCGTCAACTGAAGAAAGGCGCCGCCGGCTGGGTCCTGCTGGTCGGGCTCGGCGTCGCCTACGTGATCTCCGGCGACTACGCCGGCTGGAACTTCGGCCTGGCCCAGGGCGGCTGGGGCGGGATGTTCCTCGCCACCCTGCTGATGGCCACCATGTACCTGTGCATGTGCTTCTCGCTCGCCGAACTGTCTTCGATGATCCCTACCGCCGGCGGCGGCTACGGCTTCGCCCGCAGCGCCTTCGGGCCCTGGGGCGGCTTTCTCACCGGCACCGCGATCCTCATCGAATACGCCATCGCCCCGGCGGCCATCGCCTGCTTCATCGGCGCCTACTGCGAGTCGCTGTTCGGCGTCGGCGGCTGGCTGATCTACCTGGTGTTCTACATCGTGTTCATCGGCATCCACATCCTCGGCGCCGGCGAGGCGCTGAAGCTGATGTTCGTCATCACCGCGGTGGCGGCCATCGCCCTCGGCGTGTTCATTGTCGCGATGGTTCCGCACTTCGACTCGGCCAACCTGTTCAACATCCCGCAGACCGCGGCGACCGGCGCCAGCAGCTTCCTGCCGTTCGGCTATGTCGGGGTCTGGGCGGCGATCCCCTACGCGATCTGGTTCTTCCTCGCCGTCGAAGGCGTGCCGCTGGCCGCCGAGGAAACCAAGAACCCCAAGCGCGACCTGCCGCGCGGACTGATCGGCGCCATGTTGGTGCTTCTCGCCTTCGCCGCACTGATTCTGGTCGTCGGTCCCGGGGCCGCCGGAGCCAAGGAGCTGATGGGCTCGGGCAATCCCCTGGTGGAAGCGCTGGAGTCGGCCTACAAGGGTTCGACCTGGATGAGCCAGTTCGTCAACCTGGTCGGCCTGGCCGGGCTGATCGCCAGCTTCTTCTCGATCATCTATGCCTACTCGCGGCAGATCTTCGCCCTCTCCCGCGCCGGCTACCTGCCGCGCAGCCTCTCGCTGACCAACCGCAAGAAGGCGCCGGTACTGGCCCTGGTGGTGCCGGGGGTGATCGGCTTCGGCCTGTCGCTGACCGGCCAGGGCGACCTGCTGATCCTGGTCGCGGTGTTCGGCGCGACCATCTCCTACGTGCTGATGATGGCCGCGCACATCACCCTGCGCATCCGCCGCCCGGACATGCAGCGCCCCTACCGCACCCCTGGCGGCATCCTCACCTCCGGCGTAGCCCTGGCGCTGGCCTGCGTCGCGGTGGTCGCCGGCTTCCTGGTCGACCCGCGGGTCGTGGTCGGCGCGGTGGCGATCTACGCTGTACTGATCGGCTACTTCGCCCTGTACAGTCGGCATCACCTGGTGTCCGGCACCCCGGAAGAAGAGTTCGCCGCGATCCAGGCGGCGGAACAGGACCTGCGCTGAGAGCGACAACGACAAAGCCCGGCCCGCCGCATGGCGAGGCCGGGCACTGGAGACACACATGGCACGTTTCACCCATAGCGTCGGCGGCGAAACCTACCGCTTCGACAGCCTCAAGGACGTGATGGCCAAGGCCAGCCCCGCGCGCTCCGGCGATTTCCTCGCCGGCGTCGCGGCGAGCAACGACGGCGAGCGGGTCGCCGCGCAGATGGCCCTGGCCGACATCCCGCTCAAACACTTCCTCGACGAGGCGCTGATTCCCTACGAGGACGACGAGGTCACCCGCCTGATCATCGACACCCACCAGCGCGACGCCTTCGCCCCGGTGTCCCATCTCACCGTCGGCGGCTTCCGCGACTGGCTGCTCGGCGACGCCGCCGACGAGGCCAGCCTGCGCGCCCTGGCTCCGGGCCTGACGCCGGAAATGGCAGCGGCGGTATCGAAGATCATGCGTGTCCAGGACCTGGTCCTGGTGGCGCAGAAGATCCGCGTGGTCACCCGCTTCCGCAACACCCTCGGCCTTCGCGGCCGGCTCTCCACCCGCCTGCAACCGAACCACCCGACCGACGACCCGGCCGGAATCGCCGCGAGCATCCTCGACGGCCTGCTGTTCGGCAATGGCGACGCGATGCTCGGGATCAATCCTGCCACCGACAGCATGGCCTCGATCTGCGCCCTGCTGGAGATGCTCGACGCGATCATCCAGCGCTACGAGATTCCCACCCAGGCCTGCGTGCTGACCCACGTCACCAGCTCCATCGAGGCGATCAACCGCGGCGTGCCGCTGGACCTGGTGTTCCAGTCGATCGCCGGCACCGAGGCGGCCAATGCCAGCTTCGGCATCAGCCTGAAGATCCTCCAGGAAGGCTACGAGGCCGGGCTCAGCCAGAAGCGCGGCACCCTAGGCAACAACCTGATGTACTTCGAGACCGGCCAGGGCAGCGCGCTCTCGGCCAACGCCCACCACGGCGTCGATCAGCAGACCTGCGAGACCCGCGCCTATGCGGTGGCTCGTCACTTCAAGCCGTTCCTGGTGAACACCGTGGTCGGCTTCATCGGTCCCGAGTACCTGTACAACGGCAAGCAGATCATCCGCGCCGGCCTGGAAGACCACTTCTGCGGCAAGCTGCTCGGCGTGCCGATGGGTTGCGACATCTGCTACACCAACCATGCCGAGGCCGACCAGGACGACATGGACATGCTCCTGACCCTGCTGGGCGTCGCCGGGATCAACTTCATCATGGGCATTCCCGGCTCCGACGACGTGATGCTCAACTACCAGACCACCTCCTTCCACGACGCCCTCTATGCGCGCCAGACGCTGGGCCTGAAGCCGGCGCCGGAATTCGAGGACTGGTTGCAGCGGATGGGAATCTTCACCCAGGCCGACGGGCGCATCCGCTTCGGTGACGAGTTACCGCCGGCGTTCCGCCAGGCCCTGGCGCAACTGGCCTGAGGAGATGCCGATGAACGACAAGCACCTGCCCGACGCCAGCGCCGAGAACCCCTGGCTGCCGCTGCGCCAGCTGACCCCCGCGCGGATCGCCCTGGGCCGCACCGGCACCAGCCTGCCGACCCGCCCGCAACTGGACTTCCAGTACGCCCACGCCCAGGCGCGCGACGCCGTGCACCTGCCCTTCGACCATGCGGCCATCAGCGACGGCCTGCGCCAGCGCGGCCGCGACAGCCTGCTGCTGCACAGCGCCGCCGCCGACCGCCACGTCTACCTGCAACGCCCGGACCTCGGCCGGCGCCTCGACGAGGCCTCGGTGCAACGCCTGCGCGAACACGCCGCCGGCTACGACGGGCAGATCGACCTGGCCATCGTGGTCGCCGACGGCCTCTCCGCGCTGGCCGTGCAGCGTCACACCCTGCCCTTCCTCGAACGCCTGGAGGAACAGGCGCTGGCCGAAGGCTGGTCGCTGTCCCCGGTGGTCCTGGTGGAACAGGGACGGGTGGCGGTGGCCGACGAGATCGGTGAATTGCTGCGGGCGAAGATGAGCGTGATCCTGATCGGCGAGCGTCCCGGCCTCAGCTCGCCGGACAGCCTCGGCCTGTACTTCACCTGGGCCCCGCGGGTCGGCCTCACCGACGCCTATCGCAACTGCATCTCCAACGTCCGCCTGGAAGGCCTCAGCTACGGCATGGCCGCGCACCGCCTGCTCTACCTGATGCGCGAGGCCTGCCGGCGGCAGCTTTCCGGGGTCAACCTGAAGGACGAGGCGGAGGTCCAGGCGCTGGACGGCGAGGCTCCGCGCACCGGCAACTTCCTCCTGGCGAGGGACTGAGCCTCCCGGCCGAAGGATGGGCCGGCGCGCGTCGCCCCTCCTTCGGCCGATTCAAACGTTCGCTTGGATTGCGCTTTCCAGGGAGATTGGGCAGCATCGAAGCGTTGCTGGCATGCAGCCTGCATCGTCCCGGCAGCCCCTTCCCGCAATGCGAGGCCCGTCATGCGAATCGTGCAAGCCACCCTCGAACACCTCGACCTGCTGGCGCCGCTGTTCGTCAAGTACCGCGAATTCTACGGCATGCTCTCCTACCCCGAGTCCTCGCGGAAATTCCTCGAGAAACGCCTGCGCCGCAAGGAGTCGGTGATCTACCTGGCGCTGGCCGACGAAGAAGACCGGCTGCTCGGTTTCTGCCAGCTCTATCCGAGCTTCTCCTCGCTGTCGCTCAAGCGCGTCTGGATCCTCAACGACATCTACGTCGCCGAGGAGGCGCGCCGGCAACTGGTCGCCGACCACCTGCTGCAACACGCCAAGCAGATGGCCCGGGAAACCCATGCGGTGCGCATGCGTGTCTCCACCAGCGTCGACAACGAGGTAGCGCAGAAAGTCTACGAGTCGATCGGCTTCCGCGAAGACCAGGAGTTCAAGAACTACACCCTGCCGATCAGCGACGAACTAAGCTGAAGACAAAGGCACGGCACTTCCCAACCGATCGCTCAGAGCAGAGGCATCCATGGGTTCGCGCACCTGGCACTGGCCCGGCGTCCTGCTCGGCCTGCTCCTCGCCACGGCCGGCGCGCAGGCCGACACCCTGCGCGTGGCGACCCTCGACTGGGCGCCCTACGTCGGCCCCGACCTGCCGGGCAAGGGCCTCGCCAGCCGCATCCTCGACGAAGCCCTGGCCCTCGACGGGCACCGCGCCGAACTGGTGTTCCTGCCCTGGCAACGTGCCCTGAAAGAAGCCGCCGAGGGGCGCTTCGACGCTCTCATGCCGGCCTACCTGTCGCCCGAGCGGCGCGAACTGTTCCACGCCACCATCCCCCTGCTCGACTCGCAACTGGGCTTCTTCCGCCAGCGCGAGCGCCTGCTGCCGGTCAATCCCGCGCATCTGGAAAGCCTGCGTCCGTACCGCATCGGCGTGGTCCGCGGCTACGTCAACCGGGAGGATTTCGACGCCGACCGCAGCCTGACCAAGGACGCGGTGACCAACGACTGGCAGAACCTCGAGAAGCTCCTGCGCGGGCGTATCGACCTGGCCGTGGTCGATCGCTACACCGGCTACCACCTGCTGGCGCGCAACGTGCCGGCGCTGAAGGATCGCCTGGTGTTCATCGAACCGCCGCTGGAGGTCAAGCCGCTCTATGTACTGGTGCCGAAAAGACACGCCCGCGGCGCCGCCCTTGCCGCCAGCCTCGACCGCAACCTGCGCCTGATGCGTCGCAGCGGCCGGCTGGAACAACTGATCGCCGAAGCACACCTCGAACGCAGCGGGCAGACCCGCACGCTGGCCGTCGATCCGTTAACCGGCCAGGCCGACCAGCAGCGCAGCCCCGGCCAGGAGCAGGACCAGGGCCAGCACGCCCCGTTGCAACCGGCGTGGCGCGAAGACCCGCTGGGGATGCGCTAGCGGCTTCTGCAAGGCCAGCCAGAATTCCGACAACGCTTCGAAGCGCCCCTCCGGACGCGGCGCCAGGGCCCGCGCCAATACCCCATCCCAGCCGACCGGCAGGTCCGCCTGACGCTCGCCCAGGGGCTCGTAGCGGCATCCGCCGTCGCTCTCCGGGCAGGCGATCGACGGCCAGCGACCACAGAGCAGCCAATAGAACAGCGCCGCCAGGGCGAACTGGTCGGCCCGGCCATCGAGCGCCTCGCCGCGACGCAACTCCGGCGCCAGCGGCACGCTGTCCGCAGGCAGCGCCTGGCGCGCCACCCCCGGCAGGATCGCCGCCGCCTCGGGGAGGAACAGCAGGCGCCCGCCCTCGTCCAGCAGGATCTGCCGCGGCGCCAGCCACAAGCCCTGTACGCCGCGCCGCTGCAAGGCGCGAACCGCATCGATAAGTTGCTCCAGGAGGACCAGCGCGCATTGCGGTTCCAGCGGCAGGTGCGCTGGCGCCCAATCCAGCAGGCTGCGCATCGGCCAGCGCGGCGGAGCGAACAACTGGAAGGCATGACGACGCAACCGGGGCGACGACAATACTCGCGGCAGGCTCTCCGCACGGCAGCGCCGCAATGCCCATTCGCGCTGCCAGAACGCTTCGTCGGCATCGACCGCCGCGAGCAGCAGCAACGCCTCGCGTCCTTGCTCGTCGCAGGCGCGGAATAGCCGCCCGGGCGGGCCGAACGCGCAAGCTGCCTGCAAGGTCCAGCCATCCACGCAGTCGCCGGGGCACGCCGCGCCCAGCGCTGGCCAGCCGGTATGCCGTGGCGCCGCCGGGGCGCGCTCGAGCGCCCCCGGCAAGACCAGCGCCACCGCCCCCGGCGCATGCAGCAACGGCTGCAGCACGCCCTCCAGGCGCCCCGTGGCCAGCCCCGCACAACGCTCTCCGAGGGCGCGCAGGTCGGCCACTTCGAGCAGCGGCTGGGGCGCCAGCAACAAGGGCTCGCCGGCCACCTGGGTCAGGTTGTGCTGGACCAGCGCCAGCTCCGCGCTGCTACCCAGCGGCTGGCCGCTCCCTCCCAGGCGCTGCAGGCTGCCCTGGCGATAACGCAGCAGGCCGACGGCGCCGCACTGGAGAAAGTGCACGCCTCCGGCATGGACCAGCAGCAACCCCGCCGCCAGCTCGAGCACGCCCGGCTCGCCTTCGCGGCGCCGGCGATAGAGCTGCATGTTCAGCGAAGCCAGGACCTGCCGCGCCGCCTGCGCTTCCGGCCAACCCTCGGGGGTACAGGCGTAGTCGGCGAACAGGGCGTCGAGATGGCCTTCGATGGCCTGCACCACGTTGGCGCAACCGCGTCCCCAGAGCAGCGCCAGGAGAAACGCCGGAGCCCGTCCGGGGCGAGGCGCGAGCCATTCGGCGCGAACCCGCGCGGCCTGCCCCGGGAGGTCGCGCCCGGCGCCCAGGGCGAGACTGAGCGGTGGCTGGGCAAAAGGCTGGAGTGTCATCGCACGCCCTTCCCTGCTAGAAATTTCTCCTGTTCTTGCAGACTTTATGCCGACCAATTTCGGAAAAATTACCGAAACATCCTGCAATCAGTGGTTTTGCCGGGATCGCGACAAACAGCCCCCCACCCATCCGGACGCCCCCCTATAATGGCGGCCCTCTGCCGCTCAACGCGTTGTCTCCGCAGGTTGCTCAATGGACTTCAACCCAATCGATCTGATTCTCCACCTGGATACCTACCTGGCCATGCTGGTCAGCAACTATGGCGTCTGGATCTACGCCATCCTGTTCCTGGTGATCTTCTGTGAAACCGGCCTGGTGGTGACTCCGTTCCTCCCCGGCGACTCGCTGCTGTTCATCGCCGGCGCCATCTGCGCCACCGGCGGCATGGACCCATGGCTGCTCGGCGGGCTGCTGATGGTCGCGGCGATCACCGGCGACAGCACCAACTACGTGATCGGCCGGACCCTCGGCAAGCGGCTGTTCAGCAACCCCGACTCGAAGGTATTCCGCCGCGACTACCTCGACCGCACCCATGAGTTCTACGAACGCCACGGCGGCAAGACCGTGACCCTGGCGCGCTTCCTGCCCATCGTGCGGACCTTCGCGCCCTTCGTCGCCGGCATGGCGAAGATGCACTACCCGCGCTTCGTCATGTTCAGCGTGGTGGGCACCGTGGCCTGGGTCGGCGGCCTGGTGACCCTGGGCTACTTCTTCGGCAACGTGCCGTTCATCAAGAAGAACCTGTCGCTGCTGGTGATCGGCATCATCCTGCTGTCGCTGCTGCCGATGATCCTCGGCTTCATTCGCCATCGCCTGCAGGCGAGCGCCGCCAAACAGGCCAAGGCCCAGAGCGACTGAGCATGTGGTCGTTCCGCGCCTGGCGGCGCCGGCGCCTGCTGGCACGCCACCCGGTGGCCGAAGAGCTCTGGCAGCGGGTACGCCGGCACCTGCCGATCCTCGACGGCCTGGACGCCGACGAGGACCGCCGCCTGCGCGAGCGGGCCGTGCTGTTTCTCGCCGACAAGCACCTGACCGCACTCGCCGGCGTCGATCTCGACGACTTCGGCCGCCTGCTGCTGGCGGCGCAGGCGCAACTGCCGCTGTTGCACCTGCCGGAGCTGAACTGGTACCAGGGCTTCCACGAACTGGTGCTGTATCCCGACGATTTCGTCAGCCCCCAGAAACACCGCGACGCCAGCGGCGTAGTCCATGAATTCGACGACGAACGCAGCGGCGAGACGTCCCTGCAAGGGCCGGTGGTCCTGGCCTGGCCCGGCGTCGTCGGCGGGGGTGGCTGGGATGCCTACAACCTGGTGATCCACGAACTGGCGCACAAGCTGGACATGCTCAACGGCGACGCCAACGGCCTGCCGCCGCTGCACGCCGGCATGCGCATCGGCGACTGGGCGAGCGCCATGCAGGCCGCCTACGACGAGATGAACGCCCTGCTCGACCGCGACCCCGACGCGCAGACCGCCATCGACCCCTATGCGGCGGAAGATCCGGCGGAGTTCTTCGCCGTTACCAGCGAGTATTTCTTCACCGCCCCGGATCTCCTCCACGAGGCCTATCCGGCGGTATACCGGCAGCTCCAGTTGTTCTACCGCCAGGACCCGCTGCAACGCCTGCGCCGCCTGCAGGCCGAGCATCCGGACTACCGCGAGGCGGCGGGCGACACGACTAACGGCTGAATGCCGGTACATGGCATCGACAACCGAATATGCCTATAATCGCGGCCTCTTTTTTGGCCAGAAACCTCTGGAGTCACCCATGAGCTACAGCAAGATCCCGGCCGGCAAGGACCTGCCGAACGACATCTACGTCGCTATCGAGATTCCGGCCAACCATGCGCCGATCAAGTACGAGATCGACAAGGACACCGACTGCCTGTTCGTCGACCGTTTCATGGCCACCCCGATGTTCTACCCGGCCAACTACGGCTTCATCCCGAACACCCTGGCCGACGACGGCGACCCGCTGGACGTGCTGGTGGTGACCCCCTATCCGGTCGCTCCCGGTTCGGTGATCCGCGCGCGCCCGGTTGGCGTCCTGCACATGACCGACGAGGCAGGCGGCGACGCCAAGCTGATCGCCGTGCCGCACGACAAGCTGAGCGTCCTGTACAAGGACGTGAAGGAATACACCGACCTGCCGGCCCTGCTGCTGGAGCAGATCAAGCACTTCTTCGAGAACTACAAGGATCTCGAGAAAGGCAAGTGGGTCAAGGTCGAAGGCTGGGGCAACGCCGACGCCGCCCGCGCCGAGATCACCAAGGCCGTGGCCGCGTTCCAGAAGTAAGCGCGCCTCGCCGAAAAGAAGCCCCGCAGCCGCGGGGCTTTTTCATTCTCCCTCGCCGACCGCCAAGGTCGGTCTCGCCACCCCGCTCCGCTCAGTCGACCGTCGCCACGCTCTCCAACCGATATCCGTAGCCGTAGATGGTCAGCAACTGCCAACCGCGCTCGGCGGTCAGGCCAAGCTTGTTGCGCAGGCGATAGATGTGGGTATCCAGCGGCCGCGAGGACAACACTTCCTCGTGGGGCCAGAAGCGCTCGTAGAGATATTCCCGCGACAACGGCCGTCCCAGGTTGGCGAACAGGCAGCGGGCCAGGCGGTATTCGCGTTCGGTCAGGCTGATCGGCGCGCCGGCCCGGGTCACGGTCAGCTCGGCATCGTCGAAGCTGAGGTCGTTGAAAGTCTGCACCTCATGCTGCGCGGGACGCGTTCCCCCGTGGCGACGCAGCACGGCGGCTACCCGCGCCTTCAGTTCGTTGGGTCGGAACGGCTTGCTGACATAGTCGTCGGCGCCGCTGTTCAACGCTTGCACGATGTCCTGTTCGGCGTCACGGCTGGTCAGCATGATCGCCGGCGGCGGCGCATCCAGATGCTCGCGGCTCCAGCGCAGCAATTGCAGGCCGCTGAGGTCCGGCAACTGCCAGTCGAGGATCAGCAGGTCGAAGGTTTCCCGCTTGAGCTGCTTGAGCAGGTCCTCGCCACGGGCGAAACGGTGCACCGTCCAGGCCTGTTCGCCCTGCGCGGGTATCTGCTGCAAGGTCTGCTCGACCCGGTCCAGTTCGGCCGACTCGTCGTCCAGTATCGCGACACGCATAAAAGCTGGTCCTGTTCAATCGGGCTAACGCCCCTTTTTCGCTCCAGGAACGGCGAATTACGTACAAATCTGAAGAATTGTGACGAATCTCTCTGGTCGCGACCAGCCCTTGATAGCCTGATTCCAAATAGCCATTAAGCGGGACGAAGAGCCCGTGAGCCAGCGCCAGCCTGACCTATCAAGGAGTCGTAGCCATGGGTTTCCGGCCAGTTAGCCAACGTTTGCGTGACATCAACCTGCAGGCCCTCGGCAAGTTTTCCTGCCTTGCCCTGGTCCTCGGCCTGGAATCGGTAAGCCATCCGGCCGGCCCGGTCCAGGCCCCATCGTTCAGCCAGGGCACCGCCAGCCCGTCCTTCGCCACTCCGCTCGGCCTCGACGGCCCGGCCCGCGCCAGGGCCGAGATGTGGAACGTCGGCCTGTCCGGCGCCGTCAGCGTGCGTGACGAGTTGCGCTGGGTGTTTTGAACGCGACGAATCTGAAATAGTGCGGAAGAATCTGAAGAAATATGGCAAATCTCACAGCAGACAAATCGCGCTTGGTAGATTTCCAACCGCTGAGTAGGCCAAGGAGCAAATGGATTGCTCCGACACAGGGATGTGTAAACCCGCTCCGGCGGGCCGTGGAACGAGACCACTCGAACCACAGTCAGGGGTCGGTGACGGACGATCGCCCCAGGCAACCGAGCCAATCCCCCCAGGGCTGGCTTCGACACACGGATGTGTCATCTCCCCTTCCTTGTTCGAATCATCCCCTCCCGCTATCCGGACGCCTCGATCCGCGTCCCACCCTGGATCTGAAAAGGACCTCATCATGAAGCAATACGGAGCAGAGTTCTTCGGCACCTTCTGGCTGGTATTGGGCGGCTGCGGCAGCGCAGTACTCGCTGCCGGCGTACCGGAACTGGGAATCGGCTACCTCGGCGTGGCCCTGGCGTTCGGCCTCAGCGTGCTGACCATGGCCTATGCCATCGGCCCGATCTCCGGCGCACACCTGAACCCCGCGGTATCGGTAGGCCTGTGGGTCGGCGGGCGCTTCCCGGCCAGCCAACTGCTGCCCTATGTCGTCGCCCAGGTCCTCGGTGGCCTCACCGCCGGCGGCGTGCTGTACCTGATCGCCAGCGGCAAGGCCGGCTTCGACCTAGCCGCCGGCTTCGCCTCCAATGGCTACGGCGAACACTCGCCGGGCGGCTACTCGTTGCAAGCCGCGCTGGTCAGCGAAGTGGTACTTACCGGCATGTTCCTGCTGATCATCCTCGGCGCCACCTCCAAGCGCGCGCCGCAGGGATTCGCGCCGATCGCCATCGGCCTGACCCTGACCCTGATCCACCTGATCAGCATCCCGGTCACCAACACCTCGGTGAACCCGGCGCGCAGCACCGCGGTCGCCCTGTACGTCGGCGACTGGGCGGTTTCCCAGCTGTGGCTGTTCTGGGTCGCGCCGATTCTCGGTGCGGTACTCGGCGCCCTGGCCTATCGCCTGATCGGCGACAAGAACGACTGAACCGAAGCGCCTGGCCCAACCGCCAGGCGCTGCGGCCGAGGAAACGACAAGGGAGCCTGCGGGCTCCCGATGTCGTTGCAAGGATTGCGAAACCGGCGCCCGATCAGGCAGATTGCAGCCTGACCGGACCGCCAGCGATACCTGACCCGCCGCCCAGTGAAGCCTATGACAGCCCTCGCCCTTACTTCCCGATCCCTCTTTCCGGCTTGCGCCGCCCTGGCGCTGGGCGGACTGTTGACGCTGCTCGCCGGCTCCGTCGCGGCCGCGCCGGCCAAGACGAAACGGCCGCCGTTCATCGAGCAGGGCGAAACGTGCCTGCCCCAGCCGCTCCCCGCCAGCGTGCTCTATCTCGCCGGCGACGCCTGGAAGCTCGACGCCAAGGGCAACCAGACGCCCCTGGAAGAAGGCATGGACATCGACGAACTGGAAGGCGTCAAGACCTCTCCGACCGCCTTCGTCAGCCTGCTGCTCGGCGACGGCAGCCGCATCGTCCTGCCCTCCAGCTCGGAAGTCACCCTGCACCTCGACGAGGACACCGGCATTCCGCAGATCGCCCTGCGCGCGGGGCAGGTCGAGTCCTATGTCCTGAAGAGAAAGAGCGATCACGACCGCTTCCAGGTGCTGACCCCGGTCGGCGTACTGGGCGTGCGCGGTACCCACTTCCGCGCCCGCACCGAAGACGGCCAGGCGCTGACCGAAGTGCTCGACGGGCGCGTCGCGGTGAACCGCGAGCTGACCAGCGACGACCTGCCGCTCAACGGCAGGCGCCCGGCCCGCAAGGCGGCGCAGGCCGAGCCGGACGAGGACGTGCTGGTCGACGCCCGCCGCGGCCTGAAGGTCAAGCCGCAGGGCAAGCTGACGCCGGTGGACCTGCTACCCGCCCCGCAATTGCGCGGCCAGGGCGGCGAGCACGGCGAGTCGCCGGTTTGGAAGCTCTATCTTGCCCCGCTGCACGGCGCCAAGCGCTACCGTGCCCAGGTAGCCAGCGATCCGGACTTCCTGCGCATCCAGCAGGAGCGTTTCTCGAGCACCCCGGAAGTCAGTTTCAGCGGACTCAAGGCGGCCTTCTACCACGTCCGTCTCTCGGCCTTCGACAACGACGGCCTGGAGGGCGAGACCAGCGTCTACGACATTCTCTACTACCCGCGAGGCGGCAGTGCCCGATAGGGCGCCGGGGCCTCGCCGATGAAAGCGCTCGACCGCCAGGACGAGCCCAGCCAGGCGCAGCGGCTGTTCCGCGGCCTGGTGCGCGAATGGCTGCTGGTCAGCCTGCTGCTCCTTCCGCTCACCGCCGTGCTTTCGCTGAGCAGCGGCCTGCCGCTGAACAACCTGCTCTACGACCGCCTGCGCAACCTCGCCCCGCTGGCCGTCGATCCGCGCATCCTCGTCGTCGCCATCGACGACCGTAGCCTGGAAAGCCTCGGTCGCTGGCCCTGGCCGCGCAGCGTCCACGCCGAGCTGCTGGATCGCCTGGCCGCCGCCGGCGCACGCAGCGTACTGCTCGACGTGATCTTCAGCGAACCCTCCTCCAATCCGGACAGCGACCGCCAGTTGGCAAGATCGCTGTGCCGGGCCGGCAACGTCCTCCTGCCACTGCTGCGCGAAAGCGTGCCACGCTACGGCGAACCGCCACGGGAGATACCGCCGACCGCGCCGCTGGCCGGCTGCGCCGCCGGCATCGGGCATATCAACGTCGAGGCGGACAGCGACGGCACGGTGCGCAGCGTCTACCTGCGCGAAGGACCGCTCGGCCAGCCGCGCCCGCTGCTCGCCTGGCAAGCATTCGCCGATGCCGGCGCCATGCCCATGCCCGGCCTCGACGACATGCGCAACCTGCCCGGCTGGCAGCGTGACCACGCCATCCGCATTCCCTTCATCGGTGCGGACGCGGGCTTCCCCAGCGTGCCCTACGTCAGCGTGTTGCGCGGCGAGGTGCCGGACAGCCTGCTGCGCGACCGCCTGGTCCTGGTCGGCGCCACCGCGCCGGGCCTCGGCGACCGCTATGTCACCCCCCTGTCGGCCAGCCTCGGCACCACGCCGGGGGTGGAGATCCAGGCCAACATCCTCAACGGCCTGTTGCAGCAGCGCACCGCCGTCGACCTGCAACCCTGGCTCGCCGCCCTGCTCTCCGCCGCCGGCGTAGCGCTGCTGCTCGGCCTGATGCTGTTCCGCTCGCGCCACGCCTTGCTCCTCACCCTGGCCTGCGCGGCCCTGGCCCTGGGTCTTTCCTGGGCGCTGCTGCTCAACGGCTGGTGGTGGTCGCCGCTGGCCAGCCTGGTCGGCCTGCTGCTGGCCTACCTGATCTGGAGCTGGCGCCGGCTGAACGCGGTGCTCGCCTATTTCGGCTGGGAACTGGCGCGTCTCGACCGCGAGCCCAAGGTGCTGCCCGAGCGGGCCAGCCCCCCGCGCGCCGGCAACGATCCATTGCAGAACCGCATCGCCGCCCTGGAGCAGGCGGTCAGCCGCACCCGCGACAGCCGGCGGTTCATGGCCGACGGCCTGGAAGGCCTGCCGGTGGCGACCCTGATCTGCGACCCGCAGGGGCAGATCCTGCTGGCCAACCGCAAGGCACGCGACCTGTTCGGCGGCGAGCTGCGCGGCGACGAACTGCGCCAGCGCCTGGCCGAACTCGGCCATCCGAGCCTCGCCGGCGGCGCCCGCCCAACGCTGGAAACCCTGGAAGCCATCGAGTTCCGCGACCATCGGGAACGTGACCTGCGCCTCGACCTGGCGCGCCTGCTGCCGGTCGAAAGCGAAACCGCCATCGGCTGGCTGGTGAGCCTGATCGACCTGAGCGCCGAACGCGATGCCGAGCGCCAGCGCGCCACCCTCCTGCGCTTCCTCTCCCATGACCTGCGCGCGCCGCACTCGGCGATCCTCGCCCTGCTCGACGTCCGCCCCGCCGAGGACGAAGCCGGCCAGCAGGTCTACCGACAGATAGAGCAGCAGGTCCGTCGCGCCCTGGGCCTGACCGACGCCTTCGTGCAACTGGCCAAGGCCGAATCCGACGCCTACCGCTTCGAAGCGTGCATGTTCACCATGTTGGCGATGGACGCCGCCGACCAGCTCTGGCCCCTCGCGCAGCAGAAAGACATCGACCTGCGGCGCGACTGGGACGACGAGCAGGAACCGATGGTCTGGGCCGACCCCGGCCTGCTCACGCGCGCGCTGTTCAACCTGCTGGAGAATGCGGTCAAGTACAGCCCGGCGGGGACCGTCGTCAGCCTGAGCATCCGCCTCGAAGGCGACTGGCTGAGCTGCCGGATTGTCGACCAGGGCAAAGGTATCGCGGCCGCCGAACTACCGCGCCTGTTCAGCCAGTACCAGCGCTTCGCTTCCGCCGAGGGCAGCGCCGGCCTGGGCCTGGGGCTGGCCATGGTCAAGACGGTGATCGACCGGCACGGCGGCAGGATCGGCTGCCAGAGCCAGGTTGGCCAGGGCACCACTTTCGAGATTCGCCTTCCGCTGCTGAAAGGCGAGGAATAACCGCTACTGGCGGAAGTCGGGTCTTCCTCCAACTTGCATTGGTCTCGAAGTTCGGAAGATCCAGGCGGCCGGGCTATTCCGCTTCCCGTCTATCGAAACGGCAACTGCCTTCCCTCGTGAAACTCCGCAGGGGGAATCGACGCGTCCCCAACATAGGCACCAGCGAGCGCGACATGGCCGCGCTCCCACAGCGGAACCAAGGCGCTGCGCCAGCTACAGGGCCGCCCTGGAAGTCTCGATAACTTCCATCTTTTAACGATAGTTCGTAGGAAGTTTCCCAACAATATAAGTAACTAATCTCAAAAAGAGCCCACTGGAAAAACCAGCCAATAACTCCCGGTAATCTACCGCGCTCATGCGATCCCCTACGCATAACAGCAAACGGCTCAACTTCCAGTGAAACCATGATCGACATAGACAGACTGAGCAAACGCTTTTCCGGCCGGACGGTGGTAAACGACTTGAGCTTCCGCATCGACCGGGGAGAGATCGTCGGTCTCCTCGGCCCAAACGGAGCGGGCAAGTCGACCACCCTGAAGATGCTTTCCGGCTTCCTCGCGCCGAGCGCCGGCAGCATACGCATCTTCGGCTTCGACATGCAGGACAAGGCGCGCCAGGCGCAGAAGCTGATCGGCTACCTGCCGGAGAACGCTCCCAGCTACGGAGAAATGACGGTCGAGGGCTTTCTCGCCTTCGTCGCGTCCATCCGCGACTACAGCGGACGGGAAAAACGTCGGCGCATCGACAGCGCCATGGACTGCATGGAGCTGCGGGATGAGCGCAGGAGCATCATCGAAACCCTGTCCAAGGGCTTCAAGCGCCGCGTCGCGCTGGCCCAGGCGATCCTCCACGATCCCGAGCTGCTCCTGCTCGACGAGCCCACCGACGGCCTCGACCCGAATCAGAAGCACCAGGTCCGGCAACTGGTGAAGAACCTCTCGGAAAGCAAGATCGTGGTGATTTCCACGCACATCCTCGAGGAAGTCTCGTTCATGTGCAGCCGCGCCCTGGTGATCAACGGCGGCCGCCTGCTGGCCGACAACACCCCGGGCGAACTCAGGACCCGCAGCCGCTACCACCATGCCGTCAGCCTCAGCATCGAAGCACCGGTAGACCCGCTGGCCATCGCCATGCTCCCCGGCGTCGCCGGTATCGAAGGACGCCCCGACCGGGCCGGCACCCTGACCATCCTGGCCCGCCCCGGCGCGCAGATCCTTCCCGCGCTCAACCGCCTGATCCACGGCAACGGCTGGCGGGTATCCGGGTTGCGTACCGAACACGGCCAACTGGAAGAAGTGTTCCGCCAACTGACCCGAGAAACCCCCGCATGACCGCCATCGGCACCATTTTCAGACGCGAGCTGGGCAGCTACTTCGCCACGCCGCTCGCCTATGTGTTCACCCTGATCTTCCTCGTCCTCTCCGGCGTGGCCACCTTCTACCTGGGCGACTTCTTCGAGCGCGGCCAGGCCGACCTGGCGCCGTTCTTTTCCAGCCTGCCCTGGCTCTACCTCCTGCTGATCCCCGCGCTGGCCATGCGCCTGTGGGCCGAGGAGCGCAAGTCCGGCTCCATCGAGATGCTGATGACCCTGCCCGTCTCCCGCGCCACCCTGGTCACCGGCAAGTTCCTGGCGGCCTGGTTCTGCGCCGGGCTAGCGTTGCTGCTGACCTTCCCGATGCCGCTGACGGTGAACTACCTCGGCTCGCCCGACAACGGCGCGATCATCGCCGGCTACCTGGCCGGCTGGCTGCTGTCCGGCGGCTACCTGGCCATAGGATCCTGCATGTCGGCGCTGGCGAAGAACCAGATCATCGCCTTTGCCCTGACCGTTCTCGTCTGCCTGCTGTTCGTCGGCGCCGGCACTCCCCACGTGCAACAGGCGCTCTCCGGCTGGCTTCCGCAATGGTTGCTGGACGGCATTGCCTCGCTGAGCGTGCTGGTCCGTTTCGAGGCGCTCGGCCGGGGCGTGCTCGACGTCCGCGACCTGGCCTACTTCTGCAGCCTGATCGTCGCCTGGCTGGTCGCCACCACCATCGTCATCGACCTGAAAAAGGCAGCGTAGGAAACATCCATGAAACGAACCCTGTACTCGGGCGTCGGCCTGCTGCTGGTCGGCCTGCTGTTCCTCGCTTTCAACCTGCTGTCCAGCCTGCTGCTGCGCGACCAGCAGTTCGACCTCACCCAGCAGAAGCTCTACACCTTCAGCGCCGGCACCCAGGAAGTCCTCGACAGTCTCGACGAACCGCTCAACCTCTACCTGTTCTTTTCGAAAAGCCGCGCCAGTGACCTACCCGCCCTGCGCAACTACGCCCGCCGCATCGAGGAAGTGCTGGACCTCTATGCACGGCGGAGCCATGGCAATGTCCGACTGTTCGTGATCGATCCCCTGCCATTCTCCGACGACGAGGACCGTGCCGCGCGCTTCGGCCTGCAGGCGCCGCCCATCGGCCCGAATGGCGAAGCCATCTACTTTGGCCTGGCGGCCACCAACCCGACCGACGGCCTCCAGGTGATCCCGTTCTTCTCGCCGGAAGAAGAGCCGCTTCTGGAATACGATCTCAGCCGCCTGGTCCAGGCACTCGCACAGCGGGAACGCACGGTAGTCGGCCTGATGAGCTCGCTGCCGATGACCGGGCAGGCGCCCACCGACGGGCAGCCGGGCAGCAGGCCCTGGGCGATGATGGACAAGCTCTACCAACAGTTCGACATCCGCACCCTGGGGCTCGCCTCGACGGAAATCCCCGCCGACATCTCGGTGTTGATGCTGGTGCACCCCAGGCAATTGTCCAAACAGACCCAATACGCCATCGACCAGTTCGTCCTGCGCGGCGGCAAGCTGCTGGCCTTCGTCGATCCTCTGAGTCTCGCCGATGCGGACGGCGGGAAAGGCTCCGACCTGGCCCCGTTGCTGCGTTCCTGGGGCGTCCAGTTGCGGCCGGATACCCTGCTGGCGGATGCCTCGTTCGCCATGATCAAACCCAACGCCGAACGTCGCCCGGAGCGCAATCCGACCTGGCTGCACCTCCCCGGCGACACGTTCCCCCACGACAACGTGCTGACCACCGGCCTGGAAAGCCTCAACCTCGCCAGCGTCGGCCTGCTCGAACCTCTCGGCGGAGCCTCGACGCGCTTCATTCCGTTGCTGCACAGCTCGGCGCACAGCATGCCGCTGTCGCTGGAGCGCTTCCGCCAATCCTCGACGGAGCAGCTCAACGCCACCCTGGTCCCGACCGGAGAACGCTACGTGCTGGCCGCCAAGGTCGAGGGGCCGGCGACGAGTGCCTTCCCCGCGGACCGCGGGAAGCAAGGCGAAGGCCTGACCGACAGCGCGAACATCCATGTGCTGTTGGTCGCCGATACGGACCTGCTGAGCAATCCGCTCTGGCTCCAGGAACAGCCCGGCCACAACGAGCCGCAGGTATGGGCGGACAACGACCTGTTCGTCGGCAATGCCCTCGACTACCTCTCCGGTTCGGACGCGCTGATCGACCTACGCTCGCGAGGCCATACGAAGCGCCCGTTCACCCGCGTGGAAGCGCTCCGCCGCGAGGCCGGGCTGCGCGCCCAGGAACAGCTCAACGCGCTGCAGCAAAGCCTCAACGACACCGACAGGAACCTGCGCACCTTGCAGCAATCGATGGACGCCGGCGACCAGGAGGTGACTCCGGAAATGGAAGCGACGCTGCGCCGCTTCATCGATGACAAATTGCGCATCCGCCAGCAACTGCGTCAATTGCAGTTCCAGCTGAATGCCGATGTCGAGCGCCTGGGGGAACAGGTGAAACTGGCCAATACGGTCCTGCTGCCGGCACTGCTCACCCTGTTCCTCCTGCTGCATTGGAGCTGGCGCAGCATGCGCCGGAGGAGGGGCTGACATGCGCCTGCGTAACGTAGCGGGACTCGCTCTCGCCCTGGCGCTGTTCGCCGGAATCTTGGGCTGGCTCCACGAACGGCAGCAACCGCCCGCGCAACCGCCTGCGAGCCGCGCCTGGCTGCCAGGGCTGAAACCGCACCAGGTGACCGCGCTGTGCATCGCCACCCCCGGCCAACCGACGATCCGCGCCAGGCGCGATGGCAAGGACTGGACGCTCGCCAGCAAGGACGGCTATCCCGCCTCGGGGGAAACCATCCGGCAGCTGTTGCGCAGCCTGGCCGACGCGCGCCTGCTGGAGGAAAAGAGCGCCTCGCCGGAAAACCGCGAACGCATGGGACTCTCCGACCAGGGCCAGGGCCAGGCCAGCCGGATCACCCTGGAGCGCGGCGACGCGCCGCCGCTGGTCCTGTTGCTGGGCAAGCGCACCTCGCAGGGCGGGCAGTTGGTCAGGCAGGCCGACGATGAGGGGGCCTGGCTGATCGACCGAACGGTCGGCCTGCCGGTCAACGACCTGGCCCTGCTCGACCCTCGGTTGACCGACCTGCCATTCGAACAGTTGCGCGAACTGACCCTGTCCTATGGCAACGGCGTACGGCTGAACATTTCCCGAGCCAGTGAAAAGGACGATGGCATCCGCCTGCGACAGTTCCCATCCAGGCCACAGTTGATGGGCGAGGCGGAAGCCGAGCAGGCCGCACGCCTGTTCGCTGCGCTCAGGCTGCTGGAGGTCGCGCCGGCCAAGGCCTCGCGGCAAAAACCGCTGCTGACCTTCACGCTCAAGAGTTTCGCCGGCGGCACGCTGCAGGGCCAGCTTCTGGAACTGGAGCGCCAGTACTGGTTGCAACTGACCGACAGCAAGGGCTTCGCCGACGGGCAGGTCTCAGCCGTCAAGGGTTGGCGCTACCGCGTGGAGGGTCTGAGTCCGGATACCGCTCCCCCGCCCCAGCTACCCAAGGCATCGCCGGTGAAGAAAAGCAAGCCGGCCAAGCCCTCGTCGCCCAAGTGCTGAGCGCTCTCGCCAGGCGCCGCTCGCAGCCGGCGAAATAGAGCCCCGCGGGATGCTGGGCAGGACCGGCCGAGTTTGCTAGAGTAGCGCCTCCTTCACGAGCCCCGGGTTCGTCGATCTCGAATTCCTAAGGCAGGCGCGGCTTATCAGAAGTAAGCCAACCCCACCCCAGAAAAGCCGGCCACAAGCCGGCTTTTTTAATGCCTCCGCACAACCCCAGCCAATCACCGTTCTCTAGGCCTCCAGAAGCTTGCGGAACAGCCCGGCAAGTGTCGCCTGGCGCTCGAAGCCTATACCAGGCGATTGTGGCAATCCCGCCAATCCCGAGGAAAACGGCAGGGCACCGGCGAAATCGTCGAATGGCCGGAAAGCCGACGGCGTAGCCTCGGCCCAACCCAGGCGCAGGGCCGCCACCAAGTGCAGGCTGAACAGGTAGCCGGCGTGCGGGCGGAAGGCCGCGCGCGGCCAACCCCGGGCGCACAGGTGGTCGAGTATCGCCAGGTAGCCCGGCAGGCCATAGCAATGCACGGGGTCGAACACCAGCACGTCGCGCTCCCGCCGCAAGCCGCCATAGAGATCCAGCAAGCGAGCCTCGGCCAGGGAGAACAAGGCCTCGCCGGCACCGATGGGCCCCGGATAGATATCCGCCACTTCGGCCTGGGTAGGGAAATCGTGGGGGTCGCAGATGTCCTCGAACCACCACAACCCCAGCGGCGCCAGGGCTTTCGCTGCGTCGACCGCGCCCTCCGCGTCGTAGCGGTTCATCGCGTCGACCGCCAGCCGCGAAGCGTCGCCGAGAACCCGCAGCGCCCTGTCGATACGGCGCCGGTCCTGGTCCAGCCCGGCCGCGCCGATCTTGATCTTGGCGTGGGTGTAGCCGAGATCGACGAAGCGCCGCAGTTCCTCTTCCAGGCGTCCCAGGTCGTCGTGCGGATAGGGGTAGCCGCCGCCGGCGTAGACCGGTACGCGCTGCGGATAGTCTTCCGCCAGCCCCAGGCGTCGCGCCAGGAAGCGATGCAGCGGCAGGCCGGCGGCCTTGGCCGCGGCATCCCACAGCGCCATGTCCAGGGCGCCCACCGCGACGCAGCGTTCGCCGTGGCCGCCGGGCTTCTCGTCGCGCATCATCAGGTCCCAGGCTCGCAACGGATCGATGCCACTGCCGTCGTCGCTCGCCAGGCTGTCCGCCGGAGCCCCCAGCAGGCGCGGGGCGAAACGCTCGCGGATCAGCCCGCCCTGGGCGTAGCGCCCTACCGAGGCGTGGCCGTAGCCGACCACACGCCGACCGTCGCGCACGGTATCGGTGAGCACCGCCACCAGGCTGGTGCTCAAACCACCGGTGGCAGCCGCCACGCCGGCGTAACGGGAAAGGGGAATACTGCGTTCCCGGACCTCCTGGATGCGCATCGCCTGTCGGCTCCTCCTCGCTGGACCTCTCTCCACCTTAGCCAAGGCCGCCGCCATGGTCGTCCCGATCGGTCGTAGCGACCTTCCGCCGATTTGCCCGGCCCCCGCCCCTCTGCTAGTGTCGCGGGGTTTTGTACACCTCGCCGAGACTCCCCCGATGGCCCGCAAGAAAACCCTCGATTTCGAACAGTCCCTCACCGAGCTGCAAACCCTGGTGGAACGCCTGGAAAGCGGCGAGCTGTCGCTGGAAGAGTCGCTGGGCGCCTTCGAGCAGGGCATCCGCCTGACCCGCGAATGCCAGACGTCGCTGAGCCAGGCCGAACAGAAGGTTCAGATCCTCCTCGAACGCGACGGCGAGCTCAGCGAAGCGCCGTTCGATGCGGAAGGCGACGAGGCATGATCGCGGCCTACCAGGCGCGCTGCCAGGCGCGCGTCGATGCCGCCCTGGACGCCCTGTTCGTCGCTCCCCGCGAAGAACTGCAACGCCTCTACGAGGCCATGCGCTACAGCGTGATGAACGGTGGCAAGCGGGTTCGCCCGCTGCTCGCCTACGCCGCCTGCGAGGCCCTCGGCGGAGCACCGCAGCGCGCCGACGCCGCGGCCTGCGCGGTGGAGCTGATCCATGCCTACTCGCTGGTCCACGACGACCTGCCGGCGATGGACGACGACGACCTGCGCCGTGGCCAGCCGACCACCCACCGGGCCTTCGACGAAGCCACCGCGATCCTCGCCGCCGACGGCTTGCAGGCGCTGGCCTTCGAAGTGCTCGCCGACACCCGGCGCAATCCGCAGGAACATGCCGTCTGTCTGGAAATGCTCACCCGCCTGGCGCGCGCCGCAGGCTCCGCCGGTATGGTCGGCGGCCAGGCGATCGACCTCGGCTCGGTCGGCGTGGCCCTCGACCAGGCGGCCCTGGAAGTCATGCACCGGCACAAGACCGGCGCGCTGATCGAAGCCAGCGTGCGCCTCGGCGCCCTCGCCAGCGGTCGCGCCGAGCCCGCCGCGCTGGCCGCCCTGGAGCGCTACGCCGAAGCGATCGGCCTGGCCTTCCAGGTGCAGGACGACATCCTCGACGTGGAAAGCGACACCGCCACCCTCGGCAAGACCCAGGGCAAGGACCAGGCGCACAACAAGCCGACCTATCCCGCCCTGCTCGGCCTGGAGGCCGCCAAAGGCTATGCCCTGGAGCTGCGCGACCTGGCCCTGGCCGCCCTCGACGGTTTTCCGCCGAGCGCCGACCCGCTGCGCCAACTGGCCCGCTACATCGTCGAGCGACGCAACTGACCGACGGGTCGTCGGAAGTCCCCGGCAAAGGTAGGGGCTCCCTTGCTTGGGCGCGGCCGGTGCATCAGGTAAACTGCTGGCCTCTCCGGATTGCATAACGACAGCCTGATGCCCAAGACGCTCCATGAGATTCCCCGCGAGCGCCCCGCCACGCCCCTGCTCGACCGCGCCTCTTCGCCGGCCGAACTGCGCCGGCTGGGCGAGGCGGACCTGGAAACCCTGGCCGACGAGCTGCGCCAGTACCTGCTGTATACCGTCGGCCAGACCGGCGGTCATTTCGGCGCCGGCCTCGGCGTGGTCGAGCTGACCATCGCCCTGCACTACGTCTTCGACACTCCGGACGACCGCCTGGTCTGGGACGTCGGCCACCAGGCCTATCCGCACAAGATCCTCACCGAGCGCCGCGAGCTGATGGGCACCCTGCGCCAGAAGAACGGCCTGGCGGCCTTCCCGCGCCGCGCAGAGAGCGAGTACGACACCTTCGGCGTCGGCCACTCCAGCACCTCCATCAGCGCCGCCCTGGGCATGGCCATCGCCGCCCGCCTGCAAGGCAAGGAGCGTAAGTCGGTGGCCGTGATCGGCGACGGTGCGCTGACCGCCGGCATGGCCTTCGAGGCACTCAACCACGCCTCGGAAGTCGACGCCGACATGCTGGTGATCCTCAACGACAACGACATGTCGATCTCGCACAACGTCGGCGGGCTCTCCAACTACCTGGCGAAGATCCTCTCCAGCCGCACCTATAGCAGCATGCGCGAGGGCAGCAAGAAGGTGCTCTCGCGCCTGCCCGGGGCCTGGGAGATCGCCCGGCGCACCGAGGAATACGCCAAGGGCATGCTGGTCCCCGGCACCCTGTTCGAGGAGCTCGGCTGGAATTACATCGGCCCGATCGACGGCCACGACCTGCCGACCCTGGTGGCTACCCTGCGCAACATGCGCGACATGAAGGGCCCGCAGTTCCTCCATGTGGTGACCAAGAAAGGCAAGGGCTTCGCCCCGGCCGAACTGGATCCGATCGGCTACCACGCGATCACCAAGCTGGAAGCTCCCGGCAGTGCGCCGAAGAAGACCGGCGGACCCAAGTATTCCAGCGTCTTCGGCCAGTGGCTGTGCGACATGGCCGCCCAGGACGCGCGCCTGCTCGGCATCACCCCGGCGATGAAGGAAGGTTCCGACCTGGTGGCCTTCAGCGAACGTTATCCGGAACGCTACTTCGACGTCGCCATCGCCGAACAGCATGCCGTGACCCTGGCCGCCGGCATGGCCTGCGAGGGCATGAAGCCGGTGGTAGCGATCTACTCGACCTTCCTCCAGCGCGCCTACGACCAGTTGATCCATGACGTCGCCGTGCAGCACCTCGACGTGCTGTTCGCCATCGACCGCGCCGGCCTGGTCGGCGAGGACGGCCCGACCCACGCCGGTAGCTTCGACATCTCCTACCTGCGCTGCATCCCCGGCATGCTGGTGATGACCCCCAGCGACGAGGACGAACTGCGCAAGCTGCTCACCACCGGCTACCTGTTCGATGGCCCGGCCGCGGTGCGCTATCCGCGCGGCAGCGGCCCCAACCATCCGATCGATCCGGACCTGCAACCGGTGGAGATCGGCAAGGGCGTGGTCCGTCGGCGCGGCGGCAGGGTCGCACTGCTGGTCTTCGGCGTGCAGTTGGCGGAGGCGATGAAGGTCGCCGAAAGCCTCGACGCCACGGTCGTCGACATGCGTTTCGTCAAACCCCTCGACGAAGCCCTGGTACGCGAATTGGCGGGCAGCCACGAACTGCTGGTGACCATCGAGGAAAACGCCGTGATGGGCGGCGCCGGCTCGGCGGTCGGCGAGTTCCTCGCCAGCGAGGGCCTCGAAGTCCCGCTGCTGCAACTGGGCCTGCCCGACTACTACGTCGAACACGCCAAGCCCAGCGAGATGCTCGCCGAATGCGGCCTGGATGCCGCGGGCATCGAAAAGGCGGTACGCCAGCGTCTCGACCGGCAATAGCGCCAAACCCAGCGACAACGGCCGATAACCGCGTTGCGGTTATTCGCCCTACCCCCCAATTGCCGTAGGGCGAATAACGCCACCGGCGTTATCCGCCGATACACCACCATACCGACATACCCCGCCGACTGGCAGCGATAACCGCGTTGCGGTTATTCGCCCTACCCCC
>NZ_KV800288.1:469-97959 GCF_001810205.1 Pseudomonas sp. HMSC076A11 | reverse complement strand
TATTCGCCCTACCCCCCAATTGCCGTAGGGCGAACAACGCCGCCGGCGTTATCCGCCGATACAGCGCGCGATACCGGCAAGCATTCAGCGCGCCCCGGCGAGCGAGCGGCAGAGTTTCTCGGTCGCCGCCAGCATGGCGAAGCTCGGCCGCTCGAGGTTCTTGTCTTCGATCCGGTACAGCTGTCCGCGCCGCGTCGCCGCCAGCGCCGGCCATTGCCGCCAGAGTTCGAGCTGGGCGTGACTGCCGGCGACGATGACCGCCGGATCGCGCGCCAGAACCGCCTCGACGCTGACCTGCGGCGCCGGCTGCGGCAGGTCGCCGAATAGGTTCTCGGCGCCGCAGACGCGCAGCGCATCGCTGATCACCTGGCGTCCGCCAATGGTGTACAGCGGCCGGTCCCAGACCTGGTAGAACACTTTCAGCGGCTTGTCCCGCCGGTAGCGCTCGGCCAGGCGCCGCATGCCTTCGCGGAACCTGGCCGACAACCGCTGGCCGGCCTCGGCCTCGCCCAATGCCTCGCCCAGCGCAGCCAGTTGCAGGGCCAGTTCGTCGAGGCTGTGCGGTTCGGCGATGAAGAGGGCGATGCCGAAGTCCCGCAGGCGCTGCAACTGCGCCTCGGGCACGCTGCCGGGCCAGACCAGGATCAGGTCGGGCTGCAGTTCCAGCAGGCGTTCGAGATTGACCTGGCCGTAGCGGCCGACGGAAGGCAGGTCGCCAATCGCCGCCGGACGCTCGCCGCCATCCAGCACGCCGACCAGGCGGCGCGCTGCGCCGAGTTCGAGGACGCTGTCGGTCAGCGAAGGCGCCAGGCTGACCACCCGCTGCGCCGCCCCGGCGGAAAGGCTGAGGAGCAGGCAGGCGAGCAGCCAGAACGAGCGCATCAACCGAGTTGACGCGGAATACGGTAGAGCCAGAACAGCACCAGGCTGGTGACCCCGAGCAGGATCAGCGCAACGCCGTTGAGCCCGGCGAACACACCCGGCACGCCGATCCAGGCCGGCAGGCTGGCGCCGAACAGGGCCTTGCGGCGCACCTGCGCCAGACGGGCCCAGGCGGCGGCTTCCTCCGCCGTATCCAGCGCTTTCTGGGTGGCGATGAGACCACGCTTGTAGGCACCGAACAGCGGCAGGTTGACGAACATCGACAGCAGCGCGGCGATGAACAGCGGCATCGCCAGGCCATGGGGAAGGGGTTGCAGTTCGCCGAGGAAGAACTCGACCAGGATCAGCGGCAACAGCGCCAACGCCAGTTGCAACCACCAGGCACGTCCCAGCGCGCCGCGGGCTTGCTGGCGACTCACGTGGTTTCCGCCTCGCCCTGGTGCAGGCTGCCGAGCATGTGCCCGAGCTTGCCGGCCTTGGTCGCCAGGTAGCGCCTGTTGTGCTTGTTCAGGCCCTTTTGCAGCGGCACGCGCTCCGCCACGGTGATGGCGTAGCTTTCCAGCGCCTTGACCTTGCGCGGATTGTTGGTCATCAGGCGCAGGGAGGAGACGCCCAGGTGCGCGAGCATCGGCTGGCACATGGCGTAGTCGCGCTGGTCGGCGCCAAAACCCAGTTGCAGGTTCGCCTCGACGGTGTCGGCACCGCCATCCTGCAATTCATAGGCACGGATCTTGTTCAGCAGGCCGATGCCGCGACCTTCCTGGCGCAGGTAGAGGAGCACGCCGCGGCCCTCCTCGGCGATGGCGGCAAGCGCGCCTTCCAGCTGGAAACCGCAATCGCAGCGCAGGCTGAACAGCGCGTCGCCGGTCAGGCATTCGGAATGCAGGCGACCAAGCACCGGCGCGCCATCGGCGATGTCGCCCATGCTCAGGGCTACATGTTCCTTGCCGCTCTCCTCGTCGAGGAAACCATGCATGGTGAATTCGCCGAAGGGAGTCGGCAGTTTGGAGGCGGCGACGAACACGACGGACACCGGGGAACTCCTAGGGAAACGGAAGTCCGCCATTGTACCAGCAGCGTCCGGCGCCCGGTCAGCTCGAAATGCCGCAAATACCTATCGAGATGGACGATGAATAGAACCCCGGGTTATGAGCGAGCGACATTCAATGCTTGGCCTCGATAAGCAGCATTCCCTGTTCCTCGCGCCAACGCACCCGGTTGAGGAAACTCATGCCGAGCAGGGCTTCGGTCGGATAGCCACCCTCGATCACCGCCGCCTCGACACCCAGCAACTCGATACCGCCGATCTTCACCCGGTCCAGGGTCACCCGCCAGCCGCGCGAGGTTCCGCTGGCAGTGGAGGCGACCATCGGCTTGCCGTCCACCCGGTAATCGATACCCAGGCGGCGCGCCTCGTTCTCGTTCATGGCGATGCTGGTGGCGCCGGTATCCACCAGGAACTGCATGTTCTGCCCGTTCACCGAGCCAGCCACCCAATAGTGCCCGCCCGTACCGCGGGCGATGCTGAAGCTTTGCCGCTGCGGCGCCGAATAGCCTGCCTCGTTGTATTCGCGGCTCAGTTCGTAGGTGCGCTCGACGCCGTCGATCCGCAGCACCGCCTTGCGGCTGTCGGCGCTGACCACCTGGACGCCCTGCGGGCCGGTCTGGCCGACCCTGACCAGCTTGCGCTGGCCATCGACGTTGAGTACCGCCGCGCCGGGGAACAGGCCGACCACGAACACCTGGGGCGCGGCCAGCGAGGACAACGCGAGAACGCTGGAAAACAGGGCGACGCACAGCCGCAGCATGATCACTCCTTGGGTGGCAGGATTGCCTTCAACGGCGCATAGGGCCAGTTCCAGCGGGCGAAGATCCGCTCCAGCTCGCCGCTGGCATGCAACTGCCGCATGCGCCGGTCGAACAGCGCCAGCAGCTCACGGCCCCTGGGGGAATCGGAGAAGCCAAGATACAGCGGCAACCGAGTGACGTCGGTGATGCGGTACTCAGCCGCCAGCGCTCCGGCCCCTGCGAGCATTTCCTCGAGTTCCGGACGCGAATCGATGAAATAGTCGACCCGGTGGTTGAGCAGCATCGGCAGCGCCGAGGTGCGGCGCTGCAACTCGCTGTGCGGGGTCAGGGTAGGGAAATAGCGGGCGAAGGCGTAGCCACGCATCCATGACAGGCGGAACCGGCTCAGGCCCTCCAGTGGCGGCGGCGGATTGTCTTTCAGGGAAAGCACGGCGATCGGATCGACGTCATAGGGCCAGCGAGGATAAAGCGCTTCGTCGATTTCCCCGCGGTAGGCGCCGACCCAGGCGTCGGCCTCGCCGCGCAGGACCAGGCCGACCGCCCGGGTATAGGGCTCGTTGGCGATCCGCAGGCGTACCCCGGCCGGCTCGTAGACGGCCCGCAACAGGTCCCAGGCCACCCCGCGACCGTCCTCCTGGGTGTAGCGCGTCCAGGTTTCGCTGACCACGCGGATCTCGCCCACGGCGGGGGCGGCGGAAGCGACGCCGGGCAGCAGCCACAGGCAGCAGAACAGGACGAGCAGACGCATGGGAGGCCTCAGACCAGCCAGTGTACCCATCCCCAGACTAGACCCTGCATGACCAGCCAGGCGAATACCCCGGCCAGGACGTCGTCGAGCATGATCCCGACGCCGCCGTGCACGTTGCGGTCCACCCAACTGATCGGCCAGGGCTTGAGAATATCCACGATGCGGAACACGACGAAGCCGATCAGCAGCCACCACCAGCCCTCCGGCACCAGCCAGAGGGTTATCCACATGCCGACCATCTCGTCCCAGACGATGCCTTCGTGGTCGTGCACGCGCAGGTCGTCGGCGACCTTGCCGCACAGCCAGAAGCCGAACAGCATGGTCACTCCCAGCATCAGCCAGTAGCCCCAGTCCGGCAGCATCTGCCACAGCGGGATGAACGGGATGGCCACCAGCGACCCCCAGGTGCCCGGCGCCTTGGGCAGGGTGCCGGAGCCGAAGCCGAAGGCGAGGAAATGCCAGGGATTGCGCCAGACCGACGGCGGCACCGGCTGCGCCGGCGCCTGATCAGGATGCTCAGTCACGTTGGGTTCCGAAATGTTGGTAACCGGCCGCGGCCGGTATGAGTTCCTTTCCGTCGGCGTCGAGCAGGTGCACCCCCTGTCCCGCCTCGACCCGGCCGATGACGGCCGTGGCCGGCCACGCGGCGCGAATCTCGCCAAGGTACTCAGGCGGCAGGGTGAAAACCAGCACGTAGTCGTCGCCGGCGGCCAGTTGCTGGCGCAAGGCTTCCTCGCCGGCGAGCAGGCCGCTCAACGCGGCGCTTGCCTGCAAGCGCTGGCATTCGACCAACAGGGCAACGCCGGAAGCGCGGGCGATATGCCCGCAGTCGGCGAGCAGCCCGTCGGAGATGTCCAGGGCGGCGCTGGCCTTGCCGCGCAGGGCGAGGCCCAGACCGAATTGCGGGGCCGGCGTCCAGTAGCGCGCCAGCAGCGGTTCGGCCACCTCGGCGGGCGCCGATCTTCGCTCCAGCACCAGTTCCAGCGCCGCTCCAGCCTCGCCGAGCGGGCCCCCGACGCAGAGCAGGTCGCCCGGGCGCGCACCGGCGCGGGTCAGCGCCTGGCCGGCCGGCACCCTGCCGAATACGGTCAGGGTCATGCTCAGCGGGCCGCGCGTGGTGTCGCCGCCGACCAGGGCCAGGCCGCACTGCCGGGCCATGGCGTCGAGGCCGCGGGCGAAGCCCTGCAACCACTCGGCGTCGGCCTGCGGCAAGGTCAGGGCCAGGGTGAAGGCCAGGGGCGCGGCGCCCATCGCCGCCAGGTCGCTGGCGGAGACCGCCAGGGCGCGCTGGGCAAGAAGGAAAGGGTCGCAACCGGCGGGAAAATGCACGCCTTCCACCAGGGTATCGGTGGAGACCGCCAGTTGTTCGCCGGCTGGCGGCGCCAGCAGGGCGCAGTCGTCGCCGATGCCGAGGGCCACGTCCGCCGCCGGCGCCGCGCAGGCGGCCGCGGCGAAGAAGCGGCGGATCAGCTCGAACTCACCCATGACGCCGCCGGCGCGGGATCAGCGCTTGCCGCCGCGCAGCTCGGCGGCGCGCAGGCGCGGCGCCAGCTTGTCGAGCACGCCGTTGACGAACTTGTGGCCGTCGGTGGCGCCGAAGGTCTTGGCCAGCTCGATGCCCTCGTTGATCACTACCTTGTAGGGCACGTCGATGCGGTTGCGCAGCTCGTAGGTGGACAGCCGCAGGATGGCCAGCTCGACCGGGTCGATCTCGGCCAGCGGGCGGTCCAGGCAGGGCTCGAAGGTGGAGTCCAGCTCGCTCTTCTGTCGCGGCACGCCGTGCAGGATCTCGTGGAAGTAGGCGCCGTCGACCTCGGAGAAGTCGTTGTCGGTGCGGAACTGCGCCTCGATCTCGTGCAGGGGCTGGCCGGCGATCTGCCAGGAGTACAGGGCCTGGACGGCCAGGCTGCGGGCCTTGCGGCGAGCGGCGGTCTTGCCTTTCGGCGGCTTGGCTGCCGGGTTGCCGCTGTCTTGATTGCTCACTTGGCCTCCAACTGCGCCAGCAGGCTGACCATTTCCAGGGCCGACAACGCGGCTTCGGCGCCCTTGTTGCCGGCCTTGGTGCCGGAGCGCTCGATGGCCTGCTCGATGGAGTCGACGGTGAGGACGCCGAAGGCGACCGGGATGCCGAACTGCAGGGACACCTGGGCCAGGCCCTTGGTGCACTCGCCAGCCACGTATTCGAAGTGCGGGGTGCCGCCACGGATCACCGCGCCGAGGGCGATGATGGCGTCGAAGCCGCCTTGCTGGGCGACCTTCTGGGTCACCAGCGGGATCTCGAAGGCACCCGGGGCGCGGATGATGGTGATCTCGCTTTCAGCCACGCCGTGGCGGACCAGGGCGTCGACGGCGCCGCTGACCAGGCTTTCCACGACGAAGCTGTTGAAGCGGCCGACCACCAGGGCGTAGCGGCCTTTGGGGGCAATGAAGGTACCTTCGATGGTCTTCAGGGTCATGAGCAGGTCTCATCTGTTAAAGAGCCGGGACGCCGTTGCGCCCCGAGCGAAAAGGGTCGAAAGGTCCGTCCAGCATAGCGCCCACCGCGATCTTGCACGCGGCGGGCGGGACAGGCCTTATTCGGCGGGCAGGTATTCTACAACTTCCAGGTCGAAACCGGATATCGCATTGAAGCGCATCGGCGCACTCAGCAGGCGCATCTTGCGCACGCCGAGGTCGCGCAGGATCTGCGAACCGGCACCGACGGTGCTGTAGGTGGTGGTGGCCTTGGGCGCCGGAGCCGGCGCCGAAGCGATCTCGCGGACATGGGCGAGCAGGTCGTCGCCGCCGATCTGGTGACCGAGCAGCAGCACCACGCCGCTGCCCGCCTCGGCGACCTTGGTCATCGCCGCGCGCAGGCTCCAGCGGCCCGGCTGGTTGACCTGCAGCAGGTCGCGCAGCGGGTCCATGTTGTGCACGCGGACCAGGGTCGGCTCTTCCGCGCAGACCTTGCCGAGGGTCAGCGCCAGGTGCACGTCGCCCTCCACCGAGTCGCGGTAGGTGATCAGGTTGAAGTGGCCCAGTTCGCTGTCCAGCGGCTGCTCGGCGATGCGCTCGACGGTGCGCTCGTGGATCAGCCGGTAGTGGATCAGGTCGGCGATGGTGCCGATCTTGATCCCGTGCTCGGCGGCGAACGCCTCCAGTTCGGGCCGGCGAGCCATGCTGCCGTCGTCGTTCATCACCTCGCAGATCACCCCGGACGGCTCGAACCCGGCCATCCGCGCCAGGTCGCAGGCCGCCTCGGTGTGCCCGGCGCGAGCCAGGGTACCGCCCGGCTGGGCCATCAGCGGGAAGATGTGGCCGGGGCTGACGATGTCGGCGGCCACGGCGTTCTTCGCCGCCGCAGCCTGCACGGTGCGGGCGCGGTCCGCGGCGGAGATGCCGGTGGTGACGCCCTCGGCGGCCTCGATGGAGACAGTGAACTTGGTGCCGAAGCCGGAGCCGTTGCGCTGCACCATCAGCGGCAGGCCGAGGCGCTCGCAACGCTCGCGGGTCATCGGCATGCAGACCAGGCCGCGGGCATGCTTGACCATGAAGTTGATGTCTTCGGTGCGGACGCATTCGGCGGCCATGATCAGGTCGCCTTCGTTCTCGCGGTCCTCGTCATCCATCAGGATGACCATCTTGCCTTGGCGGATGTCTTCGATCAGTTCGTCGATCGTGTTGAGTGCCATGGGCACCCCCTTATGCAATTCGTGGGTTACTTGAGAAAACCGTTCTCGGCGAGAAACGCTTCGCTGATGCCGGAGGCGCTGGGCTCGGCGGCCTTGTCGCCAAGCAGCAGGCGCTCCAGGTAACGGGCCAGCAGGTCGACCTCGAGGTTGACCCGGCGTCCGGGCTGGTACTCGGCCATGATGGTTTCGCTGAGCGTATGCGGGACGATGGTCAGCTCGAACTCCGCGCCGTTCACCGCGTTCACCGTGAGGCTGGTGCCGTCGACGGTGATCGAGCCCTTGTGCGCGATGTACCTGGCCAGTTCGCGCGGGGCACGCACGGTGAACTGGATGGCGCGGGCGTTCTCCTCGCGCTTGAGCACCTCGCCGACGCCGTCGACGTGGCCGCTCACCAGGTGTCCGCCGAGGCGGGTGGTCGGCGTCAGGGCCTTTTCCAGGTTCACCCGGCTACCCACCTTCAGGTGCTGGAAGGCGGTGCGCGCCAGGCTCTCGCGGCTGACGTCGGCCCAGAAGCCATCGCCGGGCAGTTCCACCGCGGTCAGGCAGACGCCGTTGACCGCGATGCTGTCGCCGAGCTTGACGTCGCCCAGGTCGAGCTTGCCGGTGGCGATGTAGACCCGCAGGTCGCCGCCCTTGGGCGTCATTGCGCGGACGCTGCCGATCGACTCGATTATGCCGGTGAACATGCGACCTCCCGTTTTTCCGCCGCACAGGCGCACAGCATGGCCGGCGCGACGCCGAGCGGCCTGCGTGCCATAGCGCGGGTATTCCAAGATGAAGACATATGACGAACTCCTGTTTCGTGAAAAACAGGGCTTTTTGGATCGAAGGGGATCTTGCGGGCGCACAGGGTACGCCCAGGCAGGCAATCCCGTTCTCTCTTTATCCGGACTATGACCGTCGGCCCCGGAATCGCACCGGGTCTGCTGACCTTGTCGTCCGGCGGTGGCCGGTCCGGCAAGCGCTCGCGGGCTAGGCGCCTTGCGCGCCATTACCGCCGGTGGGGACTTTCACCCCGCCCTGAGAACGTTACGGCCACCGAGATGGCCGTGTGGCGTTTTACCACAGTTGCGCCGCTTGTGCATCGTCCGCCGCGTCGCCGCGCAGCGAAGTTCAGGCGTCCCGCGGATGGGGCCGCGCGGTGACCAGCCAGTCGTCGCCCACCGCGCGGATGTCGTCGATCCGCAACTGCGCCGCATCGGCCATCCGCGCCAGCGGCCAGTCGAGCAAAGGACGGGCGCTGGAGCCGAGGAACTTCGGCGCGACGAACAGCCGGTACTCATCCACCAGCCCCAGCCGGGCGAAGGCGCCGGCCAGACGCGGGCCGGCCTCCACCAGCACTTCGTTGGCGCCGCGCGCCGCCAGTTCCAGGAGCAGCTTGTGCAAATCGACGTGGCCCTCGGCGGAGGGCAGCGCCAGCAGTTCGTGGCCGGCGTCCTGGAAGCGTTCGCGCGCCGAGGCGGCGGCGCAGGTCGCCACCAGCGCCGGACCGGCCTGGTAGAACGCCGACTCCAGCGGCACCCGCAGGCGCCCGTCGACCAGCACCCGCAACGGCTGGCGAGCCGCGGCGAGCGCGGTAAGCTCGGCGTTCAGGCCCAGTTCGTCGGGGCGTACGTTGAGCCGCGCATCGTCCGCCAGCAGCGTATCGGCGCCGGACAACACCACGCTGGAGCGAGCGCGCAAGCGCTGCACCGCCGAACGCGCGGAGGGCCCGGTGATCCACTGGCTTTCCCCGCTGGCCATGGCGGTGCGCCCGTCCAGGCTCATCGCCAGCTTGACCCGGACGAACGGCAGGCCATGTTCCATGCGCTTGATGAAACCGATGTTGAGTTCCCGCGCCTCGGCCTCGAGGACGCCGCTCTGCACCGCGATGCCGGCCTGCATCAGACGCAGCAGGCCGCGACCGGCGACCTCGGGGTTGGGATCCTGCATCGCCGCGACCACCCGCGCCACCCCGGCGCCCACCAGCGCATCGGCGCACGGCGGGGTGCGGCCGAAGTGGCTGCAGGGCTCGAGGGTCACGTAGGCGGTGGCGCCGCGTGCATTCTCGCCGGCCTGGCGCAGGGCATGGACCTCGGCGTGCGGCTCGCCGGCGCGGACGTGCCAGCCCTCGCCAACCACCTGGCCGTCCTTGACCAGCACGCAGCCGACGCGCGGATTCGGATGGGTGGAGTACAGCCCCTGGCGCGCCAGTTCCAGGGCGCGGGCCATGTACAGCGGGTCGGCGGCGTTCATTCCTTGGCCGGCTCGCGGGCGAGGCGTTCGATCTCCTCGCGGAATTCGTTGAGGTCCTGGAAGCGCCGGTAGACCGAGGCGAAACGGATGTAGGCGACTTCGTCGAGCTTCTGCAGCTCGGCCATCACCAGTTCGCCCAGCACCCGCGACTTGATCTCGCGCTCGCCGGTGGCGCGCAACTGGTGCTTGATGTGGCCGATGGCCGCTTCCAGGCGCTCGACGCTGACCGGACGCTTCTCCAGGGCGCGCTGCATGCCGGCGCGCAGCTTGTCCTCGTCGAACGGCTGGCGGCTGCCGTCCTGCTTGATCAGGCGCGGCATGACCAGCTCGGCGGTCTCGAAGGTGGTGAAGCGTTCGCCGCAGGCCAGGCACTCGCGGCGCCGGCGCACCTGATCGCCCTCGGCGACCAGTCGCGAGTCAATCACTTTGGTGTCATGGGCACCGCAGAAGGGACAATGCATGGTGCTGATACAGGCGTAGCTGAAGGAAGCCGCATGGTAGCGCATCCGCGCCCGACCGAGCACCCGCAGAATCGACCGGCGCCGGCACGCTGGGAAAGGCGAGAGGAATCGGACGTTGCGGACTACGCGAAGCGCGACAAGAATCACACTTTGCGCTATACAAGCGCCGCCCGGATTCCACCGCTATGGAGCAGCCCATGACCCTGCGCCCGATCGCCCTGCTGGCCGTCCTTCTCCTCGCCGCTTGTTCCAGCGACAAGCCGAAGCCTGCGCCAACGCCGCAAGCTTCGCGCAGCGTGACCATGGTCGAGCCGGTGCTACCGGCCCACCTGCGCGAGCTGAGCGGAACGCTGAGCAGCATCCAGGGCAGCCTGCCACGCGGCAGCGAGGTGCAGATGGCACTGCTGGTGATCGACGAGCGCGACCGCCCACAGCGGCTGCTGGCCAGCGAGACGGTGCTGGCCACCGGCGAACTCATGCCCTTCCGCCTGCCGTTCAACCCCGAATCCTTCCCGCCGGCCGGTGGCGCGCTGCGCGTCGAACTGCACGCGCGGGTGATCCAGTCCGGCCAGTTGGCCTGGCGCCTGCATCCGTTGCGGATCGCCCAGCCGACCACCCAGCCCCTCGGCGAACTGCGCCTGGTACGCGCGCCGTGACGGCACCGCAAGCCCTGACCCAGGCGCTAGGCGAGCTGCTCGGCGACGCCCGGCTCAGCGCCACCGCGCTGCCCGGCACCGACCTGCGCCTGTGGCTGATCGACGCGCAGAACATGGACCGCCAGTTCAGCCCGGAGGAGACCCGCCGCATCCTCGAGGAGCCGCCGTACTGGTGCTTCTGCTGGGCCAGCGGGCTGGTCCTGGCGCGCTGGCTGGCGGCGCGCCCGCAGTGGGTCCGCGGCAAGCGCGTGCTGGACTTCGGCAGCGGCTCCGGGGTGGCGGCGATCGCCGCGGCCCGCGCCGGCGCCGCCGAGGTGGTGGCTTGCGACCTGGATCCCCTGGCGCTGGCAGCGAGCCGGGCGAACGCCGAACTGAACGGAGTGGAGCTGAGCTATTCGGCGGACTTCTTCGCCGAGGACGATCGCTTCGACCTGATCCTGGTGGCCGACGTGCTCTACGACCGCGCCAACCTGCCGCTGCTCGACCAGTTCCTCAGCCGCGGCCGCCAGGCGCTGGTCGCCGACTCGCGGGTCCGTGACTTCCGTCATCCGCTGTACCGACGCCTGGACGTGCTCGACGCCTGTACCTGGCCGGACCTCGCCGAGCCCGCCGAATTCCGCCTGGTCAGCCTGTATCACGCCGAACGCGGGCAAGCCTGAGGCACGGGCTTGTTTGCGCGCGGCGCGCCCCCACTTATAGTGGTCACCACCTTGCGTTTCCGAGAATCGACATGAGCGATACGCCCTACATCTTCGACGTCACCGGCGCCAACTTCGAGCAGCTGGTCATCGAGAACTCGTTCCACAAGCCGGTCCTGGTGGACTTCTGGGCCGACTGGTGCGCCCCGTGCAAGGCGCTGATGCCACTGCTGGCGCAGATCGCCGAGTCCTACCAGGGCGAATTGCTGCTGGCCAAGGTCAACTGCGACGTCGAGCAGGACATCGTGATGCGCTTCGGCATCCGCAGCCTGCCGACCGTGGTCCTGTTCAAGGATGGCCAGCCGGTCGACGGTTTCGCCGGCGCCCAGCCCGAATCGCAGATCCGCGCCCTGCTCGAACCCCATGTGAAAGCACCGGCGCTGCCCGACGAAGACCCGCTGGAAGTGGCCCAGGCGCTATTCGCCGAAGGCCGCATCGGCGACGCCGAAGCGACCCTGAAAGCCCTGCTGGCGGAGAACAACGAGAACGCCGCGGCGCTGATCCTCTACGCCCGCTGCCTGGCCGAGCGCGGCGAACTGGAAGAGGCGCAGGCCATCCTCGACGCGGTGAAGAGCGACGAGCACAAGCAGGCCCTGGCCGGCGCCCGCGCGCAGCTGACCTTCCTGCGCCAGGCTGCCGACCTGCCCGACAGCGCAGAGCTGAAGAGCCGCCTGGCGGCCGATGCCGGCGACGACGAGGCAGCCTACCAGTTGGCCGTCCAGCAGCTCGCCCGGCAGCAGTACGAGGCGGCCCTGGACGGACTGCTCAAGCTGTTCCTGCGCAACCGCGGCTACCAGGACGACCTGCCGCGCAAGACCCTGGTGCAGGTCTTCGACCTGCTTGGCAACGACCACCCGCTGGTCACCGCCTACCGCCGCAAGCTGTACCAGGCGCTCTACTGAGTCGCCGAGCCCCGTCCGCGGGGCTCAGTCCTCCAGCCAGACGAACACCTGGGTGCCGTCGACCACCTCGACCTTGACCCGGGCGTCGTGCCGCAGGCGCACCAGCAGTTGCTTGGCGGCGCCGGCATTGCCGCTGAACCCCTCCAACTCCGCCAGCAACTGCGGCCCCTCGATCCGCCCGCTGCCGCGCAGCAGGTCCTGGGCGGTCTGCCATAGGCGATCCACCGGCGCTGCCGGCGCCGGCGCCCTGGCCGCCGCGACCTGCGGCTCGCCCAGCGGCGGCGGGGGCACGTGTTGCGCCAGCTGGCGCCAATCCTCGGCGTCCAGTTCCAGGGTCAGGTCCACCGGCCAGTCGCCGATGCTTCCGCGAATCCGCACCATCTCGTTTCTCCACAAGCGAATCGCGCCATGCTCCCACGTCGGCGCGTAGGGGCCAAATCGGCCAGGCTAGGCAGGCGGAAAAATTCGTTATAACGTAACAAACTCTTTTCCTTCCTTGCCGGAGTCCCGTTCATGCGCCCACTGCTGTTAGCCCTCGTCTTGCTGCCGTTCGCCGCCCAGGCCCATGACGACCACGACCATGACCACGCCCATGGCAGCCTGGGCAAGCACGAGCACGGCGTCGCCCAGTTGAACGTGGCGCTGGACGGCAAGACCCTCGAACTGGAGCTGGACAGCCCGGCGATGAACCTGGTCGGTTTCGAACACGCCGCCAGCACCGACGCGGACAAGGCCGCCGTGGCCAAGGCCCGCGCGCAGCTGGAAAAACCGCTGGAGCTGTTCGCCCTGCCAGTCACCGCCGGCTGCTCGGTGGCCAGCCAGGAACTGCGGAGTCCGCTGTTCGGCGACAAGGCGCCGGCCCACGCGCACAAGGAGAAGGCAGGCCACGAACACGAACACGAACACGGTCATGCCGATATCCACGCCCATTACCAGCTCAGTTGCGAGAAGCCCGAGCTGCTCAAGCTGCTGACCCTCGCCGAGTTCTTCAAGCGCTTCCCCGCCACCCAGAAAATTCAGGTACAACTGATCGGTCCCGACGGCCAGAAAGGCGCCGACCTGGCTCCGGCCAGCGCCGAGCTGAAGCTGTAGGATCGTTCCGGAGGCGCCGCGAGGGATTCGGCGCGGCGCCCCTCCATCCATTCTCGAGGCTCCGGCGGAGCGTTCCGCCCCTACCCCCATGAGCGCACTGATCACCCTGACCAACCTCGGCTTCGCCTGGCCCGGCCAGGCGGAGTTGCTGGACATTCCCAGCTTCCATCTCGAACGCGGCGAGAGCCTGTTCCTCAAGGGGCCTTCCGGCAGCGGCAAGACCACCCTGCTCGGCCTCCTCGGCGGCGTGCAGAAGCCCGGCCGCGGCAGCATCCGCCTGCTCGGCGAGGACCTGGAAAAGCTGTCCGCCGCGCGCCGCGACCATTTCCGCGTCGACCACACCGGCTACATCTTCCAGCAGTTCAACCTGCTGCCATTCCTCTCGGTACGCGAGAACGTCGAGCTGCCCTGTCACTTTTCCGCGTTGCGCCGTCAGCGCGCCCGCGAACGCCACGGTAGCCCGGCGCAGGCCGCCAGCCATCTGCTCGGCCAGCTCGGCCTCGGCGGCGAACTGCACGAACGCCGCGCCGACAGCCTGTCCATCGGCCAGCAGCAGCGGGTCGCCGCCGCCCGCGCGCTGATCGGCCAGCCGGAGCTGGTGATCGCCGACGAGCCGACCTCGGCGCTCGACGCCGACAGCCGCGAGGCGTTTCTCCAGTTGCTCTTCGCCGAATGCCGCGAGGCCGGCGCCAGCCTGCTGTTCGTCAGCCACGACCAGAGCCTGGCCGGGCTGTTCGACCGCAGCCTGTCCCTTTCCGATCTCAACCGCGCCGCCCGGCCGGCAGGACTCTGAGCATGTATCTCTTCCGACTGGCACTGGCCAGCCTGGCCAACCGCCGCTTCACCGCCCTGCTGACGATCTTCGCCATCGCCCTCTCCGCCTGCCTGCTGCTGGCGGTGGAGCGGGTCCGCACCGAGGCCAAGGCCAGCTTCGCCAGTACCATCTCCGGAACCGACCTGATCGTCGGCGCGCGCTCCGGCTCGGTGAACCTGCTGCTCTACTCGGTATTCCGCATCGGCAACGCGACCAACAACATCCGCTGGGACAGCTACCGGCACTTCGCCGAAAACCCGCGGGTGAAGTGGGCGATCCCGATCTCCCTCGGCGACTCGCACCGCGGCTACCGGGTAATGGGTACCGATGCCGGCTATTTCGAGCACTACCGCTACGGCCGCGGCCAGGAACTGCAACTGGCCGAGGGCCGCGCCTTCGGCCAGGACCTGTTCGACGTGGTGCTCGGCGCCGAGGTGGCCGAAGCCCTGCACTACAGGCTCGGCGAGAAGATCGTGCTGGCCCATGGGGTGAGCACGGTGAGCCTGGTCAAGCACGACGACAAGCCGTTCACCGTGGTCGGCATCCTCCAGCGCACCGGTACCCCGGTGGACCGCACCCTGCACATATCCCTCGCCGGCATGGAGGCGCTGCACGTCGACTGGCGCAACGGGGTGCCGGCGATGGGCGCCGGGCGCGTCAGTGCCGAACAGGCGCGGCACATGGACCTGCAACCACAGGCGATCACCGCGTTCCTGGTCGGCCTGAAGAGCAAGGTGGCGACCTTCGCCCTGCAACGCGAGGTCAACGACTATCCCGGCGAACCGCTGATGGCGATCCTCCCCGGTGTCGCCCTGCAGGAACTGTGGGGCCTGATGGGCACCGCCGAGAAGGCACTGTTCGTGGTCTCGCTGTTCGTCGTCCTCACCGGCCTGATCGGCATGCTCACGGCGATCCTCACCAGCCTCAACGAGCGCCGCCGGGAGATGGCCATCCTGCGCTCGGTGGGCGCGCGCCCCTGGCACATCTTCGGCCTGCTGCTGGCCGAGGCCTTCAGCCTGGCGCTGGCCGGCGTCGCCCTCGGCCTCGGCCTGCTCTACCTCGGCATCGCCGCCAGCCAGGGCTACGTCCAGGCCAACTACGGCATCTACCTGCCGCTGGCCTGGCCGAGCGACTATGAGTGGAGCCTGCTCGGGGCTATCCTGGCGGCCGCCGTGCTGATCGGCTGCGTGCCGGCCTGGCGCGCCTACCGCCAGTCCCTGGCCGATGGCCTGTCGATCCGCCTATGACCCGGAGATATTCCCCGATGCTGCGCTCCCTGACCGTCCTCCTGCTGGCTTTCGCCCTGCTCCTGGGCAGTGCCGTGGCGCGCGCCACGCCGCGCGAACTGACTTGGTCGCAACTGATCCCGGCCGGCGCCCCGCCCGCCCCGGCGCCGCTGCCGATCCACGACCTCGCCAACGCCCTCAGCGAAGCCGGTCCGGCGGCCAGCCAGCAGAGCCCCAACGCCCCGGTGGTGAAGGCACTGGACGGCATCGAGGCCAAGCTGCCGGGCTACATCGTGCCGCTGGAAATCAGCGAGGCCGGGCTGGTCACCGAGTTCCTCCTGGTCCCCTACTACGGCGCCTGCATCCACGTACCGCCGCCGCCGTCGAACCAGATCGTCTACGTGAAGACCGCCAAGGGCGTGCAGATGGACGAGTTGTATCAGCCATTCTGGGTCGAGGGCACCTTCAAGGTGGAGAACGCCAGCAGCGAGCTTGCGGCGGCCGGCTACCGCATGCAGGCGAGCAAGGTGACGCCCTACGAATACGAAGGTGGCTGAACGACATGCGACAATCCGCCGCGCCATTTACGTTGCGGCGGTCACATTTGCTCCTAGGATTGATTGAGCTGTGTCAAGGAAGGCAACTGTTAGCTGGCTGACCATTAGCAGCACCAACACTTTCTAATACAAGGAATGGAGCTCATCATGCGTAAGTCCTGGCTTACCGCTTCCCTGCTGGCCCTCACCGTCGCCTCCCCGTTCGCCGCTGCGGATATTCAAGGACACAAGGCCGGTGACTTCATCATCCGTGGCGGCTTCGCCACCGTCGATCCCGACGACAGCAGTTCCGACATCAAGCTGGACGGCGCCAAGCAGCGCGGTACCAAGGCGACTGTCGACAGCGACACCCAGCTCGGCCTGACCTTCACCTACATGTTCGCCGACAAGTGGGGCGTGGAACTGGTCGCCGCCACTCCGTTCAACCACCAGGTCGACGTCAAGGGCCTCGGCCCGGGCCTGGACGGCAAGCTGGCCGACATCAAGCAACTGCCGCCGACCCTGCTGCTCCAGTACTACCCCATGGGCGGTACCAACAGCGCCTTCCAGCCCTACGGCGGCCTGGGCGTGAACTACACCACCTTCTTCGACGAAGACCTGGCCAGCAACCGCAAGGCGCAGGGTTTCAGCAGCATGAAGCTGCAGGACTCCTGGGGCCTGGCCGGCGAACTGGGCTTCGACTACATGCTCAACGAGCACGCGCTGTTCAACATGGCCGTCTGGTACATGGACATCGACACCAAGGCCAGCATCAACGGCCCGAGCGCCCTGGGCGTGAACAAGACCAAGGTCGACGTGGACGTCGATCCGTGGGTCTACATGATCGGTTTCGGCTACAAGTTCTGAGTCGTAGACTGTCGCGGGGCTTGCGCCCCCAACGGGAAAAGGCGCCTTCGGGCGCCTTTTTTCATCCTGTGGAAACGGACCCCATGTACCTCTGGCTGAAGACCCTGCACATCACCTTCGCCCTCAGCAGCGCCGCCCTGTTCGTCTGGCGCCTGGCCTGGAACTGGTCGGGGCGCAAGGCCAGCGGCATCCGCCGCTGGGGACCGCACCTGATGGACACCCTGCTGCTGCTCAGCGCGCTCGGCCTGGTGCACCTGGCGATGCCCTGGCCGCTGCCGCTCTGGCTGCTGGCGAAGCTGGGGCTGTTGCTGGGCTACATCGTCTGCGCGGCGTTCGCCCTGCGGATGGCGCGGGGCCCCGGCAAGGGCCTGCTCAGCGTCCTCAGCCTCACCCTGCTGGGCGGGATCTTCTACCTGGCGCTGAACAAGCCCTGGTGGTGATCAGCGGCCGAGCAGGCGCGCCAGGCCCACGCCCATCGGCGTCGGCTGGTCGAAGCGGAAACGCCGCAGCAGGCGCTCGTTGTTCGCCCGCGAATGCCTGATGTCACCGGCTCGCGCGTCGGCGTGGGTCACCGGCGGCAGGCCACCGAGCACCTGGCCGATCTCTGCCAGCAACTGCTTCAGGCTGATGCTGCGATTCAGGCCGACGTTCACCGCCCCGGGTTCCACCGCCGTCGCCTCCAGCGCCTGGACCAGGAAATCGACCAGGTCGGCGACGTAGATGAAGTCGCGGGTCTGCTCGCCGTCGCCGAACACGGTGATCGGCGTCCCCTTCAGGGCGCGCTCGGTGAATATGCTGATCACCCCGGAATAGGGCGAGGACGGGTCCTGGCGTGGCCCGTAGACGTTGAAGAAGCGGAAGATCGCCGGTTCCAGCCCATGCTGGCGGCGATAGAAATCGAGGTAGTACTCGCTGGCCAGCTTGTCCGACGCGTAGGGCGTCAGCGGTGACTTCGGGGTGTCTTCGTCGATCGCCGTGCCTTCGCCGTTCTGCCCGTAGACCGCTGCGCTGGAAGCGAACACCACGCGCTTCACGCCCTGCTCGCGCATCGCTTCGCAGAGGTTCAGGGTGGCGATGAAATTGCTCTGGTGGGTGGCGACCGGGTCGTCCACCGAGGCCTGTACCGAGGCGACCGCGGCCAGGTGGGCGACCGCCGCGCAGCCCTTCAGGGCGGCCGCCAGGGTCGCCGCGTCGGCGGCGTCGCCTTCGAGCAGCTCTACCCGTTCGTCGTCCAGGGGCAGGTTGTCGCGCTTGCCGGTGGACAGGTTGTCCAGCACACGCACGCGGTAGCCGCGCGCCAGCAGCGCGTCGGTCAGGTGGGAGCCGATGAAACCGGCGCCGCCAGTGATCAGGATGGGGCGTTCAAACATGCCTGTAGTACCTGTCCAATAGAGCCGGCAAACCTGCGCGCCAGGCGCGCGGCTTGATGCCGAAGGTGTGGAGGATCTTCTTGCAGACCATCACCGCGTGCTGCGGCTCGTCGAGCGCGTCCGGGCGCGCGGCATGGGCCTCCGCCGAAGGCTCCTGGATCAGGTTGGAGCGATAGGTACGCGCCTCGTTGAGGATCACCTGTCCCAGCGCCAGGGTGGTGGTCGCTTCCAGTCCGCCGTAGTGGTAGGTGCCCCACAGCGGCGCCTGGCAGTCGAGCTGCTTGAGCACCGAGAGCACCACCCGCGCGGCGTCGTCCACCGGCGTCGGGTTGCCGCGCCGGTCGTCGGCGAGGAACAGCGGCTGCGGTTGTTCGGCGCGGCTGAGGAAACGTCCCAGCAAGCCGTTCGGGCTTTCGTCCAGCAGCCAGCCGAAGCGGATCAGCACATGTCGCGGGCAGGCCGCGCGCACGCTCTGCTCCATGCGCCAGAGCGCCTGGCCACGCAGGCCCAGCGGAAGGGTCTCGTCCTTCTCGCTGTAGGCGGTGGCGCGGGCGCCGTCGAAGACCCGGTAGCTGGACGGCTGGACCAGCAGGATCTCGTAGTGCTGGCAGAGCTCCGCGAGGCGCTCGACGGCGCGCTCCTGGGCGCCCAGGCGCTCCGCCTCGACCTGCTCGGCCTGGAACCAGTCGTGGTAGAAGGCGAGGTTGATCACCGCGTCGGGGCGCGTTTCGTCCAGCAGGGTGGTGAGGCTGGCGGCATCCCAGCCCTGCTCGGGTGGTCTGGGCGCGAGGAAACCGATGTCTTCCTCCGCCCCTAGGCGGATCAGCGCCTGTCCAAGGGCATTACCGCCGCCCAAAAGCATCAGGCGCATTCGCATGGTGTAGGGGGGCACTCGAAATCTGATAGTGAATAGCGACGCGGCGCACGCCCCAAGGCAATGACATCCTGCGCCTCGCTGGCGACATGAAAGGTGCGGGCATCGGGTGCTGCTTGTCGCGGCAGGTACCCCGGACAGCGCCGCCGTTATTTTCATGCAACCTGACACGCCGCATTCTTGCTGTGCCTCCGGTGAAGCGTCAAGCATTCACCGGGCCAGCTCCGCCTGCGGCGCGGATCGGCGGGACGAATGGCAGCGCGCGGCGGCGTCAGGCCGGTAGCGCGCCGGCCCGATAGTCCTTGGGCGAAACCTCGAACTGCTTCTTGAACGCCCGGCTGAAATGCGCCGAGTCGCTGAAACCCCACTTGAAGGCGATGGAGGTGATCGATTCGCCGCGCAGCCGTGGGTTGCCGAGGTCGGCGGCGCTGCGGCTGAGGCGCTGGCGGAGAATGTAGCGGCAGACGCTGTCGCCCTGCTCCTCGAACAACCGGTACAACTGGCGCACCGAGATGCGCAGGCGGCCGGCGAGCATGTCCGGACTCAGGCGCGGCTCCTGCAGGGATTGCTCGATCAGACGCTCCGCGTGCCGGCGCAGACTGTAGCCATAGAGCCCGGCCAGCGGTCCCTCCAATTCCTCGCCGGCGTGCTGTAGCGCCGGCCCGAGCAGGGCGATCAGCGCCTCCTGCAACGCCCCGCCCTCGTCCGCCACCGCCCACGGCTGCAGTTCTCCGGCGCACACCTGCTGCACCAGCAGGCTCAGCAGGCGACCGCTGGCGCAGTTCGGCGAGAGTTTGCCGAAGGCCCGCTGGCTGGGTGGCAGGTGCCGGCATACCTGGTCGCGGGAGAGATGGAACGAGGTGTGTTCGATGAGTCCGTGGGGAATGATCTCGCAGCCGCCCGCGGAGTCCATCAGCGCCATTTCCCCTGGCGCCAGCTCTATGCTGTCCCCACCCTGGCGCAGTTGCGCATGGCCGCTGCGCTGGACGACCAGGAAGCAGTGACGGTCGTCGTCATGATCGGCATGGGTGGCCTGGCGGGCGATGCGCCCGGCGTTGGTGCGGATCTGCGCCAGCTCCAGGCCGCCGAGGTCCTGCCGCGAGATATCGCCGATGAACAGCGTCCGGTTCAGCGCGGGCTGCGATTCGAAGCGCCCGCAGACCTGGCGCAACGCCTGGTTCCAGGCTTCGAAGCTGTTGTGTGCGGAAGACAGGGTATGCACCGGGCACCTCCTGACGGCAACGGCCATCGTTATTGTTGTATGGCGCGGCAATTACCGAGCCACGCAGCGCTGCCGACATGATTAACATGTTATCGATATACCCACAAGCTAGCGCAAATGGACCGGCGGATACGCATCCGGGAGAGCCGGCAAGGGCCGTTCAGGCGGGAGAAAGCAGGCGCTGCAATTGGGCGAAGGCGCCCAGCAGGGCCAGGCGCTGCTCGGCGACCAGAGGGATGTAGCGGCGATAGGCGGGGAAGCGGTTGACCACCTCGCACGCCCCCAGGTGTTCCAGGCTCACGGTCCAGCCCCTGTCGTCGCGGCAGAGGCGCAAGCTCCGGAAGTCCAGCGGCATGAGCTGCTCCAGCAAGGCCCGGTCGCCCCCCCTGCAAGGCCTCCCGCAACGGCTCGGGCCCGCTCCCGCGGCGCACCTTGCAAAGGATGCCGCGACGCCGCAAGCAACCGGCGTGACGCAGCTCCAGGCTGGCCGGAGGCCCCCCAGGCGCCGCCACGAACAGGCTGAACTCGGTGCTGACGATATGCATGAACAGGTGCGCCTGGACCCGCTCGCGAACCTCGAGGCTCAGCTCTTTCGTACGCAGCAACAGCCTGCCGTCCTGCGCCTCGCCGTCGCACGCAGCCAGGTTGCGCCGCACCAGGGCCAGGGTGGCTCCGGGGCGATAGGCGGCTGGCCGCCAGTCGCGCCAGTGGCGCTCATACCAGCGCGCCCAGGCGGACATACGCCTTCTCCCGCTGCTGCTGGTCCTCTTCGGCGAATTCCTTCTCCAGCACCTCTTCCACCGCCAGCGGACGGAACGGATTCACCCGCTGTACGCACAGGGTCCAGAACAGGGCGTAGGCGGCCGCCAGGCCGAGCATCAGGGCGAACGGCAGGTAGATGTCGGCGGGGTTCATACCCGGCGGCGTGATGTAGAACATCCCCAGCAGGATTCCGGCGCTGGAGAACAGCTGCGGCAACGGGAACAGCGGCGAGCGGTAGGCGCGCGGCAGGTCCGGGCGACGGATGCGCAGCAGCACCACGGAGAGGGTCACCAGCAGGTAGGCGGTGCCCCAGGCGCAGACCGCCGCCAGGACCAGGTGGATGATCCCTTCGCTGTCGCCGCCCAGCCACCAGGCGTGCAGGCAGGGAATCGCCGCTGCCACGGCGATGCACAGCAACGGTGTCTTGAAGCGCGGGTGCAGGTAGGTGAAGGCCTTCGGCAAGGCGCCATCCAGCGCCATCCCGTAGAGAATCCGCGGCAGGCCGGCCATCAGGGTGTTGATGGTGGCGGCCCCGGCGAACAGCAGGCCCACGCCCAGCCAGATGCGTCCGAACGGTCCCATCACCTGCTCGGCGAATCGCGGGATCGCCATCGGCGTCTCCAGCAGGTGCAGGCCGCCGCCGAGGTCGAGGTTTTCCACCTGCCGGCGCATCGCCGCGCCATAGAGGAACATGCAGCAGGCCACCCCGACCAACCCCAGGGCCATCGCCCGCGGCAGGGTCCGCGAAGCGTGGCGCACCTCCGGCGCCAGCGGCGTGACGAATTCGCAACCGACGAACATGAACATCGCCATGCCCACCAGCGACAGCAGGGTCGGCAGGTCGTCGCCGACCATCGAGGCCCCGAACCAGCCCTGCAACTCCACCGCGGGCAGGCGCAGCAGACCGGCCACGGCGAAGATCATCAGGGTGCTCCACATGCCGAAGGTGAGGATCACTTCGGCGCGACCGAAGGCGGTGATCCCCAGCGCATTCAGCAGGCCGAAGCAGAGCACCATGCCGACGCCCACCAGCCAGGCGCCGCCGCCCGGCTCGGTGAGGGTATTCAGCGACTCGAAGTTGACCAGCGCCATGGTGCCGCTGAGCATGGTCTCGGCGGTGCCGGCGAACACATGGACGATCAGGTAGGCCGACAGCGTGCCGGTGATCGCGAAGAAGCGCCCGAGGCCGCACGACAGGTAGTCGTAGACCGAGCCACGGGTCGGCAGCAGGCAGGCGGCCTCGGCGAAGGTGGTGGACTGCGCCAGCATCAGCAGCAGCGCCACCAGCATCGCCACGGCGAAGGTTCCGCCGCCCAGGCCGAAGCCGGTGGTGGCGGTGAGGATCACCGGGCTGGCCATGATCAACCCGACCGAACTGGCCAGGGCGGTGGGGAAACCAACCCGCCCGCGGAGCAGGTGCTGGGTGAGTCTGGAGTTGGACATCGACGTATCCTCGACGGCAGCGTTGCTGTTGTTGTTCTTGCGTCAGGCCCTGCCAGGGCGCGCCAGGCGCCCTGCGGGACGCGCCGGCGTCCCGTACGCTCCGCCGGCAGGCGAAGCGTGTCGAACAAAAGGCTGCCGCGGAGGGCAGCGAAAGAGCCGAACGAATCGGCTCACCCCGATTTCATCGATATCAGTAGGCGATGCACACCGACTTGTTCTCGGTGTACGCCTCGATCGCCGCATGGCCCATCTCGCGGCCGATGCCGGACTGCTTGAAGCCGCCGAACGGCATCGACGGGTCGAGCAGGTTGTGGGCGTTCACCCATACCGTGCCGGCCTTGATCCTGGGCACCAGGTCCATGACCTGGCGCAGGTCGTTGGACCAGATGCTCGCACCGAGCCCGTAGATGCTGTCGTTGGCCAGACGCACCGCTTCGTCGAGATCGTCGAAGGGCGTCGCCACCAGCACCGGCCCGAAGATTTCCTCGCGCACCACCTGCATCCCCGGGGTGACGTCGGCAAGGATCGTCGGCTGCACGTAGAACCCCGTCTCGCCCTGGCGCGCCCCGCCGCAGACCACGCTGGCGCCCTCAGCCACACCGCTTTCGATCATCCCCAGCACCCGCTCCTGCTGCCTGGCCGAGACCAGCGGGTTGATCTGCGTGGTCGGATCCAGGCCGGGGCCGATGCTCAGGTCGCCGGCGATGGCCGCCAGGCGCTCCAGCACCTGGTCGAAACGCTTGCGCTGCACATAGAGGCGCGAGCCAGCGGTGCAGACCTGCCCCTGGTTGAAGAAGATCGCGCCGGCGGAACCGGCGGCAGCCATGTCCAGGCTGGTGTCATCGAGGATGATCACCGGGGATTTGCCGCCGAGTTCGAGGGAAAAACGCGTCATGTTCTCCACCGCCGCATGCCCGATCAGCTTGCCCACCGGGGTCGAGCCGGTGAACGCCAGCTTGTCGATGCCCGGGTGCGCCGCCAGTGCCGCGCCGGCCTCGGCGCCCGTGCCGGTGACGATGTTCACCACTCCTGGCGGAATCCCCGCCTCCAGGCACAACTGGCCGAGGCGCAGGGCGGTCAGCGGGGTTTCGTCGGCCGGCTTGAGGACCACGGTGCAGCCGCAGGCCAGGGCCGGGACGATCTTCCAGATCGCCATCAGCAAGGGGAAATTCCACGGCACGATGGCTCCGACCACGCCCACCGGCTCCGGCACCGTGTAGGCCCGGTAGCGCGCGCCTGGGACCGCGGCGATCGACAGGTCGAGGCTGCGGCCCTCGATCTTGGTCGCCCAGCCGGTCATGTAGCGGATGAACTCCACCGAGGCGCCGACCTCCAGGGCCCGCGACAGGTTGATCGACTTGCCGTTGTTCAGGGTTTCCAACTGCGCCAGTTGCTCGCCATGCGCCTCGACCCGTTCCGCCAGTCGCAGCAGCAGGCGCTCGCGATCGGCCGGGCGCTGGCCTGCCCAGCTGCCTTCGAACGCGCGCCGCGCGGCAGCGACTGCCCGGTCGACGTCTTCGGCGCCGGCGCGGGCCACGCGAGCCAGCTCGGCGCCGGTCGCCGGGTCGTACAGCGGCATGTCGGCGCCGGAACGCGCCGGCCCGGACTCACCGTCGATCAGCAGGCCATGGGGACTGCGCAAGAAGGCGCTGACGGACGGGTCGATGGCAATACTCATGTGTGCTCCTCGGCTTGGCGACGGCGCTGCGTCGTGCATGCGCCTACTACCCGGGAATACTCTGGACCCGCCGCTCCCCCGCTCGCTTGCTCCAGCCTGCCGGGTTTCTTGCCGCTGCCTGCCAAGCCAGGCAGAGAAAGACAAGACGGCACGCCGGGGCATGGACATTCTGCCCGGCAGGCGGGACAGTGGACGTCCCGCCGCCTCGTCCCACGGGAGCCCCGCGCCATGTCTTCGACCCTGTCGCCCGACCTCGGCCTGCGCTGCATGCAGGCCTTCACCCAGGTGGTGCCGGCCAGCCTGTGCGTGTTCTATCGCATCGACGAGGACTGTCGCGCACACGACTTCCAGCTCCTGCGGATGCCGGCCGGCATGCACCGCGACTACCTGCGCCACTACCGCGACTACGATCCGCTGCAGCCGCGCCACTGCCTGGCCAGCGCTTCGCCGGTAGTGCCGCTGCGCCAGGGCATCGCCCGCCAGCCCGCGAAGGACAGCGCGCTGTACCAGGGCTTCCTGCGACGCCACGGGATCTGCGACGTGGTCGAGGTACTGGCGCATGCGCAGCAGCGTCCGGTGGCGGCCCTGTCGTTACTGCGCGACGCCCGCCTAGGGGCCTTCTCCGACCAGGAGCTGCGACAGTTGCGCGCCCTGCATGGCCTGATGGAGCTGGCGGCGCAGGCATGCGCCACGCCAGCGGCCAGCGCCGAGCGCCTGCAAGGCCTGACGCCGAGGGAACGGGAGATCGCCCTGCTGCTGCGTGACGGCGTCAGCAACAAATGCCTGGCGCAGTGCCTCGGACTCGGCCTGCCGACGGTGAAGACCCACCTGCTCAACCTGTTCCGCAAGACCGGTGCGCGCAGCCGCACCGAGCTGGTGAAGCGACTCTTCCTCTAGCCGCGCGCGGCCTGGGGGTTGCGCGCCTCCAGCCAGAAGAGGAACTGCCGCACCGCCAGCGGCTTGCCGCTCTCGTGCAGGCCGCGCAGGCGCTCGCGGTGGCGCCTGAAGGAAAAACCGGGAAATACCCAGGGCAGGTTCAACAGGTACCAGGCCAGGGCGCCGACATCGGCGAAGTGCAACACCTCCCAACCTTCGCCGCCTGCCACCGGCGGCAACTCCGCGGCCTCCAGCTGGGCCCGGGCGAAACCCAGGTTCCAGTGCGGCGCCTCCGGCGTCGGCGCCGGTTCGCCGAGCAACGCATAGAACTCGCGGTTGAAGTCGCCGGCCACCTGCTGGGTGAGGAAACAGCCGCCGGGCGCCAGCACCCGCCGGACCTCCGATGGCAGATAGGACTCGTGGCGGTTGCCGACCAGGTCGAAGGTGCCATCGGCGAACGGCAACGCCCCGCCGCCATCGCCCTCCCGGCCCTGGCGATGGTTGTCCGGCGCGCCCTCCACCTCGACCACGCGGATGCCCAAGGGCTCCAGACGACCCCGGGCAATCTCCAGGTTGGGCACCCAGCCCTCGGTAGCCACGGTGAGCGGCGGGCGATACGGCAGCCGGCTCAACCATTCGCCGCCGCCGGTGCCCATGTCCAGCAGGCTGGCGGCGGCCCGGCAGCGCTCCAGCATGCGCCCCGGGAAATCCCATGGCGGCGGTTCCAGGCGGATGCGTCCGCCATAGTCGTATTCCCAGCCGCGCATCGGTGTGCGGCCGGCTTCCACCAGCAGCGCGTCGAATTCGTCGCCCGTCGCCATTTCGCCGTTCTCCCAGAGACCGCCCGCTACCATCCCCGAGTCTCCTCGCCAAGGCAAGCCCATGGAGAATGTAAAGCTTGCTTGACAAAGAAGAGCATCCCGGCCAATGTAAAGCCCCCTTTACATGGACGGTTCAACCATGACCCACAAACGTTTCTTCCTCGAACTGCTTCTCGCGCTGGTCGCCTATGCCGCTGCCGTTCTGATCAGCGGCCAGTTGCTGGCGGGCACGGAACCGGGCGCCGGCCGGGTCTTCCTCGCCCTGCTGCCGGTGCCACCGATGGTCGCCCTGGCGCTGGTGGTGATCCGTTACCTGCGGCGCCTCGACGAAATGGCCCGGCGCATCCATCTCGAAGCCCTCGCCCTGGCCTTCGTCGGCACCGCCCTGCTCACCTTCACCTACGGTTTCCTCGAAACCACCGGCTTTCCGAAACTCTCGATGTTCTTCGTCTGGCCCCTGATGGGCGCGTTCTGGGTCATCGGCTGCGCCCTGGGACTGAGGCGCTACGCATGAGGAACCGCGTTCGCGAGTTGCGCGCGGAGCGCGGTTGGTCACAGGCGGAGCTGGCCGGAAAGCTGGAGGTATCGCGGCAGACGGTGAACGCCATCGAAACCGGCCGCTACGATCCAAGCCTGCCCTTGGCCTTCAAGCTCGCCCGGGTGTTCGGACTGGCCATAGAAGCGATCTTCGACGACCGGGAAGGCCAGCTGGACTGAGTCCGGTCCCGCTTCCGAAAATGTCCGGGGCGCCCCTGGCGACCCCGGTGGCAAGCCCCCCTTACCCTGTACCAAATGGCAGTTGCCGCATTTCCCCTCGGGGCTAGCCTTGGACCAGGCCTATCGCCAGCCTTCCCCCTGGTCCCCGCTCGATACGCTGAAAAACCACGGATAACGTCTTTTCCACCGGCAAGACAGGAGTCTCAGCCATGTCGAAAGATTCTGTTCTTGGCTTATTCAGGCAACACGCAGATACCCATCCCGAACGCCCCGCCCTCGTCGATCGCGAGCGCTCGTTCAGCTACCGCGAACTCGACCGGCTCAGCGACCGGCTGGCCGCCCACCTGGCCAGGCGCGGCGTCGCCCGGGGCGAGCTGCTGCCCCTGCTGGCCGAACGCTCGGCCGAACTGGTCATCGCCATCCTGGCGGCCGCCAAGTGCGCAGCGGCCTACGTACCGGTGGACCGTCGGCAACCCGACAGGCGCAAGCAGGAAATCCTCCGCCAGTGCCAGGCCCCCGTGGTTCTCGCCACCCAGGCCGAGGACCTGCCGGGGCAACCGGTGGAGGTCATAGCACAGGCGCTCGCGACGAGTGCGGCGGGTGCCGCGCCGAGACCGGCGCTCGACGGCAGCGAAGCGCTGTATGTGATCTTCACCTCGGGCACCACCGGCGAACCCAAGGGCGTGGTGATCGAGAGTCGCTCCCTGGCCAACCTCGTGAGCTGGCACAACCGGCGCTTCAATATGGATCAACGGAGCCGCACCACCCTGATGGCCGGCGTCGGCTTCGACGTTTCCCAATGGGAAATCTGGTCCACCCTGTGCGCAGGCGCCTGCCTCCACCTGGTGCCCGACGAGGTGCGCCCAGACCCGGCGGCGCTGCTGGCATTCTTCGCCGAGCAGCGGATCAGCCACGCCTTCGCGCCTACCGTGATGGTGCCCGCGCTGGCGGAGCAGCCCGCCCCGCCGTCGCTGGCGCTGCGCTACCTGTTCTGCGCCGGGGAAAAACTGCCGCCGGTCGCAACCGGCGGGCTGCCCTATACCGTGGTGGATTACTACGGCCCGACCGAGGCCACGGTCTTCGCCACCTGCCGCATCGTCGACGCCGAAGCACATCGGCGACCCGCCTCGATCGGCACGCCCATCGACGGCTGCGAGGCATTCATCCTCGACGCCGACGACCGGCCTTGCCATGGCGACCGACCCGGTGAACTGAACCTGGCGGGCGTCTGCCTGGCGCGCGAATACCTGCGCGACCCGGACATGACCGCCAGGCGCTTCCACTACTCGCAGGCACTGCGGCGTCGGCTCTACCGCACCGGCGACAAGGCCCGCTGGTTGGCCGATGGCAGCCTGCAGTTCCTCGGACGGCTGGACGACCAGGTGAAGATCCGCGGCCACCGCGTCGAACTCGGCGACGTCGAGGCCGCGCTGTTGCGCCAGCCGGCTATCCACGGCGCGGTGGTGCTGGCGCATGCCGACCCACGCTCCGGTAGCCAGCAATTGAGCGCCTTCGTGGTCCCCCGCCAGCAGGACGGCGATGCCAGGGCCGTGCTCGCCGCCATCAAGACCGCACTGCGCCAGGAACTGCCCGACTACATGCTGCCCAGCCGCTACCTGTCGCTGGACAGCCTGCCGACCACGGTCAACGGCAAGATCGACCGCCAGGCCCTGCGTCGACACCTGGACGAACAATGCCAGGAACGACTCGACGAGCAACGCTTCGGCACCCCCGGCGAACTGCAAGTGGCCCTGTCCTGGCAGGAAGTGCTGGGGCATACCGACTTCGGCCTGGACGACAGCTTCTTCGAGGTCGGCGGCCATTCCCTGCTGGCCGCCGCCCTGGTGCGCGAATTGAGCCGACGCTTCGGCAACCGTGCCTACATCCACGACATCTACCGCACCCCGAGCGTGCGCCAACTGGCGGCCAGCCTGGCGCGGCGCGCCGGCGAAGCGCCGCCGGCGCTGGACAGCGAACCGGCCCAGGAGCTGCAACGGGACGTGCGCCTGCCCGCCGACGTGGATTTCAGCCGCCCCATGGACACCGCCCAATTGCTGGCGCCACGGCACATCCTGCTCACCGGCGCCAGCGGGCTGATGGGCGCCCACCTGCTCGCCGAGCTGCTGGCCAGCCGCGAGGCCGACCTGCATTGTCCGGTCCGTGCGCAAAACGACGCCCACGCCCTCGAACGCCTGCGCCAGGCCGCCCGGCAGCACCGCATCGAACTCGCCGAGTCGGACTGGCGACGGGTCAGGGCCTACGCCGCCGACCTCGCCGAACCAGGCTTCGGACTACCGGCGGAAACCTATCGCGAGCTGGCCGGCAGCGTCGACCAGGTCTTCCATTCCGCCAGCGCGGTGAACTTCATCCAGCCGTACAGCTACATGAAGCGCGACAACGTCGAGGGGCTCGGCCAGGTCCTGCGCTTCTGCGCCAGCGGCCGCTGCAAGCCGCTGATGCTGCTGTCGAGCATCTCGGTGTACAGCTGGGGCCACCTGCATACCGGCAAGCGCCTGATGCGCGAGGACGACGACATCGACCAGAACCTGCCGGCGGTGGTCACCGACATGGGCTACGTGCGCAGCAAATGGGTGATGGAAAAGATCGCCGACCTCGCCGCTGAACGCGGCCTGCCGCTGATGACCTTCCGCCTCGGCTACGCCACCTGCCACAGCCGTACCGGCGCCTACGCCGACTACCAGTGGTGGAGCCGGCTGGCGCGGACCTGCCTGGAGTACCGGGCCGTGCCGCTCCTGCGCGAGCTGCGCGAGGGCCTGACCACGGTGGACTACATGGTAGAGGCGATCAGCGTCATCGCCCGCCAGCCTTCGGCGCTGGGCAAGAAATTCAACCTGGTGCCGAGCATTCCGCGCTGCCTGACCCTGGACGAGTTCTTCGGCCGTCTCGGGCGACGCGCCGGGCGTCCCCTTCGGCAGATGCCGTTCGACGACTGGGTAAGTCTCTGGGAAGACAATCGCGACGCCCCGCTCTATCCCCTGCTGAGCATGTTCCGCGACAACATGTACGCCGGCCGCAGCACCGTCGAGTTGTACCAGGACACCTATCTCTGGGACTGCACCAACGTCGAGGAACACCTGCGCGGGAGCGCCGTGCGCGAGCCGGAGTTCGACGACCGCCTGCTCGACCTGTACCTCGCCGGCCTGGGCGGCAGCGCCATGCGGTAAGGTCGAGGCCGCCGCGGCCGGTCGCCGCGGCGGTTACCGCAGCGGGACGCGCTTGGGTATCCTGTCCGCTTTATCGCCCGGAGAACCTCATGCACAACGTTCTGATCGTCGGCGCCTCGCGCGGCATCGGCCTGGGACTGGCGGATGCCTTCCTGCAACGTGGCGCACAGGTATTCGCCGTCGCCCGGCGACCGCAAGGCTCTCCCGGGCTGCAGGCACTGGCGGAGCGGGCCGGGGAGCGCTTGCAAGCGGTGACCGGCGACCTCAACCAACACGATTGCGCCGAACGCATCGGCGAGATGCTGGGCGAGCGGCGGATCGATCGCCTGATCGTCAACGCCGGCATCTACGGCCCGCAGCAACAGGATGTGGCGGAAATCGACGCCGAGCAGACCGCCCAGCTATTCCTGACCAACGCCATCGCGCCGCTGCGCCTGGCCAGGGCACTGTCCGGACGGGTTAGCCGGGGTGGCGTGGTGGCGTTCATGAGTTCGCAGATGGCCAGCCTGGCGCTGGGCCTGTCGGCCACGATGCCGCTCTACGGCGCCAGCAAGGCGGCGCTGAACAGCCTGGTACGCAGTTGGGAGGGCGAGTTCGAGGAGTTGCCGTTCAGCCTGTTGCTCCTGCATCCCGGCTGGGTGCGTACCGAAATGGGCGGCGACAGCGCGCCGCTGAGCGTCGAGGAAAGCGCCGCCGGACTGGTCGCGACGGTGGAGGATGCCGCGGGCGTGAATGCCTGTCGCTTCGTCGATTATCGGAACCAGCCGCTGCCCTGGTGAAGCGGGCCGATCCGTCAGGGCATCCGGCAATAGCCCTCCGCCGCATACCTGATGAGGTCGGCATCGCGCTTGATGCCGAGCTTCTTCATGGCACTGACCTTCTGCGTACTGATGGTCTGCACGCTGCGATGCGAGCGCTCGGCGATCTCGGTGATGGTCAGTCCGGAGCCGAACAGACGGACGATTTCCGCCTCCCGGGGCGTCAGCCGTTCGTTGTGCGAGGAAAGCACCTGGTTGACGAAGATGTCCCTGATCGACGGCGAGAAATACTGGTTTCGCGAATAGGCCGCGCTCACCGCCGCCAGCAGGTGACTGGTCGAGTCGGACTTGCTGAGGATGCAATTGATACCCTGCTTGAGAATGGCCCGGATAAGGCCCGGATTGTTCAGCATGGTAAAGACAACCAATTGCAGATGCGGATAACGTCGCCGCAGCAATGACAACAATGCCAGTCCATCGCCATATTTCCCGCCCGGCATCGTATAGTCGACGATAACGACATCGCAGTCGCCTTCGTTGAGCCGACCGATCAACTCGGTAGAATTGGAAACTTGACCGAGCATCTCCAAAGAACCGCACTGACTCAGTTCGTAGGAAATACCCAGCGAAATGGCGGGATGATCATCCGCAACCATTACGCGAATGCGATGTAGGGACATCCTTGCGTCTCCTTAAGCGGTACACGGCAGGCGAAAGCGTTACCAGGAAACCTGTGGTCTCGGTCATGCCTGCCGCAGGCAGGCGGCCGCCGCTCGGCCGGCAAGGAGGAAAGCGCGGTCCGGAATCCGCCGACGCCACTGCCCCGGTTCAAAGTGAACATGTGTATTTTCTAGTGAAACCGACGATATTTAATATAGTAAAACTACTATTTTTTCGCCTCGTAAACTAACAACAAAGACACTTGAAACAGCCCCCGAAAAACGCCTACGCAGACACTTATGAAAAATTATGAAATACGAAACGGACAAGTCAGAGCAGCAAAAAGTTTGAAAAAAGAGTTCCGCCACAACCTGAAACTATCGCCTGGAAAATAGCGTTCGTTTATTTGCGCGAAATCCTACCGAGGAAACTTGCATATCCCTCAGAAAGCCTTCGCCCATACGCAATATCGGTATTCCGCGTGCGGGAATGGCATGTGCGCACGAGACCCAGGACGAGCAGCGGAGCGATATGCAGAGCGCCTTCGGCGATCTGCAACCACTGGAGGTGAGGGGCCGAGCCTTCGCGAGGGCTGGCGCGAAAGCGGCCGACGGCGCTTCCCGAGGCGGGGCGGGAAACGCCGGGGAAAGAGCGGCGGCGCCGCTCAGGGGAAGGTAAACGTGAACTCGGCGGCGCCGTCGGCGACCCCGGCCTTCAATTCGCCCTCCGCGCCGATACGGATGTAGGCGGCACTCAGCGGGAGGTCGGCGCTGTCGCCGACACGCCGCATCGGGTAGGGCGTGCCGTCGAAACGTATCCGCTGCTGGTCCAGGCCGTTCTTCACGACGATGCCGAACCCCGCCGCGCCGCCGCTCTTCAAGCTGAGGATCGTCGGGTCCGCTTGCTGCGCCGAGACATACTTGTCGCGGAAAGCGATTTCCGGCTTGGCCAGCGCCGCACACTCGCTGAGAGAGATATCGAAGGAGCGCTCCGTGGAGGTGTCGTTGACCCGCGGGAAATTCTTCAACGCGACGCTACCCAGTTTGACGTTGATTTCCCGTCCCACCTCGACCTTGCATTTCTTCGGGATCGGCGGCGGCGGGGGACCGCCGCCGATAGCGATGGAGGCCGGGCCGATCAGCGAATAGGGCTTTCGGCAAACCCCGGTGGGGTAGTTGTCCGCAGGCACCGCCAGGACGCTGCCGATGGACGCTTCGCCCTTCAGCCTGTCCACCGCCCAGAGATTCAGGGTGGCGCTGCCGGATACGCTGGTTACCTTCAGGTCGCCGGCAGGCAACTCGCCGGGGTCGACCGTCAGGACCAGTTCCTGTAGGTAGTCGCTGGTCGTGCTTCCGGAAAAGCTCGTGACTCGCTTGTCCAGCGCATGGGGCTGGTTGTCGACCGGAATCACCCGCTTGACGCCGTCCTGGGCATCCACCGAGATCCGATAGCCGATGCCTTTGACGTCGGACGCCACCGTGCCGTAGGGCCCCGGATAGCCCACCCCGGACCAGTTCCCCCCGAGGACCAGCTCATGCGCCTCCTGGGAAGCCTGGGGCTTGTAGCTCAGGAACAGGCTCACCGGCCTGGCGAACAGCACCGTGCCTTTCGCCGTGCCGCTGGTCAGCTCGTTCACCACACGCCAGGGCATGCCCTGGCCATTGCCGAACGAGCAGTTCAGGGCGATGTCGTTCAGGGCCCAGGCCTGGCCGCCGGTCAGGCAGCAGAGACCGAGAACGAGCGCCTGCCGAGCCTGCGCGCCAGGCCGGCGGCGCAGGGAAACGCGGCCAGGAAATAACCTCATGCTCATGGAACTCTCCAAGATTGCGCCTGCGGAAGAGGGCCGCACTCCAGGCGAAAGCGGCCCCTGCCGGCCTTACCAGATGTTGCCGTAGTCGATACCGGCAGGCGGCAGGAGCGCCGCCTCGCCGATCACGTAGTTGCCGCCCAGGACCCCACGGTTCTCGCCGACCTGCGCACCGTAGATCTGGCCGTAATGGGACTGAGGCTTGAAGTCGATCTTGCCGCTGACGCCGGAGTACTCGATCGATCCCAGGTTGACACCGGCCAGCCCGCCCATGGAGACGTAGTAGTCGCCACTGACGGTTCCTTCCGACATGGACGAAACGATGCGTCCCTGGATCTGGTTCTCGCCGACCAGGCCGCCGATGCGGCTGCGCCCGCCGCCGCTGACGGTACTGCTGCTGCGCGCCGACAGGATCGAACCGGCGTTGCTGCCGACCAGGCCGCCAACCGACGCACTCGCAGCGGCGCTGACCCTGCCGCTGGCATCCACGTTGAACAGTTCGCCGCCGTTGTGGCCGACGAGCCCGCCCACCAGGCTGTTGAAGCCGCCGCTCACGTCGCCGCGCGAGATCGCATGGGCGACGGAACCGCCGAGGTTGTGTCCAATCAGCCCGCCGACGCGACTGTTGCTGCCGCCGCTGACCTTGCCCGTCGCCTCGGCGGTCTCGATGGCACCCTGGCTGTTGTTGCCGACCAGCCCGCCCAGATCCGCGCCCCCCTGGTCCATGACGCTGCCGCTGGCTTTCAGGTTTCCGAGCATGCCGTTGCCTTCTGCCTTGCCGATCAACCCTCCGGTCGCCAGGCCGCCCTTGCTGTACACCGACCCGCTCGCCTGCGAGCGGAATATCTCGCCGCCGGAACTCAGGCCGACCAGCCCGCCGGTATACCCCGCGCCGCCGGCCTCCACCTGGCCGCTGGCGCTACTATCGGAGACGTGGCCGAACATGTTGTAGCCGACCAGGCCGCCGACGTTCAGGCCGGGCCGGTAGGTCTCGACCTTCCCCTGGCTGCCGGACGCCCTGATCGTGGCCTTCGCATTCAGTCCGACCAGGCCGCCGACGCCGCCCAGGCTGTTGCGCTCGGTGGACTGTGCAGCCACATGGACGTTGCTGTGGGCGTTCTCGATGACCGCCTCCGGCCCCCAGGCGGTGGTGAAGTTCTCCCCCACCAGACCGCCGACCGCCGTGCTCGCCGCATAAGCGGTGACGCCGCCGCTGACGGATGCGTTCGTGATCTGCCCGTTGATATTGCGCCCGACCAGGCCGCCCAGTGCGTTGGAGCGCAGTCGGCTGCCGACGACCGAGACCCCGCTGGCGCTGACGTTGGCGATACGCCCGCTGTTGATCCCGACCAGGGCGCCGAGCGAAGACGGACCGGAGCCGTAGGTGTTATCGGATACCCGCAGGTTGTTCAGTTTCAGGTTGCTCAGGGTGCCCGAGGAGCGGGCGAACAGCCCGACATTCGGCCCGGTGTTGCTGATCGAGAGATTGCCGATGCTGTTGCCGAGACCGTCCAGGGTGCCGCTGAAGACGCCGGCGGGCCCGCCGATGGACTGCAGTGCCGTGCAGTAATAGCTGCCGCCCAGGATATTGCCGCCGAGCACGTACAGGCCGTCCAGGTTCTTGTTGATCGCCTGCAACTGCGCCAGGTTCTGCACCACCGTGTAGTAATAGCCGCCGGAGACGTAGGTCGCGTTGGCCCCGGCCAGGGAGACCGACGCCGTGCCGTTCACCCGGTGGCCTTCGCCGGCATCCATGGCCAGCGCGCTGCCAGCCCCGCCGAGAACGATCTTGTCATTGATATCGATAGCGCCTTCGGCCTTCAGCTCCAGCCCAGCCTTGGCGCCGCTGGAATTCAGCCTGCCATTCAGCGTCAGGTCGGCCGCGGAGCCCAGCCCCAGCCGGTTGCCCGATGCCCAGCTCACCGAGCCGTCGAGGTCCAGGTCGCCCTTGGTCGAAACCAGTTCGATATTGGTGCTCGCCAGGTTCCGCGACAGGGTGTCGGCATGAACGGTGACGCCATCCGACACCGCCGACGGGCGCACGTCGATCTTGTCGGCGGCAATCTTCCAGGTGCCGTTGAGGCCATTGCTGGCGAGCGTGTTCACCTGGGTGCCCAGGGCCACCTCCACCGCCTGCCCCCGGACCTCGACCGTGCCGCCGTGCCCTGGTCCGTTCAGCGCATTGGCGGACAAGGCGCCTCCCACCATGACCTTGCCGTCCGGGCCGCCATCGAGCACGATCCGCCCGTTCCTGCCGCGCAGCGAACGGGCCTCGATGGCACCCTGGGAGTTCACCACCGTGTTGAGCAGCGCATTGGCGGTCCTGGCCGCCATCAGGACTCGCCCCCCGTCGGCCTTGAGCAGACCGCCGTTGCTTGCCAGCGCATTGGCGACCCCGGCGTCGACGCGGATGTCGAGCAGCTTGTTGCCGTCGAAATTCAGCGTCAGGTCGCTGCCCGCGCCGAGCCCGACACCGCCCATCTGCGCCAGAACCGTCCCGCGGTTGTCGACCTGCGCGCCGAGCAGGGCGATGCTGCCGCCTTCCGCCGCGGTGATGGCGCCTCCCTGGTTGAGGACACCGTTGGTAGAGGGACCCGTGAAACGGTATCTGGAGGAGTTGCCGTTGAACTCGGCATCCGTGATGTCCAGCGTGGAAGCCACCAGGCCGCCGACGTTGACCTGGGCGCCGCGACCGAAGAGCACGCCGTTGGGGTTGACCAGGAAGACCTGGCCGTTGGCATCGATCCGGCCCTGGATATCGCTGGCCTTGGTGCCGATCACCCGATTCAGGGCGATCGAGCTACTGCTCGGCTGGTTGAAGATCACCCGCTCGCCGGCGGCAACGCTGAAGGAGTCCCAGTTGGCGATCAGCTTGTCGACCTTCTGGTTGACCGACAGGCTGTTGCCGCCCGACAGGTGTATCTCCCCGTTCGCGCTCCCGCCGACCACCGTTCCCCCGCTTGGCAGCGCATAGGCCGGAGCCAGGGCCGTGGCGCCCAGCAGGGCCAGGGCGGAGGCGATCGCCGCCTTGGCGCCGGCGGGCTTGCCGCGCCTGCGACTGCCTTCGCTGACGACGTTCCAGCAGCCCTGGGATACGTTCCAGACCAGTGCATAGCATTTGTTCATGTGCTTCCTTCCTCCAGTGAAACCCCGCGACCTATTCGCAGGGCCGTGCTACGGCAGGAGCCCAACTCCCCGGGCCCTGCCGAACTCCTACGGGTATCTCTCTGCCGGCGCGTCGCCGCGCTCGATCTGGCCGTCATCCCCCACCGCATCGAAATGGACCCGCACCGCCTCGCCGGGCACGGCCGGCAGACTCAACGGGGTAACGGCGAAAGGCGGCAAGGTGACGCTGCCGAGGGACATGGCGAGGTCGCCCTCGCCCAGCTCCAGGCGCACCAGGGAAACGTGATAGGGACTGCGGTTGTCCGCCTCCAGCAGCGCCCGCTGCCCCGGCCGTACCGCCGGACGCAGGCGCCAGACGACCTGGCGCGCGGCGGCTCGCGGATCGCCGGCCAGACCCTGCGGACGGAACAGGAGCTTCATCCGCAGGCGGTAGCTCACCAGCAGCAGGTTGCCGCTGCCGTCCTCCCGCCCCGGCACCTCCAGCAGGTTGACCCAGAACAGCGATTCCCGGTCGTCCGGCAGCGGCTCGCCGGTATGGCGAAGCTGGAGCGCCTGGGTCTCCTGCGGGTCCATGCGCAACAGCGGCGGCGACAGGATGAACGGCACCGTGACAGCGCTCGGGTCCGCCGTCTCGTCGCCGCGATCGAGCCAGGCCTGGACCAGGGCCGGGCGCGTCCCGACGTTACCGACGCGAATCGTCAGCGCGGAAACGCCCGCCGGATAGATGAAACGGGTCCCGATCACGGACAGCGAGGCGGAGGCATCGGCCACCAGCGCCACCAGCAGGACACAGGCCGTGCCGCATCGTCCCAGGCCGACGCCGGTCACAGCGTGCGCTCCCGGTCGGCGGCCGACGCCGGGCGACATGCCAGTTGCAGGACGGGAGGCGTCGTCTCGCGCGGGCCCAGCGCATAGTCGACCAGGCACTGCTGCTGCGGCTCGTTGCCCCAGCGCACCCGAACCGAGCCGCGATCCTGCTCGACCCGCAGCACCAGGCGGCTGCCCTGGCCGACGGCGCCCACCGACTGCCCGCTGTGGGCATCGAGCACTTCCGCGGCGAACGGCAGGGGCTCGCCGCTGGGCATCCGGCTATCCACCAGCAAGGGCCTTGCCACCCGCGTCGGATAGTCGAGGCGCACCACCGCTCCGGCGGTGGGCGCCACGTTGCGCGAACTGGACCTCAGTTCGATCTCGTCGGCCATGCCGTTGGGGTCGAGGTCGACGCTGTTCAACTGGTAGGGCAGCAGGTTGGGAATCACCGCATAGCCGTGGCGGTCGATCCGGCTTCCCGAGTAGCCGGCAGCCGCGCCCCTGGCGTTTGGCGCGTGGACCAGGCCGATCGTCTCGCCCAGGGTTTGTGCCGCGGTGATCCCGCCGCTGTGCGCGACCAGGCCCCCCGCGGCCTTGACCGACAACTGCCGATAGCCCGGTCCCTGCGAGAGGCTGGAGCCGAGTTCGACCTGCGGCAGTCGATAGTCGAGGCTGGCGCTCTTCGAGGTCTGCCGGCTGTCGCGGTCATGGGAGGCCGACAGCGAGTAGGAGGCCTCGCCACGCTTGCCCAGCATGCCGGAAACCCCGCTGGTGAGCTGGGTTCCGCTGTTGCTGTCGCGGGTCAGGTAGCTGCTCAGGGTCGGCGACCCGCGTCCCGCGCCGCCCAGCGGAATGGACAGGTTCAGGCTGAACAGCGTGCTGGTCTCGCCGCGCTTGTCACCGCTGGAAAAGCCTTCGTAGTGGCTGCGCAGGCGTTGCGCGGAAATGGAGTAACTGACGTCGCGCCACTGGTTGCTGTAGCCGACGGAGAAGTTGACCGCCCGCCCGCCGCCGCTCCAGTAGCGCTGCGAGGAGCCGTTCAGGTACAGGTTGCCGCCGTTGCCCAGTTGCTGGCTGATGTTGGCGTCGAGACGGTTGCGCAAGCGCGAGAACGACTCCAGCGGCTCGCCTCGCTCTACCCGGTCCTGCATGAAGGCCGCGTCGCGCAGGCCGAGATAGCCACCGGTGGAGTAACGATAGGCGAGCAGCGAAAAGTTGGTGCCGGTGTTCGGCAGGTTCTTGCTGTAGGCGAGACGGTAGCTGGAGCCGCTAAGGCGGTCGTCGCCGGGAACCTCGGTACGCGCCAGCGTCACGTCACCGGAGAATCCGCCCACCGGCGTGTTCAGCGCCGCGCCCATCAACCCGGACATGTAGCTGCCGGTGAAGGCCCCGCCCGCGTATGCGGTGACGTCGTTGCCCAGGCCGCGCTGGTAGACGCCCTGCAGCATGTTCGGCCGACGCTCCAGGCTGGGATCGTTGAGCCGCCCGGCCGTCAGGCTGTAGCGCGTGGTTCCGGGGCGCAGCAGTTGCACGGTGGTGGCGAACGGCACGATGAAACTGCGGACTTCCCCGCTGGCTTCGGTCACCCGCACTTCCAGGTCCCCGCCATAGCTGGCGGTCTGCAGTTCGTCGAGAGCGAACGCCCCGGGTGCCACCGTGGTTTCGTAGATGAGGTAGCCGCGCTGGTAGACCGATACCCGCGCATTGGTACTGGCGGTCCCACGGACCACCGGAGCGTAGTAGCGCAGCGAATCCGGCAGCATCCGGTCATCGCTGGAAAGCTGCACTCCACGGAAGGACACCGCATCGAAGAACTCGCTGCTGGTGGAGTTTTCTCCCAGCAATAACTGCGCACGCCAGGCCGGCAGGTCGGTCTGCACATAGGTTGCGCTACGCTGGTAATGGCTGCCCATGCGGCGCGACCAGGTGGCCGTGCCGTTGTGGCGCAGGCGCGCCCGCCCGAAATTGAAGCCGGCGTTCATCCCGGCATAGCCGCTGGTGGCGCTCCTGCCGTGGTTTTCCCTGACGTGGAGATTGCTGTTGTAGTTGAGCAAGGCGGCGGAAATGCCGCTGTCCCAGCTCGCCGGATCGACATAGGTCTTCGAAGAATCCAGGCTCAGGTAATAGCTGGGCACCGAGACATAGACCGACTGCTCGGCGATATCGAGCTTGACCCGGGCCCCCGGCACATAGCGCTCGAGAGGGTCGCAGTGCAAACCTTCGGGCAGAGGATCGCGAGCCGAGGAACGGTCCTGGCCACGCGCGCTCTTCTCCAGGTCGATGCCCGCCCGCTCCAGCAGGCCCCGGTCGTAGCAGAAGACCGCGCTTTCCCGCCCCGGCTGGCGGCGCAGCTCGACTTCCTCGACGCCACGCCATCGGCTGTTGAGCAGCAGGTCGAGGCGATAGCGGCCTGGCTCGATGACGTCGCCGCGCTCGAAACGCGACGTATCGATCGAGCGTCCGCCCGGCCCCAGGGCCAGCATCTGCGCGTCGAAGACGATCCGCCGCGACGGTGCGTCCAACCCGCCGGCCGGTGACGCAACGGCCACCGCGGGCGCCTGCGGCTGTTTCGCCGGTGCTCCCGCCCTGGCCTCCTTCGCTTTCGCCCCGGCTACGCCGGCGGCGCCGACGGAGGACCAGGACTGGCAGGAGGACAGGGAAGGAAACAGTGCCAGCAGACAGGCGAATCGCAGGGAACGAACGGCGATCCCTCCCTGTATCGCCATTCGCAACAGGGCGACCTGCCCACCGTAAGCGGGAGCGGACAGGCACCTATGAAGAGAAACTTTGGGCATATGTAATCCCTGCAGCGATTTTAAAATCGCCACTCATATGTCGGGCCGTAAGTAAAAAGCGGGGAAACGGAGGGGTTATTTGCCGAGTGCCCTATCGAGGGTATTGCGGCCACCGTAATCGTTGATGACTTCGTATCTGACGGAAGCGGCTTCCATGTTCTTCGGATTTCCCTGCCAGTCGAACTCCTTCGTCGAGAATGGCGCGACCATTCCCTTTCCCACGGACATGACACGGCCATCGACAATCAATTCGACGCTGGCGAACGAAACGTAGTAAGGCGTCGGATTATTTACCTGTACTACGGTCTTTTTTCCTGCTCCCCCTGACTCCAGAAACTTCCATTGAAGTTTCCCGGCAGCCGAATCGACACTCTTCAACTGGCTGGGTCGAAAGAAGAGTTTGAAGCGCGAACGAAAGGAAAACTGCAATGCATTGTTTTCGTCTTCGTCCCTGGGCGGAACTTCCAGGATATTCAGCCAGAACAGCGATTCGCGATCCGTCGGCAACGGGGCCTTCAGGTAGGCGATGCGCAATACGGCGCCGCCATTGGGGTCCACTCGCGTCACGGCCGGCGTGACACTGAAGGGAACCTGCAGTTCCTCGGGGGGAACGTCCTGCCGGCCATCGTCGATCCAGGCTTGCGCCAGCACGGGAGTGCCGGAGGTATTGCTGATCCGCAAGGTGACCTCGCGCTCGCTGGCCGGAAAGACGACGCGAGTGCCCTGTGCGATCAGCCCGGCGTGAGCCGTTCCGACGCACAGGGCGATGGCCACGGCGCTTGCCGCCACGAAAGAATGAAAACGATGCATTAGCGGCGCCATGGCCTCACCTCTTCGTCCGTCGACCGCCGCTTACTCGTACGCCAGGAGGTAGCGGATATGGGACAGGCCGGTACCCGCGATCACGGTCTTCTCGGTGGACACATAGGAGGCCTTGTACTTCAGGGTCGCCGTGTTCTTGTCGATGGTTGCCTTCTGCGGGGCGGCCTCGACCAAGCCCAGCGGGATCTTCGTGGTGTTGGCCGCCGAATTGTTGAAGATCTGGATCTGCACGCCCTTGGCTTTCGACGGCCCCATCAGCATCAGGTTGCCGCTGATACGGTCGACGTTGGTGACCGTATCGAAGGCGATGGAAACCTTCTTGTCATTGGTGCAGCCGGCACCGGAGAGGACCAGATCGAACTCCTGGAAAGTGGAGTTGGTTCCGACGGCGGTGAAATGGGTCGGCGCCACGATACCCAGGTCGACGTTGGTGACGTTGCCCGCACCCGGCGCCTGGCCGTTGATATCGCACGCGACGTCGGTGATGTTGCCCGAGAAGTTGACGATCCCATCGACCGCATGGGCCACGGGGGACATCAGCGCGAGAAGGGTGCCCGACGCAACGAGGGGCGCAAGAATTGCACGTTTGAACTTGTTCATCTGATTTCCTTTGGAGTTGTGGAACATCCTGGCTGCTCCCTGGAGAGCCGATGCAGTACGAACCGGCCAAGGTAGCCAAGCCTTTGCGCGCAACCGGGACGGCCGCCTAGAGCGCCTCCGACCATTACGCGACAGCCGAAGATTGCGCCCTGATAAACGCAGACCCAAACACTAGAAAGAAAGACAGGATTTAAAAATAATAATCATACGAAAACATATGTAGTCCATTTCCGATAACAGCCAATAGGCACATAAGAATAAATTCAGAAAATACTTATAGAAGAACAGGAACCCATTAACTAAAAAACAAAAAAGAAGAAACGAAAACTCATCTAAGACTTCATCTTCGATAACTTTCCCTTCGCCGCTCCGTACTATTTCCGTGGCATATCGACCTATCAACCATCCGGTCGATATCGGGATACTCGAAGACAGGCCAGCATGGGTTTCCCACGACGAGGAGAACCCTATGTCCGCCCACTCGCATTCCGGATGGATCACCGTCGGCGCCCTGGCCGACGGCTTCGCCCCGGACAACCACGTCCTTCCCGCCTGCGGCGATCTCGCCGGGCTCGAACGGGTCCTGCACTTCGCCAACGGCTGGGTCATCGAACATGCCTTCGACTCGCAGCGCCTGCGCTGGCGCCTGGCCGACGGCAGTGCCAGCGGCGAGTCGGACTACCGCGCCAGTTCACTGCGGGAAAACCTTTACCTGGTGGATTTCCTCAAGCAGGAAAACGGCCGGCCGGTCTCGGTCAGCCTGGTGCTGGACTTCGACAACCAGGCGTTCACCGCGGTGCTCGGCCATCTGCCCGACCGCGCGGCCTGCGAACAGGGCCTGTTCGCCCGGGCCCTGGCCGGCCGGGAACTGACCGGCGTGGAGGCCGAGTTCCTGCATGGCAGCCTCGACCGCCCGTGGCAGCCCGGCGCCTGCCCGCACGTCCCCAGCGACGAGTTGGTCGGCCTGCGCAACCGCTACGTCTACAGCGCCAGCGAGGCCTACGAACACATCTACCTCAATCCCGCCTTCTACACCTGGCAATGCCTGCGCGGCGCCGAGCGAGGGCTGGCCGATACCGACCGCTGCCACTGCTACCGACTGGCCGAACGCCTGTACCTGTTCGTCTGGCGCGAGAAGATCGTGCCGACCCTCGGCGTGCTGCTGATCGACCTGGAAGCCGGGCGCACCGACGGCAAGATCTTCGGCTACCAGGACGACGACTTCGCCACCCCGGTGAACTTCCCGGTCGGCGCCCTGGCCCAGGTGCTCAACCAGACCCGCCACGACCTGTGAGGACGCCCATGGACACCACCTTCGGCCTCGACCTGGCCCGCGTCGAAGCGCTGTTCAAGCGCGAGCTGCGACGCTTCGACGAACTGCATCCGCGCTCCGCCCAGGCCTACCGGGAAAACCGCCGCCACTGGCTGTACGGCGCACCGCTGCACTGGATGCAACAGTGGCCGGGCAACTGCCCGCTGCTGGTGAAGGAGGCCCAGGGCGCGCGCGTCACCGACATCGACGGCCAGCAGTACGTCGACTTCGCCCTCGGCGATAGCGGCGCCATGTTCGGCCACGCCCAACCGGCGGTGGCCGACGCCATCGCCCGCCAGGCGCGGCGCGGCTCGACCCTGATGCTGCCGACCGAGGACAGCCTGTGGGTCGGCGCCGAACTGGCGCGGCGCTTCGGCCTGCCCTACTGGCAGGTGACCACCTCGGCCACCGACGCCAACCGTTTCGTCCTGCGCCTGTGCCGGATGCTCAGCGGACGCGACAAGGTGGTGGTGTTCAACTGCAACTACCACGGCAGCGTCGACGAATCGCAGGTGGAATTCGACGCCGCCGGGCGCATGGTTCCGCGCGCGGGCGTTCACCCCAATGGCGTACGCCACGACGCTACCACCCGCCTGGTGGAGTTCAACGACCTCGACGCGCTGGAGGCCGCCCTCGCCCATGGCGACGTCGCCGCGGTGCTCACCGAACCCTTCATGACCAACGTCGGCATGGTCCCGCCGGCCGAAGGCTTCCACGCCGGCCTGCGCGAACTGACCCGCCGCCACGACGTGGCGCTGATCATCGACGAGACCCACACCATCTCCTGCGGTCCCGCCGGCTATAGCGGCGCGCATGGCCTCGAGCCGGACTTCTTCGTCCTCGGCAAATGCATCGCCGGCGGCATTCCCAGCGCCGTCTGGGGATGCAGCCAGGCGCAGGCGGAGCGGATCTGGGCGGTACTGCCGCACTTCCGACCGGGGCAGGCGATCAACCATTTCGGCTTTGGCGGCACCCTGGCCGGCAACGCGCTGCAACTGGCGGCGATGCGCGCGACCTTCGCCGAAGTGATGACGGAGGACGCCTATCGGCACATGTTCCAGCTCGCCGCGCAGCTCGAGGCGGGCGTCCGCGCGACGCTCGAGGAACTGCGCCTGCCCTGGCACGTGACGCGCATCGGCGCGCGCGTCGAGTACCTGTTCATGACCCACGCCCCGCGCAACGGCGGCGAGGCCCACCACGCACGCAACGGCCTGGTCGAGGCCTGCCTGCACCTCTACCTGCTCAACCGCGGCGTGCTCTTGACGCCATTCCACAACATGGCGCTGACCTGCCCGGCGACCCGCGCGGAGGACGTCGAACTGCACGACCGCCTGCTCCGCGATTGCCTGGGCGAACTGCTGGAGCGCCCATCGTGAGGCGCTTGGAGAACCGCGTCGCACTGGTCACCGGCGCCGGCCAGGGCATCGGCCGGGCCATCGCCGAATGCTTCGCCGCCGAAGGCGCCAGGGTTCTGCTGGCGACGCGTACCGCCAGCCGCGGCCAGGCCGTCCTGGAGGCGATCCGCCTGGGCGGAGGCACGGCCGAACTGCTGGCCGTCGACCTGAGCGAGCACGACGCCGCGAGACGAGCGGTGAGCGCGACCCTGGAGCGCTTCGGCCAGTTGGACATCCTCCTGCACAACGCCGCTGCCTTTCCCCAGTGCGCCCTCGCGGAACTGGACGAAGGCACCCTGGAACGGACCCTGGCGGTGAACCTGAAAAGCTGCTTCAGGCTGACCCAGGCCGCCCTTCCCGCCCTGCGCCGCAGCGTGGCCGGGCGCGTCCTGGTGACCTCCTCGGTGACCGGCCCGCGCACGGCGATCCCTGGGCTCTCGCACTATGCGGCGAGCAAGGCCGGGGTCAACGGTTTCATCCGCGCCGCCGCGCTGGAGCTGGCCGGCGACGGCATCACCGTCAACGGCGTCGAGCCCGGCCTGGTCGCGACTCCGGCGCTGGGCAGCCTCGGCGACGCCGCCGCGCTGGCCGCGCACATCCCCCTCGGGCGTGTCGGCCAGCCGCTGGACATCGCCCACGCCATGCTCTTCCTCGCCTCCGACGAGGCGAGCTACATCACCGGGCAGACCCTGGTTGTGGATGGCGGCGCGTTGCTGCCGGAAAACGGCGGGCTGGCCTGAAGCCGCTGGCGTTCGCCCTCTCCCTCCAGAGAGAGCGCCTTCCGACGTATCCGGCAAACACTTCCGCCGGCTCCGGTAGGGCGCTCGCCCTGTCCCACGGACAAGGGCCGACCATTTGCCGGGCGATTATCGAAAGCCCCTGCAAAATGGATGAATAAGAATGACTCTCAGCAGGTTAGTATCGGAAATCCCCAACCGAGAGGATTCGCTTCATGTTCCGCTCCACCTCCCATGTCCGTACCGAATCGGCGGCACGCTACGTCAATCGCCTGTGCAAGCACTGGGGCCACAAGTTCGAAGTCGAACTCACACCCGAGCGCGGCTTCATCGACTTCGGCGACTCCAACTGCGAGCTGCTCGCCCACCCCGACCATGTCCTGATGATTCTCAACAGCCCCGACGAGGACAGCCTCGCCCACATGCAGAACGTGGTCGCCGATCACCTGCAACGCATGGCCAACAGCGAAAGCCTGGAGATTGCCTGGCAGCCCGCCGAAAGCTGAACGCGCCGCCACCCGGCCGCCCTTCGCGGCCGGGCGCCGGGCGTCACGCGGGGCCATGGAAAGTGCAATTCATTCCCCGGAAAAGCCATTCAGCTCGCTCCGCCCCCGTCCCATCATCCCCTCCAGGCGCTCTCGCGCAGATAACAACAATGACTGGAGACGATGATGAAACCCGAAGATTTCCGTGCCTCTGCCACCCGTCCGTTCACCGGCGAGGAGTACCTCGCCAGCCTGCGCGACGACCGAGAGATCTACATCTACGGCGACCGCGTCAAGGACGTCACCAGCCACCCCGCCTTCCGCAACGCGGCCGCCTCCATGGCCCGGCTCTACGACGCCCTGCACGATCCGCAGAGCAAGGAAAAGCTCTGCTGGGAGACCGATACCGGCAACGGCGGCTATACCCACAAGTTCTTCCGCTACGCGCGCAGCGCCGACGAACTGCGCCAGCAGCGCGACGCCATCGCCGAGTGGTCGCGGCTGACCTACGGCTGGATGGGCCGCACCCCGGACTACAAGGCCGCCTTCGGCAGCGCCCTCGGCGCCAACCCGGGCTTCTACGGGCGTTTCGAGGACAACGCGAAAACCTGGTACAAGCGCATCCAGGAAGCCTGCCTGTACCTCAACCATGCCATCGTCAACCCGCCGATCGACCGCGACAAGCCGGTGGACCAGGTCAAGGACGTGTTCATCTCGGTGGACGAGGAAGTCGACGGCGGCATCGTCGTCAGCGGCGCCAAGGTGGTCGCCACGAATTCCGCGCTGACCCACTACAACTTCGTCGGCCAGGGTTCGGCGCAACTGCTCGGCGACAACACCGACTTCGCCCTGATGTTCATCGCGCCGATGAACACCCCCGGCATGAAGCTGATCTGCCGCCCCTCCTACGAACTGGTGGCGGGTATCGCCGGATCGCCGTTCGACTACCCGCTGTCCAGCCGTTTCGACGAGAACGACGCGATCCTGGTGATGGACAAGGTGTTCATCCCCTGGGAGAACGTACTGATCTACCGCGACTTCGAGCGCTGCAAGCAGTGGTTCCCCCAGGGTGGCTTCGGCCGGCTGTTCCCGATGCAGGGCTGCACCCGCCTGGCGGTCAAGCTCGACTTCATCACCGGCGCCCTCTACAAGGCCCTGCAATGCACCGGCTCCCTGGAGTTCCGCGGCGTGCAGGCGCAGGTCGGCGAAGTGGTGGCCTGGCGCAACCTGTTCTGGTCGCTGACCGACGCCATGTACGGCAACGCCAGCGAATGGCACGGCGGCGCCTTCCTGCCCAGCGCCGAGGCCCTGCAGGCCTACCGCGTGCTGGCGCCGCAGGCCTACCCGGAGATCAAGAAGACCATCGAGCAGGTGGTCGCCAGCGGCCTGATCTACCTGCCCTCCGGCGTTCGCGACCTGCACAATCCGCAACTCGACAAGTACCTCTCCACCTATTGCCGCGGCTCCGGCGGCATGGGCCACCGGGAGCGGATCAAGATCCTCAAGCTGCTCTGGGACGCCATCGGCAGCGAGTTCGGCGGCCGCCACGAGCTGTACGAGATCAACTACGCCGGCAGCCAGGACGAGATCCGCATGCAGGCCCTGCGCCAGGCGATCGGCAGCGGGGCGATGAAGGGCATGCTCGGCATGGTCGAGCAGTGCATGGGCGACTACGACGAGAACGGCTGGACCGTGCCGCACCTGCACAACCCGGACGACATCAACGTGCTCGATCGCATCCGCCAATGACGCCCGCGTCGCCTCCGGAGGTTATCCCCATGTCCCAGCTCGAACCCAGGCAGCAAGCCTTCCGCAACGCCATGGCGCATCTTTCGGCGGCGGTCAACGTGATCACCAGCAACGGCCCGGCCGGACGCTGCGGGATCACCGCCACCGCGGTCTGCTCGGTCACCGACAGCCCGCCGACGCTGATGCTCTGCATCAACCGCAACAGCGAGATGAACACGGTGTTCAAGGCCAACGGTCGACTCTGTGTGAACGTCCTCAGCGGCGAACACGAAGAGGTGGCCCGCCACTTCGCCGGCATGACCGAGGTCCCGATGGAACGCCGCTTCGCCCTCCACGACTGGCGCGAGGGCCTCGCCGGGTTGCCGGTGCTGCACGGCGCCCTGGCCAACCTGCAGGGACGCATCGCCGAGGTCCAGGAGATCGGCACCCACTCGGTGCTGTTGCTGGAACTGGAGGACATCCAGGTCCTCGAACAGGGCGACGGCCTGGTCTACTTCAGCCGCAGCTTCCATCGCCTGCAGCGAGCCTGCCGAGCCGCCTGACCCCTCTCTCCGGAGCCGCCCCACAGGCGGCGTCCGGCCCTCCTCAGCCCTGCACCAGGGCGAAAAGCTGGCTGCGAAAATGGATGTCCAGGCGGGCAAAGGCGCGGTTGCGGTAGGTTTTCACCGTGCTTTCCTTGAGCCCCAGCTCGGCGGCGATACCGGCATGGCTCAACCCGCGCAGCAGGTGCAGGCAGACCGCCAGCTCCTGGGGTGTCAGGTCCGTCGCCCGGTGCAACAGCGCCAGCCGCCACTCGTCGGTCGCGCTGCGTCCCCGGCGCAAGGCCAGGTGCCCCCTCAGCAGTTGCAGCAGGGCCGGCACCCACTGCTCGAAGGCGGCGATCTCGCGCTCGCTGAAATAGCCGTCCTCGCGGTGCCGGTAGAGATTGAACAGCAGCGGCCGGCCTTCCTCGTCCCAATGCAGGCTCGACAGCCGCTCGCTCAGGCCATTGTCCCGATAGATCGCCTCGCGGTAAGCATCGAACTCGATGTCCTCGGCCAGCAGGTGGCCCAGCAGCGGCACCGGGCCGCGGCGCTGGCGCTGCATGCGCAGGAACAGCGGGTCATGGCTGTGGTAGTACCGCGAATAGGCCTGCCAGCAGCGCCACACTAGTTGCGCGTCGCGATGGCGAGTGCCGGCCAGGAGCAGTTCGGGGCGCGGTGCACCGATGCGCAGCACGTTGAAATGACGGGCGGCAACCCAATGGCCAAGGGTTTCCAGCAGAGCGGCGGGGAAGCCTTCGCCACCCAAGGCGCAGGCCAGCTCGACGAAGGGGCGCAGGTCCGCCGACGGCGACCCCGGCGGGGCATTCCAGAAGCTGATCATGGTTGCGGGCACGCATCGTTGTTCTTGTTGTAATGGGTGAGGAAGGGCAGGTCCTGTCCAGGCCTCGACCGACACGTTAGCAACCGCGACGGACGCCGGTAAACCCGCTGTCCACCTCTGGGGGGACAGGCCGGCACTGGAGGAGCGCTAGCCTCGCTGCATGTCTGCCGAAGGAACCCCCGACAATGAGCGCATCGCCTTCCTCCCGCCTGCACCTGCAGGTCACCGATTTCCGCGCTGTTGCGCGCGACGTGGTGCTGGTCGAGCTGGCCGCCGTGGACGGCACCGAACTGCCGGCCTTCACCCCCGGCGCGCATCTGGAGCTTCACCTGGGCAACGGCCTGATCCGCCACTACTCCCTGCTCAACGACTGCCGCGAACGCCAGCGCTACCAACTGGCGATAGGCCTTGGCGACGACAGCCGTGGCGGCGCCCGCTTCATCCACCGCCAACTGCGCACGGGCGACCGCCTGCACGCGGCGGCACCGCGCAACCACTTCATGCTGCGCGAAGACGCCGCGCGCTACTGTTTCGTCGCTGGCGGCATCGGCATCACCCCGATTCTCTCGATGGTTCGCTGGTGCCAGGCGCAGGGCAAGGACTGGCGCCTACTGTATGCGGTCCGCGAACGCCAGCGCGCAGCCTTCCTCGCCGAACTGATGACGCTCGGTGGCGAACGGACGCGGCTGCATTGCAGCGACGAAGGCGACCCACTCGACAGTACCGCGCTGATCGCCGGCCTAGGTGCCGACGAAGAACTCTACTGCTGCGGACCCGACGGGTTGATGCAGGCCATCCGCGACGCCGGGAGCGGCTGCGCGGAACGCCTGCACTTCGAACGCTTCGACGCTCCAGTAGCGCCGGCGTCCTCGTCCGGCGGCACCGACGCCTTCCGCCTGGAGTTGCGCCGCAGCGCCCTGAGCCTGCGCGTCGAAAGCCACCAGAGCATCCTCGAAGTCCTCGAGGAACAGGGCCTGGAGCCTCCCTACGCCTGCCGCGCCGGGATATGCAGGACCTGCGAGACACGCGTCTGCGCCGGCGAGCCGGAGCACTTCGACCATGTGCTTTCCGACACCGAGCGGGCCAGCGGGGAAACCTTGCTGATCTGCGTATCACGCTGCCGCGGCAACTACCTGGAACTCGATCTCTGACCCCGAAGAACAACCACGGAGACGCCTCATGAGCCTGCCCAACGCCAATCTCATCGCCAGTTCACGCAAGGCCGCCGCGCAGATGGCCACGCGCGACACGTCGTTCATCTTCAACGAGTGGTACGTCGCCGCCTTCGCCGAGGAGGTCGGCCGCGAACTGCTCGCGCGCACTCTGCTCGGCAAGCGCGTGGTGCTCTATCGCACCCTCGCCGGCCAGGCGGTAGCCCTGGAAGACCGCTGCGCGCATCGCTCCTTCCCGCTATCGCGCAGTCGCCTGGAGGGGGACGGGATCGTCTGCGGCTATCACGGTTTCCGCTACGACAGCCAGGGCGAGTTGATCGAGACACCGTCGCAGAAAGCCTGTCCGCGCGGCGTCGGCATCCGTCACTACCCGCTTCTGGAGCGCGGCCCGCTGGTCTGGATTTGGCTCGGCGACCCGCGACTGGCCGACCCGAAGCGACTGCCGCAGCGGCCCTGGCTGGAGGATCCGGGCTGGGCCTGCTCCAAGGGCTACTTCCTACACCCGGGCAACTACGTGAGCATGCACGAGAACCTGATGGACCTGACCCATCTCACCTACCTCCACGCCAATACCATCGGCACCCCGGATTACGCCGGGGCGCCCTATGAGCTGGACCTGAAGGAAGGCCACTACCGGCTGGTACGGCACGTGCTGCCGACCACCCTGTCGCCGGTCTGGGGCCGCACCACCGGCCTCGACGGCTGTCCCACGGCGGCGCGCATCACCACCTCGGAGTTTCTCTCGCCAGGCCTGCACCAGGTCAGCGCGACCTTCTACGACACAGCCCTGCCCGCCGAGCGGCGACCGGAATTCCACATCCGCACGGCGCACATCCTCACCCCGGAGACCCACGGCAGCATGCACTACTTCATCGTCCACGGACGCGATTTCGCCCAGGACGACGAGACCGTCGGCGCTTTCATGCACGAGCAACTGTTCGCCGCCTTCGTCGAGGACGTGGAAGGCCTCGGCGCGCTGGAAAAGGTACTCGCGGAGGCCGATGAGGATAGCTACGAGATCTCCGTCGCCAGCGACGCGCCGGCGGTGGCCACCCGCACCTACCTCAAGCGCCGCGCCGATGAGGAAGCGCGCCAGCGCGCGGCGCACCGGGTGGCCTGAGCGCCGCCCTCAGCGGCGGTGCGCCGGCGGGATCGAGTAGGTGCCGACCACATGGGCGACCGGTTCCGCGTCGCCTTCGGAGAACAGCGAGACCTCGCCCATCGCCAGGGTCTTGCCGACCTTCATCAGGCGGCACTCGCCGACCACCCGGCGGTCCGCCGCGGGACGCCGCAGGAAGTTGATGGTCAGGCTGGTGGTCACCGCCAGCGGGACGATGCCGATCTCGCCCAGTACCGCCACGTACAGCGCGACATCGGCGATGGCCATCAGGGTCGGCCCGGAGACCGTGCCGCCGGGGCGCAGGTCGCTGGCGTCGACCGCCTGCCAGACCGTGGCGCTACGCTCGCCGACGGCTTCGACCACGACCCGGGTCTGGGGAAATTCGCGCTGGATGAAACGGGCGATCTGCTCTTTCTTGTCGGTCACGGAACGGGTCCTTGGCAGTAGGAGGAGGAAAGGTACGGTAGTCGGGTCTAGCGGCCACGCGCCTCGCTCGGCGTCATCCCGTAGCGCGCCTTGAAGGCCCGGGCGAAATGCGCCTGGCTGGAGAAGCCGTGGCGATAGGCGACCTCGGCGACATCCAGGCGCCGGCCCTGGGGCGAAGCGAGCAACTGGCGGGCCCGCTCCAGGCGCCGCTCCTGCAGGTAGCGCCCGGGCGAGCTGCCTTCCTGGGCGAACAGCCGCGCCAGGTGCCGGCTGGAGACGCCAGTGGCGGCGGCCACCCGCTCGCAGCTCAGGGCGGGTTCGTCGAGGTGCTGCTGGATGTACTGCTTGGCCGCCAGCAGGTAGGACGCGCCCAGGGCGCTGGCACGGTGCTCGCCGGCATGGTCGCTGATGATGCTCGCCAGCAGGTCGTAGGCTTCCTCCTGGTAGCGCTCGGCATCCTCGCCATGGGGGCTGTCGAGGAAATCCCGGGTACGCTCGCCGAGGGTCCGCACCAGCAGGCGCTGCACCGGGCTTTCCGCGCCGATCTTCAGCGGTCCCTTGAAGTCGCGCAGGCAGCGCTCGGCGAAATCGTCCTGGGGAATGTCGAAGATGAACTGCCGCATCGGTCCGGAAAAACCGAACAGGTAGGGCTTGTCGGTCCGGTAGATAACCAGCTCGCCCGGTTGCAGGAGGTTGCAGCCGTTGTCCTGGTAGAAGAACGACTGGCTGCCCTGCACCAGGGAGACGAAGATCGACTCCTTGGGCACTGCGCGGATCATCGAGCGGTCGCGCTCCACCACGTGCTCGTTGCCGCCGATGCGGGCCAGCCGCAGGCGTTCGAGGCAGAGGTTGTCCTGGGTCGCGGCGAAGCCGGCCTGGGAATACGACGAACATTTCAGGCCAACCAGGATGGAAGCGTTGTAGTCCTCCCAGAACGCCAGCCGCTGCTCCAGGGGAATGTCCTGGGTGCTGGCCCGCCGGGTTTCGAGCAAGGCATGTGCGGGCATTTTTATTCTTCTCGTCGAACGCTGCGTGGACCTCCCGGACCTCAGGCAAGGCCTCCGGGGCCAGGCGCCGGGCCGCTCCGCCGACCTGTCGCGGTCGGTCGGCGAGGCGCCTGGCACCCCGTCATTAACATCTGAATCCTTTCCTCCGTCAATCGCCCTCCAGCCGGCTCCGACGCTGGGCAGGCCAGCTTGGCGGCGCGTCGCGGGTCGCGCCAGGCCATGTCCGAAAAGCGCAAGCTTCCTGGCCGCCAGGGTCAAACCCGGAGGCCCGCCCATGGCTAGAGTCGGCTCGACGATAACAACGACAGAGGCCGCCCCATGCCCGAACTCGCCACCCGTGAATTCTGGAAAGACCTGCAACCGATTCCCGACTGCTTCAAGCCGGACGCCAAGCCCGAGGTCTACCTGCGCAACGCGCCGACCGAGGACGAGCGCCTCTACGTGCCCTTCACCGAGACCGTGAAGTCGCGTCCGCTGTGGATCTCGCCAAGCGAAAACCGCTGGTGCGACATCCTGATGGCGACGAGCGCCGGCCTGGTCAACCGCCACTACCACCCGCACGAGGTGTTCGCCTACACCATCAGCGGCAAGTGGGGCTACCTGGAGCACGACTGGACCGCCACCGCCGGCGACTTCGTCTACGAGACGCCCGGCGAGGGCCACACCCTGGTGGCCTACGAGCACGAGCAGCCGATGCGTGCATTCTTCATCGTCAAGGGACCGCTGGTCTGGCTCGACGAGAAGGGCAACGCGGACGGCATCTTCGACGTCCACGACTACATCGCGATGTGCCGTGAGCACTACGACAAGATCGGCGTCGGCGCCGCCTACATCGACTCCCTGTTCCGCTGACCCCGGGCGCGCGCCGCCCTGGCGGACGCGCGCCTCCCCGCCGGCCGGCCCGCCCGGCCTGGAGACCGACATGGCGCATAACAACAATTCCGCCAGTTACGAAAACGTCCTGCTCTGCGTGCTGTTCCTGACCTTCGGCTTCGTCTTCTTCGACCGCCTGGCGCTGTCCTTCCTGTTTCCCTTCATGGAACAGGAGCTGCAACTGAGCAACAGCCACCTGGGCATGCTCTCCTCGGTGCTGGCCCTGGCCTGGGCGGTATCCGGCGCGCTGGTCGGCGCCTGGTCCGACCGCCGCGGGCAGCGCAAGCCGCTGCTGATCGTGGCGGTGATCCTGTTCTCGCTGTGCTCGGCGCTGTCCGGGCTGGTCGGCGGCTTCCTCAGCCTGCTGCTGTTCCGCGGCATCATGGGCCTGGCCGAGGGGCCGATCCTGCCGCTCTCGCAATCGCTGATGGTCGAGGCCTCCTCGCCGCATCGCCGCGGCCTCAACATGGGTCTGCTACAGGGCTCGGCGGCCGGCCTGCTCGGCGCGGTGATCGGCCCGCCGCTGCTGGTGGCCCTGGCCGAAGCCCTCGGCTGGCGTCACGCCTTCATCGTCTCGTTGCTGCCGGGCCTGCTGATCGCCTGGTTGATCTGGCGCCATGTGCGTCCCGACCCGCCCCGCGCGCAGCGCCCGGCGCCGCGCGCAGAAGAAGCGAAAGGCAAGCGCCTGGCACTGCTGAAGAGCCGCAACATCCTGCTCTGCACCCTGATCAGTTGCGTATTCGTCACCTGGTTCATCGTGCTGATTTCCTTTACCCCGACCTTCCTGGTCAACGCCCGCGGCTTCAGCCCGGCGACCATGGGCAGGCTGATGAGCTGCCTGGGCGTCGCCTGGGTGGTCTGGGGCTTCGCCGTACCGGCGATATCCGATCGCATCGGCCGTCGACCGACCCTGGTGGCGTTCTCCCTGCTCGCCGCGTGTTGCCCGCTGGCGCTGCTCTATGCGCCGAACGCGACCAGCCTCGGCCTGCTGTTGCTGCTGACCTACACCGGGCTCGGCTGCTTCACCCTGTTCATGGCGACCATCCCGGCGGAGACCGTCTCGCGCGGCGTCATCGCCACCGCCCTCGGCCTGATCATGGGCCTCGGCGAACTGGTCGGCGGTTTCCTCGCGCCGACCGTGGCCGGCTTCGCCGCCGACCGCTTCGGCCTGTCCATCGTCATGTGGATGTCCTGCGGCGGCGCCCTGCTCGCCGCGTTCCTCTCGCTGTTCCTGCGCGAAACCGCGCCCGCCGTGCTGGCGCGCCAGCGCAGCGCGCCTACCTCCGTCCTGCAAGGAAACCAACCATGAAAGCACTGCGCTGGCACGCTGCCCGCGACCTCCGCCTGAGCGAACTGGAACGCCAGGCGCCGCGGCCCGGCGAAGTCGAACTGGAAGTCGCCTACTGCGGCATCTGCGGCAGCGACCTGCACGAATACCAGAGCGGCCCGCACTCGATTCCCCAGGCCGAGGCGCACCCGCTGTCCGGTTGCCGCGCGCCGCTGACCCTCGGCCATGAGTTCTGCGGCGTGGTCGCCGCGCTCGGCCCTGGCGTGGAGGGACTGCGCATCGGCGACCGCGTCGCGGTGGAGCCGGAATACCGCTGCGGCGAATGCCGCTACTGCCGGGAAGGCCGCTACAACCTCTGCGAGTCGATGGGCTTCATCGGCCTGATGGGCGACGGCGGCTTCGCCGAGCGCGCGCGGGTGCCGGCCTACATGCTGCACCGCCTGCCGGACGCGGTGGGCTTCCGCCAGGCCGCCGTGCTCGAACCGGCCGCCGTGGCCCTGCACGCGCTGCGCCGCAGCAGCCTGGCGCCGGGCCAGCGCTGCGCGGTGTTCGGGCTCGGCCCGATCGGCCTGCTGCTGGTGATGCTCGCCCGCCTGCGCGGAATCGAGGACATCGTCGCGATCGACGTCAGTCCCGAGCGCCTCGCCCTGGCCGGGGAGTTCGGCGCCAGCCGGGCGCTCGACGCCCGCGACGGCGACACGGCGGCGCGCCTGCGCGAGGGCGGCGCGCTCGACTGCGCCTTCGAGGCCGCCGGCAGCCAGGCCAGCCTCGACGCCGCCCTGGCCAGCCTGCGCAAGGGTGGCGAGCTGGTGCTGGTGAGCCTGATGGGCGAGGTCCGGCTGGACGCCTTCGACCTGGTCAACCGCGAACTGCGCCTGCTCGGCAGCGTCGGCTACCGCGACGCCTACCCGGAGCTGATCGCCCTGCTCGCCGACGGCCGCCTCGACCTGGCCCGCGCAGTGACCCGCAGCGTGCCCCTGGAGCAGGCCGTCGAGCACGGTTTCGAGGCCCTGCTGCGCGACAAGTCGCAGGTCAAGGTGCTGGTCAATCCCAACCCGGCCCTGGCCGACGCCTGAAGGAACGATCGCCGATGGTTTTCCAACACGATATCTACGCCGGCCAGCAGGTGCTGGTCACTGGCGGCAGCTCCGGCATCGGCGCGGCCATCGCCATGCAGTTCGCCGAACTCGGCGCCGAAGTCGTCGCCCTCGGCCTGGACGCCGACGGCGTGCACGCACCGCGTCATCCGCGGATTCGCCGGGAAGAACTGGACATCACCGACAGCCAGCGCCTGCAACGGCTGTTCGAAGCGCTGCCGCGCCTGGATGTGCTGGTGAACAACGCCGGCATCAGCCGCGACCGCGAGGAATACGACCTGGCTACCTTCGAACGGGTGCTGCGCCTCAACCTGAGCGCCGCCATGCTCGCCAGCCAACTGGCCCGGCCGCTGCTGGCGCAGCGCGGCGGCAGCATCCTCAACATCGCCTCGATGTACAGCACCTTCGGTTCCGCCGACCGCCCGGCCTACAGCGCCAGCAAGGGCGCCATCGTCCAGCTCACCCGTTCCCTGGCCTGCGAGTATGCCGCCGAGCGCATCCGGGTCAACGCCATCGCCCCCGGCTGGATCGACACGCCGCTGGGCGCCGGGCTCAAGGCCGACGTCGAGGCCACCCGCCGGATCATGCAGCGCACGCCGCTGGCGCGCTGGGGCGAGGCGCCCGAGGTGGCCAGCGCCGCGGCCTTCCTCTGCGGTCCCGGCGCCAGCTTCGTCACCGGCGCCGTGCTGGCGGTGGACGGCGGCTATCTCTGCGCCTGAGCCGCCTTCGCTCCGGATGCACCTGTCCGCTTGGGGCGGACAGCGATTCGCACGACAGAACAACAACAAGACGAGTGCCTTGCCATGAAAACCCTCCGCACCTTGCCGGCGCTGCTCTGCGCCGGTTTCCTCGGTCTCTCCGCGCAGGCCGCCGAAGACAGCCGCAGCGGCCCGCTGGCCGGGTTCGGCGAACGACTCCAGCGCCACGGCGTGAAGACCCACGCGCAGTTCTGGAGCCTGTCGCTGAAGAACCTCGACACCGGCCCGCGCCAGCACAGCTTCGGCAACAGCGGCGACCTGTTCCTCGGCGCCGACCTCGACCTCGCCACCCTCGCCGGCCTGGACGGCGCCTCGCTGCACATCGAGGAAACCCTGTTCATCCTCGACCGCGGCACCGGTCAGCCCACCGGGCCGAGCTGGCAGGGCGCGGTGGGCAGCTACTTCGGCGGCGCGCCGCTGCACAACGACATCAGCGCCAACCAGCTGAGCCTGCTCACCTGGCAGCAGCAGTGGCTGGGCGGACGCCTCGACAGCCATCTCGGACGGACCAATGCGCGGCGCTATTTCCTGATCTACAACTGCGAGACCGTGGTCACCTGCAACGACCCGATCATCGACGCCTCCACCGGCATCCTGCCGCCGCCCTACGGCGCCTGGGGCGGCTACCTGAAGTACCGGGCGACCCCGACCCTGTACCTGCACGCCGGGGCCTTCGAGTCCAACCCGGTGGATTACCTGAAGAAGCGCCATGGCCTCGATTTCGGCACCGACGACGCCAGCGGCACCAGCCTGCTGCTGGGGATCGGCGAAAAGCGCGAGGAAAGCCTCGATCCCTACCGCTCGCACTATGAACTCAACGCCTACCTGAACACCGCCAACCAGGTCGACCCGCTCACCGGCGCCAGCGACCACGGCAGCGCCGGCGGCTTCTTCAAGTTCCAGCAGCTGTTCTGGCGCGCCGACGGCGGCCGCCTCGATTCGCCGAGGGCGCTGGGGCTGTTCGGCTCGCTGTCGGTATCGGCCGACGACAAGCAGCCGTTCCGTCATTTCGCCGAGCTGGGCCTGACCTACCATGCGCCCTTCGACCGCACGCGGGACAAGCTCAACCTCAAGGCCAGCTACCTGCGCCTGAACGATCACCAGCTGGAGTTCCAGCGCCAGGCGCGGATCGCCGCTGGCGGCGATGCGAAACTCGGCCAGCGCGACGTGTACGCCCTGGAAACCAATGCGCACATCGCACTGACCCCGCACATCGCGCTGGAGCCGTCGGTGCAGTACATCTTCAACCCGGACAACTACTACAACCCCGGCGCTCGCGAACTGAGCGGAGACGGTTTCGTCGTCGGCCTGCAACTGATGGTCGACATGGGCTCGCTGCTGGGGCTTTAGCGCGCCGCCTGGCAGCCTCGGTCAACCCCGCCGGCAGGCTGGGACAAGCGGCCGGGCGCGCTTCCCCGTCCAATGGAGTAGCGTCGCGCCCATGGGCGCGGGGCGAAAAAGAACGCCGGGCGAGGCCCGGCAGCACACCCAGAAAGGTGCCGACATGACTTCCACTGCCCGCCGTTCGTTCGACTACATCGTGGTCGGCGCCGGCTCCGCCGGTTGCGTCCTGGCCAACCGTCTTTCCGCCGATCCCGCCGTCTCGGTCTGCCTGGTCGAGGCCGGCCCCAGCGACCGCACGCCGCTCCCCGCCGCCTACATCCGCACGCCGGCCGGGATCATCCGCCTGATCGCCAACCCGAAGTGGAACTGGATGCATCGCTTCGCCGCCCAGCCCGGCACCGCCAACCAGCCGATCGCCTGCCCGCGCGGCAAGGTCTGGGGCGGCTCCAGCGCGATCAACGGGATGATCTACATCCGCGGCGACCGCCACGACTACGACCGCTGGGCATCCCTCGGCAACCGTGGCTGGAGCTACGACGAGCTGCTGCCCTACTTTCGCCGCTCGGAACATTTCGAGCCGGGCGAATCGCCCTGGCACGGGCGCGGCGGCGAATTGAACGTCGCCGCGCAGCGCAGCCCGGGCCCGATCAACCAGGTGTTCTTCCAGGCCGCCGAGGAAATGGGCTGGCTATACAACGCCGACTTCAACGGCGAGCGCCAGGAAGGCATCGGCCCGTTCCACGTCACCCAGGTCAACGGCGAACGCTGTAGCGCGGCGCGCGCCTTCCTGCACCCGGCCCTGGCGCGGCCCAACCTCACCGTGCTCAGCTCGGCGCTGACCCTGCGCGTGCTGCTGGAAGGTACCCGCGCCACCGGCGTGGAGATCAGCCAGGCTGGCGAGGTCGTGCAATTGCAGGCACGCCGCGAAGTGATCCTCAGCGCCGGCTCGATCAACTCGCCGCAGCTCCTGTTGCTCTCCGGCATCGGCCCGGCGGCGGAACTGGCGCGCCACGGCATCGTCCAGCGCCATGAGTTGCCTGGGGTCGGCGAGAACCTGCAGGACCACCAGGACATCGTGCTGATGTACCGCACCGAGGCCAAGCTCGGCTACGGCCTGGGCTTCTCGCCGAAGGGCTGGCTGCCGCTGCTGCGCTCGCCCTGGCAGTACCTGTTCGGCCGGCGCGGGGCGCTGACCTCGAACACCGTCGAGTCCGGTGGCTTCCTCCGCCTCGACCCGCAGGCAGAGACCCCGGAGCTGGGTCTGATCGTCGCCCCCGCGCTGAAGAACCAGCCGCAGCGCCTGGTCCCCTTCGGCCACGGGGTCAGCCTGCACGTCGCGGTGATGCACCCGCAGAGCCGCGGGCGGGTCCGCCTGAACTCGCCGGACCCGCACGACCGGCCGCTGATCGAAGCCAACTTCCTCAGCCACCCTGCCGACCTCGATACCCTGGTCCGGGGTTTCCAACTGGTCCGCAAACTGGCCGCCAGCCGCAGCTTCGCCCGTCACCTCAAGGGCGAGCTGGTACCGGGCCCGCAGGTTTCCAGCCGCGGCCAGATCGAGGCCTGGATCCGCGCCAACCTGGGCACCGTGTTCCATCCGGTGGGCACCTGCAAGATGGGCCACGACCAGCTCGCGGTGGTCGACGACCAGTTGCGCGTGCACGGCCTGCAAGGCCTGCGGGTGGCCGATGCGTCGATCATGCCGACGCTGATCACCGGCAATACCAACGCCCCGGCGATCATGATCGGCGAGAAGGCCGCCGACCTGATCCTCGGCAAGCCGGCGCCCCATGCACCGCCCGCGCGACAACCGGCCGTGCAGGCTCTGGCCGGCGCCTGACTAGCCGCCCTGGCTGCAGGCGCTGGCGTACTTGCGGTAGGCCAGCGAATGCAGCTTGCCGGCGGAGTCTAGGTAGTCCATCCGTGCATCGACGATCTCGCAGGTGGTCGACGCCTGTTCCTGGGTCGCCACCACCTTGTGCACATCCAGCGGCATGCCGTAGCGGTAGCTTTCGGTCGGTACCGGTGCGGCGGCCTGGGCGGCGAACGCGGGAAGCGCAAGCGCGGCGAGCAGGGTGGTGGCGAGCAGGGTGCGAGTCATGGGGGATCTCCTGGCGGCAGGACCGCGTCGGTGGAAGGCGACATGCCTTCGTCGAGGCCTATTCCAGGCCGCGGAGTTGTCCCGGATGTGTCGCTGGAATGCCCGATTCGTCAGCCGCTGTATCGCCGCTGCCGGCCGATACATGGCCGTACATTCGCCGCCCCGCTCCCGCCGGACGAATCGCGCCCGGCGCTATCCGTCGTCTCCCCCGTTCGCGACAGCGACAACCGGGCTTTTTTGCACGCCCCGGTATTCGCCCCGGCTCGGGATACAGTGCAATACAAACCCCGGCAGGCAAGCGCCGCGGGCGCGGATACACTGCTTGCAAGCACACCAACCGCCACGGGAGCCAGGCAATGGAGCATGTCGATCACATCCTGATCGTCGACGATGACCGCGAGATTCGCGAGCTGGTAGGCAACTACCTGAAGAAGAACGGCCTGCGCACCACCATCGTCGCCGATGGCCGGCAGATGCGCGCGTTCCTCGAAGCCAACACGGTGGACCTGATCGTCCTCGACATCATGATGCCCGGCGACGACGGCCTGCTGCTCTGCCGCGAGCTGCGCGTCGGCAAGCACAAGGCCACGCCGGTGCTGATGCTCACCGCGCGCAACGACGAGACCGACCGCATCATCGGCCTGGAGATGGGCGCCGACGACTACCTGACCAAGCCCTTCTCCGCCCGCGAACTGCTTGCCCGGATCAACGCCGTGCTGCGGCGTACGCGGATGCTGCCGCCGAACCTCACCGTGAGCGAGAGCAGCCGGCTGATCGGCTTCGGCCAGTGGCAACTGGACACCAGCGCCCGCCACCTGCTCGACGACGCCGGCACCGTGGTCGCCCTCAGCGGCGCCGAGTACCGCCTGCTGCGGGTGTTCCTCGATCATCCGCAACGGGTGCTCAGCCGCGACCAGTTGCTCAACCTGACCCAGGGCCGCGAGGCGGACATCTTCGACCGTTCCATCGACCTGCTGGTCAGCCGCCTGCGCCAACGCCTCGGCGACGACGCCCGCGAACCGGAGTACATCAAGACCGTGCGCAGCGAGGGCTATGTGTTCTCGCTGCCGGTGCGACTGGTCGAGGCCCATCCATGAAGCTCGCCGTGCCGCGCCCGCGCAGCCTCGCCGCGCGCCTGGCGCTGATCCTCTTCGCCGGGCTGGTGCTGGCCTACGGGCTGTCCTTCGCCTCGCAGTTCTACGAGCGCTACCAGACCGCGAAGCACATGATGCTCGACAGCCTCGAACAGGACGTGGCGATCTCGGTAGCCATGCTCGACCGCCTGACGCCCGCCGAGCGCGAGGCCTGGCTGCCGCGCCTGGAACGACGCACCTACCGCTATCGCCTCGACGCCGGCGAGCCCGGCCAGCCGCTGGCGCTGGCCGACGCGCCGGTTGCCGCGCACTCCATCGAACGCGCCCTCGACGGTCAATACCCGCTGACCCTGCGCACGGTGGCCGACAGCCGTCCGCACTTCCAGGTCCTCCTGCGCCTGCGCGACGGCAGCCCGCTGACCATCGACGTCACGCCGGCCCCGGTGCCGCTGTCCGGCTGGCTGCCGCTGGTACTGCTGGTGCAGTTGCTCCTGCTGCTGCTCTGCACCGGCCTCGCGGTGCGCACCGCCATCGGCCCGCTGACCCGGCTGGTGAAGGCCGTGGAACATCTCGATCCGAATCGTCCGGCACAGCCTCTCGCGGAAACCGGCCCACGCGAAGTGGCGCATGCGGCGGCGGCCTTCAATGCCATGCAGGCGCGCATCGCCGACTACCTCAAGGAGCGCATGCAGTTGCTCGCGGCGATTTCCCACGACCTGCAGACGCCGATCACGCGGATGAAGCTGCGCGTCGAGTTCATGGACGCCTCCAGCGACAGGGACAAGCTGTGGAACGATCTCGAAGAGATGCAGCACCTGGTCCGCGAAGGCGTGGCCTATGCCCGCAGCATGCACGGCAGCACCGAAACCAGTTGCCGGGTGGACCTCGACGCCTTCCTCGACAGCCTGGTCTTCGACTACCAGGACAGCGGCAAGCAGGTACAACTCGACGGCCGTACCGGCGCGGTGATCGACACCCGTCCGCACGCCCTGCGCCGGGTGCTGGTGAACCTGGTCGACAATGCGCTGAAGTTCGCCGGCGCCGCGCGCCTGGAAGTGGAACGCCGTACCGATGGCGGCACGCGAATCCAGGTGCTGGACAATGGCCCGGGGATTCCCGCCGAGGAACTCGACGAGGTGCTCAAGCCCTTCTACCGGGTGGAAAACTCGCGCAATCGCGACACCGGTGGCACCGGCCTCGGCCTGGCCATCGCGCAGCAGCTGAGCCTGGCCCTCGGCGGCCGCCTGACCCTGGCCAACCGCGCCGGCGGCGGGCTTTGCGCGCGCATCGAGCTGGACCCCTGAGGCGCCCGTACAGAGCGATACATAACCGCCCTCGGCGGACACACTGCGGATAAACCCGCTTGCAACACTCCTGGCCACGGGAAGCGGCGGCACATCGCCGAGCCGCTCCCGGCAACCAGGAGCCCCACCATGACCGTCCCAACCTCTCAATCCGCCTGGCACGGCTGGCGACTGTTCGCCGTCCTCGCCGTCGCCGTGCTGTGCATGACCGCCCTCGTCCTGGCTCTCCAGGCGCAACCGGTGGAGGGCCTGCGCAGCGCCATCCGCGCCACCGCGCGCAGTTCCTTCGCGCTGTTCCTCGCCGCTTTCCTCGCGTCCTCGCTGGCGACCCTGGTGCCCGGCCCGGGGACCCGCGCGCTGCTCCGTGAAAGGCGCTACCTGGGCCTGGCCTTCGCCTTCTCCCACGCAGTACACGCCTTGCTGATCCTGGCCTACTGGAAGCTGTTCCCCGAGACATTCTGGAGCGGCCGCTCGGTCGCGGCGAACATCCCCGGCTCGATCGGCTACCTGTTCATCCTGCTGCTCACCCTCACCTCCTTCCGCACCCCGGCCCGACTGCTCGGCCCACGCGCCTGGAAAGCCCTGCACTCGACCGGCACCTGGGTGCTGGCGGGCATCTTCTGCCTGTCGTTCTTCAAACGCATCCCCATGGGCGGCTGGTACGTACTGGCGTTCGCCACGATCTTCTCCGCCATCGTCCTCAAGCTCACCGCCAAGCTCGCCGTGCGCTTACGTCGTCGCGACGTACAGCCGGCCTGACCTATCCACCGCCCTCAACGAGACATCGATCATGCAAGCATCCGACCTGCGCGCCTGGCGCCGACCCTTCGCCCTGCTCGACCGCTGCGGCGGCTGGAGCGCCGACCTGTCCCTGCGACTGTTCCTGGCCTGGGAGTTCTTCGAGTCCGGTTGGGAAAAGTGGAACGGCGAGAACTGGTTCGGCGATATCCAGTCGGCTTTCCCCTTTCCCTTCGACCGCCTGCCCGCCGCCTTCAACTGGGAACTGTCGCTGTGGGCCGAACTGCTCGGCGCGCTGTTCCTCCTGCTCGGCCTCGGTACCCGCCTGACCGCCCTGGTGCTGATCGTCGTCACCCTGGTGGCGACCGCCGCCGTACACTGGCCGGCGGAGTGGTCGAGCCTGGCGGAACTGGCCCGCGGCTACTCGATCACCGACCACGGCTTCGGCAATTTCAAGCTCCCGGCGATCTACCTGGCGGCGCTGCTGCCGCTGCTGTTGGCGGGGGCGGGGAAGCTGAGCCTGGACCACTGGCTCGGGCGGCGCCTGGGCCTGTCCCGCTAGGATTCGGCCAGCCACGGAAAAACCCCGGAACGCGATCGCCTCCGGGGTTTTTCACAGCAAGCCAGAACCATCCCACCCACCGCGTAGGGCGAATAGCGCCAACGGCGCTATCCGCCGATGCATCGACTCCACAAGGGCTGCGTCGTCATCCGCCCGCCCAATCGCGTTCCAGGGTTCCGAGCACGACACCCTGGGTCCGCAACGCTGCCAGCAACTCCAGCCCCGCCGCGTCGAGCGCTCCGGGCGCACTCCGCGCTTCGAGCGCCAGCGCCGCCAGGTGCTCGCGCCCGCTCAGGCGCCGGCTCGCCAGCGACTCCAGCAGGCGGTAGGCCAGCGGAGTCAGGCGCGCGGTATGCACGCGATGCGAGGAATCGCGGTGCATCAACAGCAGGGTCGGTTCCGCAGGCGCTTCGGCGAGCGCGACGTCCTCTTCGAGCCGATGCACCGGCCAGCGATAGCCCAGCGGCAGCGCCAGGCTCGACAGCAGCGGCACCCCGTCGAGCAGGTCGCCTTCACGCCGATACGGCGGATCGTCGGGCTCGGCCAGGTAGAGGCGCGTTTCGCTCCATTCGAAGTGGGCCAACTCGGATTGCCACGCCGGCCGATACTCGCCCCGCTGCCGCAGGTAGTCGACGAAGACCCCGGCGATACGGGTGAACAGGGGGGTATGGCTTCTCTCCTCGCGATAGAACTCGCGCACCAGGCCATGCCACTGCTGCTCGCCAAGCAGCCCGCGCAAGCGCGGGAAGCCGCTGGCAAGGAGGCCTTCGATGGCGTTGTAGAACAGCTCGCGGTAGACCCGCAGGCGACGTTCTTCGATGTCCGGCGGCGGCGCATTGCCAAGCGGGTCGCGCAGGTGCCGGGCGAGGCTGAACTGCTGTTGGCGCAGGCGCTCATCCATGACGGCGTCCCTCGTCGCGTTGCCATTGGCGGATCTGCTCCACTTCCAGCAGCAGTTCGCCCAGCGGCGGATAGTTGAAGTCCCGCTCGAGCAGGGTCGGGCGCACGCCGAAGCGACGATAGGCGGCTCCAAGCAAGGCCCAGACGCCGGGCTTCACGGCGGCACCATGGGTGTCGATCTTCAGGTCCGGCGCCTCGTCGTAGTGCCCCGCCACATGGTAGGCGGCGACCCGCCCGGGCGGCAGCCGGGCGAGGAAGTCGAGGGCGTCGTAGCCGTGGTTGCAGGCGTTGACGAACAGGTTGTTGACGTCCAGCAACAGGTCGCAGTCGGCCTCGTCGAGTACCGCGTTGACGAACTCGATCTCGCTCATCTCCCGGTACGGCGCTGCATAGTAGGAAATGTTCTCCACCGCGATGCGCCGCTCCAGGCGTTCCTGCGCCTCGCGGATGCGCGCCGCGACGTGACGCACCGCGGCCTCGGTGAACGGCAGCGGCAACAGATCATAGAGATGGCCATCGTCGGAACAGTAACTGAGGTGCTCGCTGTACAACGCGACCCGGTGGCGGACGAGGAAGCGTCGGGTCTGCTCGATGAAGGCGGCATCCAGCGGTGTGGAGCCGCCGAGGGACAGCGAGAGACCGTGGCAGGTCAGTGGAAAGCGCTCCACCAGGCGCTCCAGGTCGGCACCGAAGGCACCGCCGACGCCGATCCAGTTGTCCGGCGCGCATTCGAGGAAGTCCACCGCGCCGGGCGCCATCGCCAGCAGTTGCGGAAGCAGGCCGCGCCTCAGGCCGAGGCCGGCGGCGTTGTCGATCAGGGTCATGGGATAGCTCCGGAAACGGCGACGCCCCCGCTTTCCCAGGGGAAAGAGAGGGCGCCGCCAGGGTGTGGAAAGGCTCAGTGCCGGCCTTGCTCCAGCTTGCTGAACAGCCCGGCGGGCATCGGCTTGCCGTTGGCCTCGTAGGTCTTGCGCAGGTGTTCGTAGGCCTCGGCTTCGGAAATGAAGCCGTCATGGTCGCTATCGATGCTGTCGAACTCACCGGCACGGTCCTTGGCCACCGCGAGGAACTCGGCGCGCGAGACCTTGCCATCGTGATCGGTGTCGGTTCGGGCAAAGGAGGCGTCGCCGCACTTGCCCTCCCCGCACTTGCCCTCGGCGCCGGCCTTGGCCGGGGTCTTCGCGGAGCCGCCGCTACCACACTTGCCTTCTCCGCACTTGCCTTCGCCGGCGCTCGCCGCCGCCACTTGCAACCCCAGGCCCAGCGGCTCGACGGCGAACGCCGAACCGCCGAGCAGCATTCCCCCCACCAGTACGGCACCGAGCAGGCTGGCGGAAGTCTTTTGACGCGAATCGAAAACGGACATGCTTCTTCTCCACAGTAAACGCGGCCGGGCCGCAGGCGCGGCGCTGGTGGGCGCCGGTACGAACCGGGCGGCGGGACCTTCTGGGGTCGTCCCGGGCGCCGCGGTTCGGATGTGGCCATTTCGCCTGGGAGATGTATCGGGGGTGTATCGCCCGACACGTGGATTTGTACGCCGGAGGTATCGAAACCGCGCATGGGTACAAAGCGATACGCAATCGAGCGCGGGCATGCCGACGAAGTGCCGGGCATCTCTCACTCCCGCCGGCCCATCTCGGCTACCGTTAGGAGACAGCCACCTGGCCCAGTCTCGAGGTCGAGCCCATCGTGCTGAAACGCATTCCGGTAACCCAGCTTCGCCTCGGTATGTTCGTCCAGAGCCTTTGCGGCTCGTGGCTGGACCACCCGTTCTGGAAAAGAGGTGGCTTCCTGCTCGACAGCCAGGCCGACCTGCAGCGCCTGCGCGAAAGCGCCGTGAAGGAGGTCTGGATCGATGCCAGCAAGGGCCTCGACCTCCCGGAGGAAGCGGCGGTCTCGGCCGCTGCGGTCCTGCCGGTCACCATGCCGGCCGGCCCTTCGCCGGCGCGGGTCGCCCTGGAGGAGGAAATCCGCCACGCCGCCCTGCTCTGCAGCCGTGCCAAGGCCGCCGTGGTCAGCATGTTCCGCGACGCGCGCATGGGCCAGGCCATCGATACCGCGCATGCATCGGACCTGGTGGACGAAATCTCCGCCTCGGTGCTGCGCCATCCCAACGCGCTGCTCAGCCTGGTACGGCTGAAGACCTCGGATGAATACACCTACATGCATTCGGTGGCGGTCTGTGCGCTGATGATCGCCCTCGCCCGCCAGCTCGAACTGCCCGACCCGCTGGTACGCGAGGCGGGGCTGGCCGGACTGCTGCACGACATCGGCAAGATGGCGGTGCCCGATCCGATCCTGAACAAGCCCGGCAAGCTCACCGACCAGGAGTTCGGCCTGGTTCGCCGGCATCCGCAGAACGGCGCGCGGATGCTGCTCGATTGCCGCCAGGTCAGCGCCCTGGTGGTGGATGTCTGCCTGCACCACCACGAGCGCATCGACGGCACCGGCTACCCCTTCGGCCTGGCGCAGGAGCAGATCAGCCTGCTGGCGCGAATGGGCGCGGTGTGCGACGTCTACGACGCGATCACCTCCGACCGTCCCTACAAGAAGGGCTGGAACGCCGCCGAGGCGATCCGACGCATGGCCGAATGGAACGGGCACTTCGACCCGCAGGTGTTCCGCGCCTTCGTCAAGGCGGTGGGCATCTACCCGGTCGGCGCGCTGGTCAGGCTGGAAAGCGGGCGCCTCGGCGTGGTCCTCGAACAACACGGCCGCTCGCTGCTGACGCCACGGGTCAAGGTATTCTTCTCGGCCCGCTCGAAGGTGCCGATCCCGCAGCAGGTGGTAGACCTGGGTAGGGCCGGACAGACCGACCGAATCGTCGGCTTCGAGCCGGCGGAAACCTGGAACTTCCGCAATCTCGACGAGATGTGGACGGGACTGGCCAAGTCCACGGGCTCTTATTTCGACGCGGGAACCGGAAATCCGTAGACGCCTTCCGCCGGCAAGCCGAGCACCGCTCCCGTAGGGCGCATAACGCGAAGCGTTATCCGCCGTTTCGCCGCAACCGGCACCTGCTCCCGGTTGCTTTAAGCGCACCGTCGTCAATACTTCTAACAACCACCGGTACCCGAGAGGAGGCCCTATGGAACCGCTTATGGACACTATCAAGAGGCGCAGCGCACAGGGCTGTGGCCCCTCTATAGCCCTGCTTGAGCTATTGGCCGCTGAAGCCCGTCTGGTAATCACCAGGGATAATCCAGGCCGCTTGTGCGAACTGGCGGTCGTGGCGGAAACAGGCCGGAGAGGTATGCCTGAGAATGAAGTTGTAGCCGCTCGCCGAGCATATGCGGCCAGCTTGGGGGTGACGCTGTCCGGCCCGACCAAAGACTCAGACAAACCGGCCCATATCAGTCACGCCGTTGACCACTCCAATCACAATCCGAACGCCAGAAACCGTATCAATCTCGGAAACGCCAGAGCGTTCAGGCAGAACGGACGCTTCTACATCTTTATACCCGAACCGATATAACGCTACGCCTCGCTCTCCAAGACGGCCTGGCCCAGCAACCACTCCCTGAACGCCAGCATCGCGCTGGTCTCCCCCCGCGACTGCAAGCGCGTCAGCCAGTAGCTGCCGGTACTCACTTCGGTGGCGAACGGACGCCGGATGCTCTCGCTGGCCAGTTGCCGGGCAAACATCGCCGCCGGCGCCAGGGCCACGCCGACACCCTGGCGGGCCGCCTCGAGCATGGCCAGCGAGGTGTCGAAGACGATGCTCCGGGTCAGTGGCGCGTGCGCCGGCAGTCCGGCCGCCTGGAACCACAGCGGCCACTCGTCGGCGCGGTAGGAGCGCAGCAGGGTGTGCTGCAGCAGGTCGGCGGGACTGTGCAACTGGGCGGCGACCTCCGGGCAGCAGAGCACCGTCAGCGGCGCCTCGAACAACGCCAGCGCCTCGGTGCCGTGCCAGGCGCCGCCGCCGAAGCGGATCGCGTAGTCGAGCCCCTCGGCGGCGATGTCGACGCGGTTGTTGTGGGTGGACAGGCGCAGATCGATGAAGGGATGGCGCGCCTGGAAGTCCTCCAGCCGCGGCAGCAGCCAACCGACCGTGAAGGTTCCGACCGCGCCGACGGTGAGCACGTCCCGGTAGTGGCCACCCTCGAAACGTTCCAGCAGGCCGGCGATGCGGTCGAAGGAGTCACACAGCACCGGCAGCAGGCTCTCGCCCTCGTGGGTCAGCATGAGGCCGCGCGGCAGACGCTTGAACAGGGCCACGCCGAGACGCTCCTCGAGGCTCTTCACCTGGTGGCTGACCGCCGCCTGGGTCACGCACAGCTCGATGGCCGCGCGGGTGAAGCTCAGGTGCCGGGCCGAAGCTTCGAAGGCGCGCAGGGCGTTCAGCGGCAAATGGGGTCGAACCAATCTCTGCTCCAAATTTTTCTAATGGCTGCCGCGAGTATTCGTCGTTTGCCGCAAATCCTGCGCAAGCCTAGATTTTCCCCGCCCGCCGATCAAGGAGCGCTCCCGGGGCGGTTTCTCATGCAGCCAACGACAAAGGACGCCAATCCTCATGCGCGATACCAGATTCCCCTGCCTGTGCGGCATCGCCGCTTCCACACTGCTGTTCGCCACCACCCCGGCCATTGCCGGCGAGGCCCCGGCGGATCGCCTGAAGGCACTGGTCGACGCCGCCGTACAACCGGTGATGAAGGCCAATGACATTCCGGGCCTGGCCGTAGCCATCAGCCTGAAAGGAGAACCGCATTACTTCAGCTATGGGCTGGCCTCGAAAGAGGACGGCCGCCAGGTGACGCCGGAGACCCTGTTCGAGATCGGCTCGGTGAGCAAGACCTTCACCGCCACCCTCGCCGGCTATGCCCTGACCCAGGACAAGATGCGCCTCGACGACCGCGCCAGCCAGCACTGGCCGGCACTGCAGGGCAGCCGCTTCGACGGCATCAGCCTGCTCGACCTCGCGACCTATACCGCCGGCGGCTTGCCGCTGCAGTTCCCCGACTCGGTGCAGAAGGACCAGGCACAGATCCGCGACTACTACCGCCAGTGGCAGCCGACCTACGCGCCGGGCAGCCAGCGCCTCTATTCCAACCCGAGCATCGGCCTGTTCGGCTATCTCGCCGCGCGCAGCCTGGGCCAGCCGTTCGAACGGCTCATGGAGCAGCAAGTGTTCCCGGCACTGGGCCTCGAACAGACCCACCTCGACGTGCCCGAGGCGGCGCTGGCGCAGTACGCCCAGGGCTACGGCAAGGACGACCGCCCGCTACGGGTCGGTCCCGGCCCGCTGGATGCCGAAGGCTACGGGGTGAAGACCAGCGCGGCCGACCTGCTGCGCTTCGTCGATGCCAACCTGCATCCGGAGCGCCTGGACAGGCCCTGGGCGCAGGCGCTCGATGCCACCCATCGCGGTTACTACAAGGTCGGCGACATGACCCAGGGCCTGGGCTGGGAAGCCTACGACTGGCCGATCTCCCTGAAGCGCCTGCAGGCCGGCAACTCGACGCCGATGGCGCTGCAACCGCACAGGATCGCCAGGCTGCCCGCGCCACAGGCGCTGGAGGGCCAGCGCCTGCTGAACAAGACCGGTTCCACCAACGGCTTCGGCGCCTACGTGGCGTTCGTCCCGGGCCGCGACCTGGGACTGGTGATCCTGGCCAACCGCAACTATCCCAATGCCGAGCGGGTGAAGATCGCCTACGCCATCCTCAGCGGCCTGGAGCAGCAGGGCAAGGTGCCGCTGAAGCGCTGAAGCGCGCTCGCGAGGGCGACGGAGCGTAGCGGCGCGGGACGCCGGTCCTGGCTATGATGGTGCCATGAGCGCTTCCCCGCCCCTCCGCCAGCCCTGCCCGCCCGGCGCCTGCGTCTGCGAACGCGAGCGCCTGGAGGCGCCCGGCGCGGACCGTCGCATCCTCCTCCTGACCCGCCAGGAAGAGCAGCGCCTGGCCGCCCGCCTGGAAGCCCTGCGCAGCCTGGAAGACCTGGAACACCTGCTGCGGCGCATGGAGGAACAACTGGGCATCCGCCTGCGGATCGCCCCGGCCTTCGGCGAGGTGCGCAGCATGCGCGGCATCCGCATGCGCTTCGAGGAGCAGCCGGGGCTCTGCCGCAAGACCCGCCAGGCGATTCCCGCCGCCATCCGCCGCGGCCTGGAGAAGCGCCCGGAAGTCGCCTACGCCCTGCTCAACGCCCACGACCTGCTGCGCGACGCCTGAAGGCACTGAACGACAGGAAAAGGATGTCGCTCAAGACCTGGGCGGGCTTCAGGAGTATCGGCGGATAACGCCCATGGCGTTATCCGCCCTACAGGCCGCAGCGGATGCAGGCGAGCCCCGGGTCCGCCTGAATCCTTGGCGGGACTGGCCACCGCGCCGGGGTTCAGCTCGCCGACTCCGCCTGCACGTCGCCGAACATCGCCTGCAGGCGGAGCAGGCAGGCATCGCACAGGGTGCGCAGTTCGTCGAGGCGGATGCCGGCGAGGATTTCCATGCCGCGCAGCGGATCGGCGCGGCGCAGGGCCTGCTCCAGCTCGCTGGCACGGCCGGCCAGGGCGCTGGCGCCAACGGTGGAAGCGCTGCCCTTGATGGTATGCAGGGTCGCGGCGCTGCCCTGGACATCGCCCTCGCCGAGCTGGCGTTCGAGCTGGGCGAAGAGGTCCTGCATATCCGGAACGAAGCGCCGCAGCACCTGGACGATCAGCTCCAGGCTGCCGCCGAAACGCCCGACGATATCGCCCCGCGCCTCGACCAGTTCGCCCTCGTCCGCTGTCGTTGCCGGCGCCCCCCTGTCGCCGCTCCTGCCGAGATGACCGAGCAGGCAAAGCACCAGGCGCTCCTTGTCGATCGGCTTCGCCACATGGTCGTTCATGCCCGCCGCCAGGCAGGCTTCGCGGTCGGCCAGCGAGGCGTTGGCGGTCATGGCCAGGATCGGCAGCCCGGCGAAGCGCCCGTCGGCGCGGATTCGCCGGGTCGCCTCGAGACCATCGATATCCGGCATCTGCATGTCCATCAGCACCGCGTCGAACGGCACGCTCGCCTCCAGCACCTGCTGAACGCCCGCCAGCCCACCGTCGGCGAGGGCCACCCGGGCGCCCTCGCTGCTCAACAGCTCGGCGGCGACCTGGCGGTTCAGCGCGTTGTCCTCCACTACCAGCAGACGCACGCCCCGCAACCGCTGGGTGCGCTCCACCGGGCGCGGCGGCGGGTTGGCCGGGGCGCCCTGTTCACCGTGCAGGGCATGCAGCACCGAGTCGGCCAGTTGCTTGGGCGTGACCGGCTTGGTGAGAAAATCGACGAAGGGCGGCGCGCTGTGGTCGCGCGCATCGGCCAGCACCTCGCGGCCATAGGCGGTGATCATGATCACCATGGGCGGCGGCAGGTCGCCCTGCAACTGGCGGATCAGTTGCGCCGCGCTGAGGCCGTCGAGATCGGGCATGCGCCAATCCATCAGCACCACGTCGTAGCGACGGCCCTCGGCCATCGCCGCCTGGACCCGTGCCACCGCCTCGCTGCCGCTGCCGACGCAGTCGGCGCGCCAGCCGAGGGCGCCGACCGTGCGTTCGAGCAGCTCGCCGGCCACCAGGTTGTCGTCCGCCACCAGCAGCCGCAGCGGTTCGCCGGCCCCGGGGCAGGCCGCACGCAGCGGTTGGTCGTGGGCGACGTCGAGGTCCAGGTCGAACCAGAACCGGCTACCGCTGCCCGGCGCGCTCTCGACCCGCAATTCACCGCCCATCAGGTCGACCAGGCGTTTGCAGATGAACAGGCCGAGGCCGGTGCCGCCGAAGCGTCGCGAGGTGGACGCCTCGGCCTGGGTGAAACCTTCGAAGATGCGCTGCTGCTGTTCCGCGCTGATGCCGATGCCGGTGTCCGCCACCAGCACCCGCAGGCGCACCAGGTGGGCGTCGTGCGCCAGCCGCCGCAAGCTCACCAGGACGTGCCCGCGGGCGGTGAACTTCAGTGCGTTGCCGGCCAGGTTGATGAGGATCTGCTGCAGGCGCAGGCGGTCGCCGACCACCGCGCTGGGCAGCTCGGGATCGATGTCGAAGATCACCTCGACGTCCTTGTCGCCCTGGTTGCCGGAGAGCACCACGGCCAGGTCCTGCATCAGCGGCTCCAGCTCGAAGGGGAGCATTTCCAGGACCAGCTTGCCGGCCTCGATCTTCGAGTAGTCGAGGATGTCGTTGAGCAGGCCGAGCAACGAGGTGGCCGCCGAGCTGGCCTTGTCCAGGTAGTCGCGCTGGCGTTCGTTGAGATCGGTCTGCCGGGCCAGTTGCAGCATGCCCAGCACAGCATTCATCGGCGTGCGGATCTCGTGGCTCATGTTCGCCAGGAACGACGACTTCGCCGCGCTGGCGGCGTCCGCCTGCTCCTTGGCCTCGCGCAGGCGCGCCTGCAGTTGCTGGTCGCTGGTGATATCGATATTGATCCCGGTGACCTGCAGCGGGTTGCCGTCGGCGTCGCGCTCGACCTGCGCGCCGGCCTGGATGAAGCGGATGCCGCCGTCGGGCAGCACCACGCGGAAGATCACATCGTAGTTGCCGCGCCCCTCCACCGCCGCGCGCAGGCTGGCCTCGGTGCGCTCGAGGTCTTCCGGATGCAGGCGGCTGCGCCAATGCTCGTAGACCAGGCCGCCGTCGCGCAACGCCAGCGGCTGGCCATACAGCTCGCACATGCGCTCGTTCCACTGCAGGCTGTCGTCGGCCAGGTTCCAGCGCCAGATGCCCAGGCGCGCCACGTCGGCGGCCATTTGCAACTGGTCGCGCGCCGCGGCCATCTCGCGCTCGGCGTTGCGCCATTCGGTGACATCGACGGCGATGCCCAGGTAACCGTTGATCGCCCCAGCCTCGTCGCGCAGGATGGTAACCGAAAGCGTCACGCTGAGCGGCGAGCCGTCCTTGCGCAGATAGGTCCATTCGCGGGTCTCGGCGCCCTCCTGTTCGGCCCGCGCCACCAGCACGCGGAAACCCTCCTCGCCCAGCTCCTGGCCGCGGGCGAGCAACTCCCGCTCGCTGTGCAGCAGGGTCGGCGAGGCCTTGCCGACCACCTCGTCGGCGCGGTAGCCGAGCATCCGCTCGGCACCGAGATTGAAGCCGCTGATGATGCCGTCGCGGTCGAGGGTGATGATCGACACCTCGGACGCCGCCTGCAGCACGCTGCCGAGCAGTACGTTCAACCGACGCAGTTCGGCGGTACGCTCGGCGATCTGGTGCTCCAGGCCGGTATTGAGTTCGCGGATGCGGGCCTCGGCGGCCTTCTTCGCGGAGATGTCGCGTACGGTCTTCGAGGCGCCGACCACGCCGCCGTCCGGACCGAGGATCGGCGAGACGGTCACCGCCACATCGAGCAGGTGGCCGTCCTGGTGCCGGCGCACGGTATCGAAGCTGACCACCTGTTCTTTACGGGCGATGCGGGCGAGGATGTCGAGTTCCTCGTTCTCCTTGGATGGCGGCACCAGCAGGTCCACCACCCGCCGCCCGACCGCCTGCTCCTCGCGGTAGCCGAACAACGCCTCGGCCCCGCGATTCCAGTCGCTGATGACGCCGTCGAGGCCGACGCCGATGATGCCGTCCGCCGAATTGCCGACGATCGCCGCCAGCCGCGCCTGGGTCGCCGCCTCCCGACGCCGGCGCAGGCGGCCGAGGGCGCTGGCGTTGACCAGCGCCGCCAGCAACAGGCTGACCAGGCTGCCGGCCAGGAACAGGATGCGCGGCGAAGGCTGGTGCAGGCGCTGGACGAACAGCGGCAGTGCGCTGAACGCCATCTGCCAGTGCCGCCCGTAGATCTCCCGCCGCAGCATGTGGCCGAACAGGCGTTGAGCCGGCGCCGCGGCGCCGTTGACGAAGAAGGGTACGGCAGCGCCGTCGCCGGTGACGTCGCTGAGTTCGAGGTGGATCGCCGCATTGTCGATGGGCAACCCGGCCAGCACCTCGCCGGTCAGCAGCGGCGCATAGCTCCAGCCGAAGCCTTCGAGTTCGCGCTGGGGCCCCGGCGGTGGAGTGATGCCGCTGCGGTAGATCGGCATCAGGATGAGGAACGATTGCTGGCGCAAGCCGCTGGCCTGGACCAGGGTGATCGGCCCCGTCAGGCGCACCTGCCCGGTCTCCAGGGCGGCGCGGGCGGCCTCCCGGCGATTGGCTTCCGAGGCGATGTCCAGGCCCAACGCCTGGCCGTTGCGCGCCACCGGCTCGATGTACTGGATGACGTAGCGCTCGCCATCGTGCGGAGTCAGTTGCTGGATGCGGAACTCCGGCTGGCCGTCGGCCCGCGCCTGGCGCAGGAACCCGGCCTCGTCGGCGGCCGCCACCCGGCGTATGAAGCCGAAGCCGCGGGCGCCGGGAAACTCGCGGTCGATGTCGCGGGTCAGGCTGTAGCGGCGGAACAGTTCGCGGTCGATGTGCGCCTCGCCCGCCGTCAGCAAGGCACCGCGCACCCCACGCAAGCCATACTGGTAGAGTTCCACGCGGCGGGTCACCGCCTCGGCCAGCAGTTCCGCCTCGCGTTCCAGCGCCATCCGCGCCTGTTGCTCGTTGACCAGCGCCAGCCCCCAGGCGCCCAGCCCGGACAGCAGCAGTCCGAGCGCCAGTGTCGCGCCCGCCCAGCGGCTCAGCCTGAACTTGCTCTGTTGTACGTTCACCCGATATTCCGTCCCTGCGCCGGCCCGGCGCGGGGCAATCCCGCACTCCCTGCGCCTTTTCGTCACAGAAGACTAGATCAAGCGGGCGGATTCCTCCGCCGAATCATCCGGGCCAGTGAATGAGCACTCACAACGACGTGCTTTTCAGCGCCTCCGCGTAGCGCAGTGCGGCGAACAGGGCGAGCAGCAGGCCGGCCAGCGCCAGCGCGGCGCCGACGTTGCCGATCGAGGCCAGGCCCATGCGTTCGCTGACCACGCTGCCGAGCAGCGCGCCGGCGCCGATGCCGACGTTGTACAGGCCGGAGAACAGCGCCATGGCCACGTCGGTGGCGTCCGAGGCGAGGCGCAGGACGCGGGACTGCTGGGCCAGGCCGAAGCACATGATCGACATGCCCCAGAGCAGGCTGAGCGCCATCAGCCAGGTCGGCTGCGCGGACAGCGGCAACAGCAGCGCCAGGCTGCTGCCCAAGGCGAGGATCGCGGCCAGCAGGAAGCCTCGCGGGAAAGCCTCGCTGTAGCGGCTGAAGAGGATCGAACCGAAGATCCCGGCGCCGCCGAACAACAGCAACAGCAGGGTGGTCGCCTCGCCGCTCATCTGCGCCACCTGCTTGGCGAAGGGCTCGATGTAGCTGTAGGCGGTGAACTGGGCGCTGATCACCACCACGGTCAGCACGTACAGGCAAACCAGCGCCGGGCGTCGGAACAGCATCGGCAGGCTGCGCAGGGAACCGGAGTTCTGGCTTGGCAGCAGCGGCAGGGAGCGCGCCAGGTAGAGCAAGGTCAGCACCGAGAGTCCGGCGATGGCCATGAAGGTGGTACGCCAGCCCAGGGCCTCGCCGACCACCCGCCCCAGCGGGATGCCCAGGACCATCGCCAGGGTGGTGCCGGTGGCCAGCAGCCCTAGCGCCTTGGCCTGCTGTCCCGGCGGCGCCACGCGCACCGCCAGCGAAGCGGTGATGGCCCAGAACACCGCGTGGGCGAAGGCAATGCCGATCCGGCTGAGCATCAGCACCTGGAAGCTCCAGGCCAGCCCGGACAGCACGTGGCTGGCGATGAACAGCAGGAATACCCCGACCAGCAGCTTGCGCCGCTCGATATTGCGGGTCAGCAGCATCATCGGCAACGAGGCCAGCGACACCACCCAGGCATAGATGGTCAACATCAGGCCGACCTGCGAGGTGGGCATCTCGAAGCTGTGGCCGATGTCGCTGAGCAGGCCGACCGGGACAAACTCCGTGGTGTTGAAGATGAAGGCGGCCAGGGCCAGGGCGATCACGCTCAGCCAGCTGCCGCTGCGGGTTTCGGAGGTGCTGTCCATGGGGCGTTCGGTTCCGGAGCAGGGGGCGGACGGGCAGGTCCCGCGACCCTCGCCACGCACGACGGAAAACGCCCCGGACGCAAGGGTCCGGGGCGGCGATGTGCGTTGGATGGTCGTTATAGGTATTGGAGGGAACTGCCGAATCCCGCGATTCTACGCCGGGACGCCGTGCGCTGCACGCCCGCCCGGCGCTCCGGCGACCGTCCCGGAGCGATGGGACGGCTCCGGCAGCATCAGGCAGGCCATCGTCTCGCCCCAGGGCGCGAGGCCCTGTTCGACGAAGCCGGCGTCCCGATAAAGCTGGCGAGCCACGTCGTTGTCGACGGCGTAGGCGACCATCAGGCGATCGCTGCGCCGCCTCGTCCGGCGCACGCTGGCGATGATCCGTTGCAGGGCGGCGCGGCCATGCCCCTTGCCCTGGTAGCGGCGGTCGATCATCAGGCGGTAGAGCCAGTAGTGGCCGTCGTCGGCGTCGGGGCCGTAGAGGGCGAAGCCGACCATGCGCCCGCCGTGGTGGATGCCGACCGCGCGGAACCCCGGCAGGAAGCGGCTCTGGGCCAGCGAATAGAGGTTGGAAGCGACGAAGTGCGCCTGGTGGCGGGCGACCTTCAGGTCAATGCAGGTTTCCCAGTCGTCGCGGGTGATGGTTCTGAGTTCGATCATGGATGACAGGCTCTTGGAAAAAGGAGGAAAGAAAGTCGCTAGGTACGCTGCTGGACTGTTCATACGACATGCTTCGTTCCTCCCTTCGACTGGCCGAGCATCCGGCGGAAACGCAACGATATCAGGAGAAGAGTCGATTATCCCAGCCGATGCCGGATCTTTTCGTCCACGGCTAGTGGCAGGATTTCCCCGGTGCCAGGCCGGCGACAGATAAATTCGAGATTTTCCTTGTCAGATCAGTCAGGTTCTCGCTATTACATTTAACCAAGACCCTGGAGCCAAGCCCCAGCGCACGGTTGCCTCGTCGCCCCACTCCGACGGCTGATCGCCCTCTCCCCCGGCACGCAACCTGCCCGGCTCTCCCTTATCCGGATGCGGCGGTTCTTCTACGCCGCCGCGTCCCCTGCATGGAATCGCACATGTCTCATCGCCCTGTGATCAACGCCTCGGTCAGTCCGAAAGGCACGCTGGAAACCCTCTCCCAACGCGAAGTGCAACAACTGAGCGAAACCGCCAACGGCAAGACCTACCAACTGTTCCGCCAGTGCGCCCTGGCGATCCTCAATACCGGCGCCCACAGCGACAACGCCAAGACCATCCTCGACGCCTACAAGGACTTCGAGGTGCGTATCCACCAGCAGGACCGCGGCGTGCGCCTGGAGCTGATCAACGCGCCGGCCGACGCCTTCGTCGATGGCGAGATGATCGCCAGTACTCGCGAGATGCTGTTCAGCGCCCTGCGCGACATCGTCTATACCCAGAGCGGGCTGGACAGCCAGCACGTCGACCTGGACAGTTCCCAGGGCCTCACCGACTACGTCTTCCAGCTGCTGCGCAACGCCCGTACGCTGCGCCCCGGCGTCGAGCCGAAGATCGTCGTCTGCTGGGGCGGTCATTCGATCAGCAGCGAGGAATACAAGTACACCAAGAAGGTCGGCCATGAGCTCGGCCTGCGCAGCCTGGACGTCTGCACCGGCTGCGGACCGGGGGTGATGAAGGGACCGATGAAGGGCGCCACCATCAGCCACGCCAAGCAGCGCATCGTCGGCGGTCGCTACCTGGGCCTGACCGAACCGGGAATCATCGCCGCCGAGGCGCCGAACCCGATCGTCAACGAACTGGTGATACTCCCGGACATCGAGAAGCGCCTGGAAGCCTTCGTCCGCGTCGGCCACGGGGTCATCATCTTCCCCGGCGGCGCCGGGACCGCGGAAGAGTTCCTCTACCTGCTGGGCATCCTCATGCACCCGGACAACCAGGACCTGCCCTTCCCGGTCATCCTCACCGGTCCCCGCAGCGCCGAAGCCTACCTGCAGCAGCTCCATGAATTCGTCGGGGCGACCCTCGGCCATGCGGCGCAGCGCCACTACCGGATCGTCATCGACGACCCGGCCGAGGTGGCCAAGCAGATGGCCCAGGGCCTGAAGGAAGTGAAGCAGTTCCGCCGCGAGCGCAACGACGCCTTCCACTTCAACTGGATGCTGAAGATCGATGAAAGCTTCCAGCGCCCGTTCGAGCCGACCCACGAGAACATGGCCAGCCTCCAGCTCAGCCGCAGCCTGCCGCCCCACGAACTGGCGGCCAACCTGCGCCGCGCGTTTTCCGGGATCGTCGCCGGCAACGTCAAGGACAACGGCATCCGCATGATCGAGCAATACGGGCCCTACGAGATCCACGGCGACCCGGCGGTGATGCTGCCGCTGGACCGCCTGCTGCAGGCCTTCGTCAAGCAGCACCGGATGAAGCTGCCCGGCGGCGCGGCCTACGTCCCCTGCTACCGGGTGGTGCAGACCGAGGCGGCCTGAGCGCGCCCGCTCCGGCATCCCTGCGCCGCGCGCGGGGATGCCCATTTATTCCGAGCCGGGCGTACGGCTTCCTGCTACTCTTTTCCGTTCATGCCTCGAATCGCTGGCCCTGACCTCATGTCCCCATCTCCATCGCCAGCCCTCGCCGCACTCCGCGACGCCACCCGTGACCTGCACGCAGAACTGGACCGCCGTTCGCCGTTGGGCGACGACGATCTCGACGACCGCGCCTACCTCGACCATGCCGGACGCATCCTTGGCTGGCTCGAACCCCTGGAGCGCGCGCTGCGCGACAACCGCAGCGGCTGGCCGGCGGCGCTGCGGGCCGAAGCGCGGCTGGTCAAGAGCGCCTGGCTGGAAAGCGACCTGCTGGCCGGCGGCATGAGCCGCGCGCAGGTGGAGGCGCTACCGCGCTGCGCCGACCTGCCGAATGCGACACGGGCCGCGGAGGTCTTCGGGGTGGCCTACGTGATGGAAGGCGCGACGCTGGGCGGCGCGTATCTCTACAAACGACTAGCTCCACGCCTGCCCGGTCTGCCGCTACAGTGGTTGCAGGGCTACGGCCAGGCAACCGGGGTGCGCTGGCAGGAGTTTCTCGAACAGCTCGCCCGGCAGATCGACAGCCCCGAAGCCATCGGCCTTGCGCAGGATGCGGCACAGGCTACATTCCTTTCGTTTCGTCGATGGGTTCTCGACGAAGCCTGACTGCCTGGAGACCAGGCTGGACGATAGATGACGAGCATCACCCCGGTTACCCTGGCGAACTGCGAGGACGAACCCATCCACGTGCCTGGCGCGATCCAGCCGCACGGGGCGCTGGTCACCCTGCGCGCGGACGGCATGGTCCTCGCGGCAAGCGAGAACATCCAGGCGCTACTGGGTTTCGTCGCCTCGCCGGGTTCCTACCTGACGCAGGAGCAGGTGGGGCCGGAGGTCCTGCGCATGCTCGAAGAGGGACTGACCGGCAACGGCCCATGGTCGAACAGCGTCGAGACGCGGATCGGCGAACACCTGTTCGACGTGATCGGCCACAGCTACAAGGAAGTGTTCTACCTGGAGTTCGAGATCCGCACCGCGGACACGCTGTCGATCACCTCCTTCACCCTCAACGCCCAGCGCATCATCGCCCAGGTCCAGTTGCACAACGACACCGCCAGCCTGCTCAGCAACGTCACCGACGAACTGCGCCGGATGACCGGCTACGACCGGGTGATGGCCTACCGTTTCCGTCATGACGACTCCGGCGAGGTGGTCGCCGAGAGCCGTCGCGAAGACCTCGAAAGCTACCTGGGGCAACGCTACCCGGCCTCGGACATCCCGGCCCAGGCGCGTCGCCTGTACATCCAGAACCCGATCAGGCTGATCGCCGACGTGGCCTATACGCCGATGCGCGTGTTTCCCGCGCTGAACCCGGAGACCAACGAATCGTTCGATCTCAGCTACAGCGTGCTGCGCAGCGTTTCGCCGATCCACTGCGAATACCTGACCAACATGGGCGTGCGCGCCTCGATGAGCATCTCCATCGTGGTCGGCGGCAAGCTCTGGGGACTGTTTTCCTGCCATCACATGTCGCCCAAGCTGATTCCCTACCCGGTGCGCATGTCGTTCCAGATCTTCTCCCAGGTCTGCAGCGCCATCGTCGAGCGCCTGGAGCAGGGGCGTATCGCCGAACTGCTGCGCGTGTCCACCGAGCGCAGGCTGGCCCTGGCTCGCCGCGCGCGGGACGCCGACGACCTGTTCGGCGCACTGGCCCACCCGGACGATGGCATCGCCGCACTGATTCCCTGCGACGGCGCCCTGGTCATGCTCGGCGGCCGCACCCTGAGCATCCGCGGCGACTTCGAGCGCCAGGCCGGGAATGTCCTGCAACGCCTGCAGCGCGACCCGGAACGGGACATCTACCACACCGACAACTGGCCGCAGCCCAGCGTGGACTCTCCGGACGGCGGCGACTGCTGCGGTGTGCTGGCGATCCGTTTCCACCGCCAGGAATCGGGCTGGATCTTCTGGTTCCGCCACGAGGAAGTGCACCGCATCCGCTGGGGCGGCAAGCCGGAAAAGCTGTTGACCATCGGCCCGTCCGGCCCGCGGCTGACCCCACGCGGCTCGTTCGAGGCCTGGGAGGAGGTGGTCCGCGGCCACTCCACGCCCTGGAGCGAAACCGACCTGGCGATCGCCGAAAAGCTGCGCCTGGACCTGATGGAACTGTGCCTCAACCATGCGGCCGAGGTCGACCGCATGCGCCAGCGCCTGATCGCGGTGCTCGGCCACGACCTGCGCAACCCGTTGCAGTCGATCTCCATGGCGGCGGCCCTGCTGTCCTCCAGCGACACCCGCACCACCGAACTGCGCCAACACATTTCCGCGTCCAGCAGCCGCATGGAACGGCTGGTCAGCCAGATCCTCGACATGAGCCGCCTGCAATCGGGCATCGGCCTCACCGTGAACCCGGTCGACACCGACGTCTCGCAACTGGTGCGGCAGATCGTCTGCGAAACCGACGTCGCCTATCCCGGCCTGGTGATCGAGATCGCCATCGACCCGCAGGTTCGTGCCGTGGTCGACCCGGACCGCTACGCCCAGGTCGCCGCCAACCTGCTGAGCAACGCCCGTCATCACGGCCTGCCCGGCCGGCCGGTGCTGGTCACCCTGACCCGCCAGGGCGACGAGGTGTGCCTGAGCGTGCTCAACGAAACCAGCGGCCTCTCCGAAGCGCAACTGGCCAACCTGTTCGAACCGTTCAAGCGCGAGTCGGCGGACAACCAGCGCAACCGCAACGGCCTCGGTATCGGCCTGTACATCTCCCAGGCCATCGCCCAGGCCCACCAGGGGCGTATCGACGTGGACTGCCGCGACGACGTCATCACCTTCTGCCTGCGCCTGCCGGTGCGCCAGGCGGAGACCGGCTCCTCGTCCTGACGACGAGGACCGTGCACAATGCAACGCTTGCAGGTATCTTCGGCAGCCATCGCCGTCTGACAGGATCGCCCCGTTCCATGCCCCGCCTCCGCCTCCGGACCGTCCTCGCCTGCCTCGCCGTGTTCTGCGCGACTCCCGCACTGGCCAGGGTCGAAGTGCATTCGCTGCAACACAAGAGCATGGGGCGGGTGCTGACGGTCCGCGTCTCGGAGGAGATCGCGCCGGGCGACTACGAGACGCTGCTCAAGGGTTTGCGCAACAATCCGGGAACCTACTCGCGCAAGCTGCTCCTGCTGAACAGCATCGGCGGCAGCGTGCCGGAGGCGATCCGCATGGGCCGCCTGCTGCGCGAATCCGGCTTCGACGCGCTGGTGCCGTCGAGCAGCGTCTGCCAGGGCACCTGCGTCTACCTGCTGGCGGCCGGCAAGCGCAAGACCGTACGCGGCTACGTCGGCCTGCACCGTCCCTACTACGCCCACGGCGACTCGCTGCACTCGCGCTCGGCCAACGGCATGCGCTACGACTCCGCCGCCTACTTCCGCGAAATGGATATCCCCAGCACCTTGGTACAGGCCATGCAAAGCACCGATCCCAAACGGATGCGCGTGCTTTCGGCGAAGGAACTGGCGCAGTACCGGCTGAACTGAACCGGCGACTCCGCGGAACGAGCGAGGGCGCGCGGTGGCGTTGGCGATAGTGGCCGATGCCGTTGTACCTCGTTTTCGTGCAACGGCAGGCCGAATCCAGTCCGGATCCGAACCGGCCCTACTCTAGAAGAACTCGTCCAATAGCCTGAAGTACGCCAGCCGTTCGCCGTCGATATCGCCGCCGTATTCGACGAGGAAGGCCTCGGCCCAGGCCGCGCCGAGTTCGGCCTCGATGTCACGCGCGGCCAGGGCCAGGTCCTGGTGCCGGTCGGCGACGCCGAGCCGGCCGCAATCGATGAAGCCGCTGAAGCGCCGCCCCTCCGCCAGCAGATTTGGCAGGCAGGCGTCGCCATGGGCGACCACCAGGTCTTCGACCGCCGGACGCCGGTCGAGCAGCAGGCGGTACAGCTCCGTGGCGCTGCGACCGCGATGGTCGTCGTCGAAGTCCGCCTCGTCCACCAGCCCGGCCTCGACCCGCTGGCGCACGGTGTCCAGGCGCCGTTCCAGGCGATGGTCGAAGGGACAGGCGGCCGGATCGAGATCGTGCAGCCGGCGCAGGGCGGCGGCCACCAGGCGCACCAGGCGCCCGGGCTCCAGCTCGCCGCGCTGCGCCAGCGCGGACAGCGTGTCCCCCGGCACGGCGCTCATCAGCAGCCATTGCCGGCCGTCGCTCTGGGTTTCGTTCAGCACCTGCGGGCAATCGATGCCGGCACCGTGCAGCCAGCGCAGGCGGGCGATTTCGGCGGGCAGCTCGGCATGTGCGGACAGCACTTCCTGCTTGACGAACAGGGTCGGCCGCCGCGCAGCCTCCAGGCGGTGGACAGTGGCCGCGGAACATCCTTCGCCCTGCCCTCGCCAGCGGTAGCCGGCAAGGTAGTCGGCCCAGGTAGCGGGAGCCTGCGGCGGCATGGAGGTGGCTGCATCATGCATGGAGAAACGCTTCCTGTTCGAGTGGGAGCGCGAGTATACCCGCCCACCCGCTCAGCGACGGGACTCCCCGTCGGCCTGTCGCTGGCGGTAAGCGCTGGGGGTGAGCCCCGCGTAACGCACGAAGAAACGACTGAAGTAGGCCGGGTCCTTGAAGCCGAGCTGGTAGCAGATCTCGTTCACCGAGCCGCCGGTGAACAGCAGCAGGCGCTTGGACTCCTGCATAAGCCGTTCGTACACCAGGCGCTTCGACGGCAGGTCGGCGATGCGCCGGCAGACGTCGTTGAGGCGCGCCTCGGTGACGCCGATCCGGCTGGCGTAGAGCGACAGCGGCCAGTGCTCGGCATAGCGCTCCTCGATCAGCGCGTTGAAGCGCTGGAAGATCTGCAGGTCTTCGTGGCGCATCGGCCGCGCAGCCACCGAATTGGCCGAGAGACGCAGCAGGCTGATCATGACCAGCCGGGTCAGCGCCAGCAGCGCCTGCTGGCGGCCGGAGCGGCTGGCCATCGACTCGCTGCGCAACTGCTCGAAGAGCAGCGCCAGGCGCGCCGCCTCCTCGGCCGCGCCGCCCTCCAGGTTGCCCAGCGCCACGCAGGCCGGCGCCACCTGCGGGCCGGGCGCCAGGCCCGGCTCGGCCTCGGTGAGGCTCCACACCAGTTGCTGGCGCACGGTCAGCACATGGCCATCGGCGTCCGCCTCGGTGACGAAGGCGTGCGGCACGGTCGGCGGGGTGAGGAAGAACATCGGCCCCGACTCCAGGTACTGGCGCTCGTCGAGATAGACCCGCACCGCGCCGTTCTTCACGTAGTGCACCTGGAAGAAACGGTCGTGCCGGTGCGCCGGCATGTTGCGACCGAAGAATCCGGCCAGGTTGCCCAGCGCATCGTAGTGCACCTCGGCGTCGGCATAGCGCTGGTCGTAGACCTGCCCGATGTTGATGTTGGGGATCGGCTGGCGCTCTGGCATGGCGATCTTCTCTTTGTTGTTCTTCCCGGCTGCGCACGCAAGCCGTCGCGGGCATCCGTATACCGCAGACGGCGCCTCTTGCCACCTCCCCGGGACGAATGGCGCAGCAACCGGGGTTGACGATCATTAACATGTTAAATATAACGTTAACACATTAACGAGTTTTCGCCAGGACGGCCCCCTCGCCGTTCGCTTATCGCGCCAGGAGACACCACCACAATGAGCCGCGCACTGAATGACGTCGCCGCCGGCACCCTGTTCGGCGTCGCGCTGAACTACAAGGGCCTGCTCGACAGCCGCCTGCCGGAGTTCCAGCAGCCGCCCTACCAGAAGCCTCCAGTGAAGCCGGTGTTGTTCATCAAGACACCGAATACCCGCAACGAGCACGACGCCCCGGTGCTCTTCCCGCGCGGCGTCGAGCGCCTGCAACCGGGCCCGGCGCTGGGCGTGGTGATCGCTCGCGACGCCAGCCGGATGAAGGAGGAAGAGGCCATGGCGCATGTCGCCGGCTACGTGATCGTCAACGAGTTCAGCCTGCCGGAAGACAGCTACTACCGCCCGGCGGTGAAAGCCAAGTGCCGCGACGGCTTCTGCCCGTTCGGTCCGCAACTGGTGCCGACGCAGGAGATCGCCGATCCCCATGCGCTGGAGCTGAAGCTGTACGTCAACGGCGAACTGCGCCAACGCAACAACACCGCCAACCTGGTGCGCGACATCCCGCGGCTGATCGCCGAGATCAGCGAGTTCATGACCCTGCACGCCGGCGACGTGCTGATCACCGGCACCCCGGAAGGGCGCGTCGACGTGCATCCCGGCGACCGCGTCGAGGTCGAGATCGACGGCCTCGGCCGCCTCGCCAACAGCATCGTCGCGGAATGAGGAACCGACCATGAAACACGCACGCATCCGCTACCAGGGCCGGGTTCACCAGGTCACCGTGGAAGACGCCAACGCCGTCCGCCTGGCCGACGGCACCCTGCTCGCCGAGGACCGGGTGGAGTGGCTGCCGCCGGCCACCGGGAGCATGTTCGCCCTCGGCCTGAACTACGCCGACCATGCCGCCGAACTGTCGTTCAAGGCGCCCAGCGAACCGCTGGCGTTCATCAAGTCGCCGGGCACCTACACCGGCCACCGCCAGGTCAGCTGGCGTCCGGACAACGTCGACTACATGCACTACGAGTGCGAACTGGTGGCGGTGATCGGCAAGCCGGCGCGCAACGTCCGCCGCGAGGACGCCCTCGGCTACCTGGCCGGCTACACGGTGTGCAACGACTACGCGATCCGCGACTACCTGGAGAACTACTACCGGCCCAACCTGCGGGTGAAGAACCGCGACGCCACCACCCCGGTGGGGCCGTGGATCGTCGACGCGGCCGAGGTTCCCGAGCCGAACCGGCTGGTCCTGCGCACCTGGGTCAACGGCGAGCTGCGCCAGGAAGGCAGCACCGCGGACATGATCTTCGACATCCCCTACCTGATCGAATACTTCTCCAGCTTCATGACCCTGCAGCCGGGCGACATGATCGCCACCGGCACCCCGGAAGGCCTGTCCGACGTGGTCCCCGGCGACGAAGTGGTGGTGGAGGTGGAAGGCGTCGGTCGCCTGGTCAACCGAATCGTCAGCGAGGCCGAATTCTTCCGCGCCCGCGCACAGGAGCACGCAGAATGATCAAACACTGGATCAATGGCCGCGAGGTCGAAAGCAAGGACGTCTTCGAGAACTACAACCCGGCCACCGGCGAGCTGATCGGCGAGGTTGCCAGCGGCGGCGCGGCGGAAATCGACGCGGCGGTGGCGGCGGCCCGGGAAGCCTTCCCGAAATGGGCCAATACCCCGGCCAAGGAGCGCGCGCGCCTGATGCGCCGGCTCGGCGAGCTGATCGACCGGAACGTGCCGCACCTGGCGGAACTTGAGACCCTCGACCCCGGCCTGCCGATCCACCAGACGAAGAACGTGCTGATCCCGCGCGCCTCGCACAACTTCGAGTTCTTCGCCGAGGTCTGCACGCGGATGAACGGGCACAGCTATCCGGTCGACGACCAGATGCTCAACTACACCCTGTACCAGCCGGTGGGCGTCTGTGGCCTGGTCTCGCCGTGGAACGTACCGTTCATGACCGCCACCTGGAAGACCGCGCCGTGCCTGGCGCTGGGCAACACGGCGGTGCTGAAGATGTCCGAGCTGTCGCCGCTGACCGCCAACGAGCTGGGCCGCCTGGTGCACGAGGCGGGCATTCCGCCGGGGGTGTTCAACGTGGTCCAGGGCTACGGCGCCAGCGCCGGCGACGCGCTGGTCCGCCACCGCGACGTGCGCGCGGTGTCCTTCACCGGCGGCACCGCCACCGGGCGACGGATCATGGAGGCGGCCGGGATCAAGAAATACTCGATGGAACTGGGCGGCAAGTCGCCGGTGCTGGTCTTCGAAGACGCCGACCTCGAGCGGGCGCTGGACGCCGCGCTGTTCACCATCTTCTCGCTGAACGGCGAGCGCTGCACCGCCGGCAGTCGCATCTTCGTCCAGGAAAGCGTCTACCCGCAGTTCGTCGCCGAGTTCGCCGCGCGCGCCAGGCGCCTGATCGTCGGCGATCCGCAGGACCCGAAGACCCAGGTCGGCTCGATGATCACCCAGGCCCACTACGACAAGGTCACCGGCTACATCCGCATCGGCCTCGAGGAAGGCGCCACCCTGGTGGCCGGCGGCCTGGAGCGTCCGGCCGGCCTGCCGGCGCACCTGAGCAAGGGGCAGTTCATCCAGCCCACGGTGTTCGCCGACGTGGACAACCGCATGCGCATCGCCCAGGAGGAGATCTTCGGCCCGGTGGTCTGCCTGATCCCGTTCAAGGACGAAGCCGAGGCGCTGCGCCTGGCCAACGACGTGGAATACGGCCTGGCCTCCTACATCTGGACCCAGGACATCGGCAAGGCCCATCGCCTGGCACGCGGCATCGAGGCCGGGATGGTCTTCATCAACAGCCAGAACGTGCGTGACCTGCGCCAGCCGTTCGGCGGGGTGAAGGCCTCGGGCACCGGACGCGAAGGCGGGGAATACAGCTTCGAGGTATTCGCCGAGATCAAGAACGTGTGTATATCCATGGGCAGCCATCACATCCCCCGCTGGGGCGTGTAGGGCGCGCTCGTGCAGAGCGGCCGCCCGAGGCCGCCAGCAGCGCCGGCGTGCAGACACAATCAGAAGAATCCGGGCGAGCCGCCAGCGGCCGCGCCCGCTGCCAGGCCCAACGGGCCACCAGGAGAATCGTCATGGGCAAAGTCGCTCTGGCTGCCAAGATCACCCACGTACCCTCGCTGTACCTATCCGAGCTGCCCGGCCCGCGCCACGGCTGCCGCCAGCCGGCGATCGACGGGCACCGCGAGATCGGCCGGCGCTGCCGCGAACTGGGGGTCGACACCATCGTGGTGTTCGACACCCATTGGCTGGTCAACGCCGGCTACCACATCAACTGCGCGCCGCACTTCGAGGGGCTCTACACCAGCAACGAGCTGCCGCACTTCATCGCCAACATGGAGTACGGCTTCCCCGGCAACCCGGAGCTGGGCCGCATCCTCGCCGAAGGCTGCAACGCGCTCGGCGTGGAGACCCTGGCCCACGACGCCACTACCCTCGGCCCGGAGTACGGCACCCTGGTACCGATGCGCTACATGAACCAGGACCGCCACTTCAAGGTGGTCTCGGTCTCCGCCCTGTGCACCGTGCATTACCTGAACGACAGCGCGCGCCTGGGCTGGGCCATGCGCAAGGCGGTGGAAGAGCACTACGACGGCACGGTGGCGTTCCTCGCCAGCGGCTCACTGTCCCACCGCTTCGCCCAGAACGGCCAGGCGCCGGACTTCTCCGACCGCATCTGGAGCCCGTTCCTCGAGGTCCTCGACCATGAAGTCGTGCAGATGTGGCAGGAAGGCCGCTGGGCGGAATTCTGCGGGATGCTCCCAGAGTACGCCTCCAAGGGCCATGGCGAAGGCTTCATGCACGACACCGCGATGCTCCTCGGCGCCCTCGGCTGGTCGGCCTACGACGGCAAGGCGGAGGTGGTGACGCCCTACTTCGGCTCCTCCGGCACCGGGCAGATCAACGCGGTATTCCCGGTCACCGCCCAGGACGGCTCGGCGATTCCCGCCGCCCAAGCCGGCAACCCGGCCGGCGCCAGTTGCGCCAGCCGCCTCTGAGGACGCCACCATGCCGCACTTCATCGCCGAATACACCGACAACATCGAAGCCGAAGCCGACCTGCCCGGCCTGTTCGAGAAGGTCCATGCCTGCCTTGGCGCCAGCGGCGTTTTCCCGCTCGGCGGCATCCGCAGCCGCGGCGTGCGCCTGGACACCTGGCGCATGGCCGACGGCAAGCACGACTACGCCTTCGTCCACATGACCCTGAAAGTCGGCGCCGGTCGCGACCTGGAGACTCGCCGGCAAGTCGCCGAGGCACTTTTCGAGGTGATCACCGCGCACTTCGCCGAGCTCCAGGCGCGACGCCTGCTGGCGCTGTCCTTCGAACTCACCGAACTGGACGCGGAGCTGAACTACAAGCGCAACAACGTGCATGAATTCCTGAACAACCCGGCGGACTGACCGGCCCGCCATAACGCTGCACTCACCCAGCTCGCCTCCCGGCCACCGACAGGTCGCCGGGACGTCCGGGCGCTCACAAAAAGTACAAGATCATGAGCACAGCCAGCACCCTGAACAGCACCACCCTGCCTCTCAGCGACAGCACCCACGACCGCGTCACCTGGCGGCTGATGCCGCTGCTGCTGGTGTGCTACGTCTTCGCCCATCTGGACCGCATCAACATCGGTTTCGCCAAGTTGCAGATGAGCGCCGACCTGCACTTCAGCGACACCGTCTACGGTCTCGGCGCCGGGCTGTTCTTCATCGCCTATGCGCTGTTCGGCCTGCCCAGCAACCTGATGCTGGAACGGATCGGCCCGCGCCGCTGGATCGCCTGCCTGATGCTGGTCTGGGGCTGTCTCTCCACCGCCATGCTGCTGGTGGAGACCGCGCGCGGCTTCTACCTGCTGCGCTTTCTCCTGGGGGTCGCCGAGGCCGGCTTCTTCCCCGGTATCCTGGTCTACCTGAACCGTTGGTTCCCGGCGCGCCGACGCGGGCAGATCACCGCTCTGTTCGCCATCGCCGTGCCCATGGCCGGGGTGATCGGCGGACCGCTTTCGGGCTGGATCCTAGAAGGCTTCCATGACGCCCTCGGACTGCGCGGCTGGCAGTGGATGTTCCTGATCGAAGGCCTGCCGGTTGTGTTGCTCGGCGTGGTGGTCTGGTGCTCGCTGCCGGAAAGCTTCGAACGGGTGACGTGGCTCAGCGACGAACAGAAGCACCTGCTGCGCGAGGAACTGGCCGGCGAGGAGCAGCGCAAGACCATCACCTCCTTCTCCGGCATCTTCAGCAATCCGCAGGTGTGGCTGCTGGTGGCGATCTATTTCGCGGTGATGCTGGCGGTGAACACCATCGCGTTCTGGATGCCGAGCCTGATCCATGGCGCCGGCATCGCCCAGGACAGCCGCATCGGCATGCTCAGCGCGGTGCCCTATCTCGCCGGCTGCGCCTTCATGATCTTCATCGGCCGTTCCTCCGACCGCCTGCGCGAGCGCCGCTGGCACCTGGGCATTCCGTTGCTGATGGCCGCCGCCGGGCTCAGCCTGGCGGCCCTGGCACCGACCAGCGCCTGGCTGGTGATGGGCGGCCTGGTGATCGCCGGGATGGGCGCCAGCGCCGCCCTGCCGATGTTCTGGCAACTGCCGCCGGCCTTCCTTTCCAGCGCCACCCTGGCCGCCGGAATCGCCCTGATCAGTTCCTTCGGCAGCATCGCCGCCTTCCTCGCGCCCTACCTGATCGGCTGGATGCGCGACACCACCCAGAGCGCCAGCCTGGCCCTGTACCTGCTGGCCATCCTCATCGCCCTCGGCGCCGGCCTGGTCCTGCGGACCCCCGCCGCCGTGGTCAACCCACGCTGAACCGAGAGACCCCGACCATGCTCGATCCCCGTCTGATCCAGGAAGCCGCCAACCGCCTCGACGCCGCCGAACGCTCGCGCCAGCAGGTAAGGCAGTTCTCCCTCGACTACCCGGACATCGCCATCGAGGACGCCTACGCCATCCAGCGCGCCTGGGTCGAGCGCAAGATCGCCGACGGGCGCGTGCTCAAGGGCCACAAGATCGGCCTGACCTCGCGCGCCATGCAGGTCTCGTCGAACATCAGCGAGCCGGACTACGGCGCCTTGCTCGACGACATGTTCTTCGAGGAGGGCAGCGACATCCCCTTCCAGCGCTTCATCGTGCCGCGGGTCGAGGTGGAGCTGGCGTTCATCCTCGGCAAGCCGCTGAAGGGACCGGGCTGCACCCTGTTCGACGTGCTCGAGGCCACCGAGTGGGTGATCCCGGCGCTGGAGATCATCGATGCGCGCATCCAGCAGGTCGACCCGCAAACGAAAGTCACGCGCAAGGTCTTCGACACCATCTCCGACAACGCCGCCAACGCCGGCGTGGTGATGGGCGGCCGGGCCGTACGGCCAGGCGATATCGACCTGCGGCGGGTACCGGCGATCCTCTACCGCAATGGCGTGATCGAGGAGTCTGGCGTCTCCGCCGCGGTGCTCAACCACCCGGCCAAGGGCGTCGCCTGGCTGGCCAACAAGCTGGCGCCCTACGGCGTCTGCCTGGAGGCCGGCCAGGTGATCCTCGGCGGCTCCTTCACCCGCCCGGTGGCGGCCGCGCCGGGGGACACCTTCCACGTCGACTACGACCTGCTCGGCAGCATCTCCTGCCGTTTCGTCTGAGGAGGCATTTCCATGGACCTGCCCGTCAATCGCTTCAAGCAACGCCTGCGCAGCGGCGAGGCGCAGATCGGCCTGTGGCTCGGCCTGGCCGATCCCTACTGCGCGGAGCTGGCCGCCAACGCCGGCTTCGACTGGCTGCTGCTGGACGGCGAGCACGCGCCCAACGACCTGCGCAGCCTGCTCGGCCAGTTGCAGGCGCTGGCGCCCTACCCCGGCCAGCCGGTGATCCGCCCGGTGCAGGGCGACACTGCGCTGATCAAGCAATTGCTCGACATCGGCGCGCAGACCCTGCTGGTACCGATGGTCGACAGCGCCGCCCAGGCCGAAGGGCTGGTGCGCGCCGTGCGCTATCCGCCGGCGGGCGTACGCGGGGTCGGCAGTGCGCTGGCCCGGGCCTCGCGCTGGAACAGCGTGGCGGAGTACCTGAACCACGCCGACGAGCAGATGTGCCTGCTGGTCCAGGTGGAAAACCTGGAGGGCCTGGCCAACCTCGACGCGATCGCCGCCGTCGAGGGCGTCGACGGCGTGTTCATCGGTCCGGCCGACCTCAGCGCAGCCATGGGCCATCGCGGCAATCCAGGCCATCCCGAGGTGCAGGCGGCCATAGAGGACGCCATCCACCGCATCCGCACGGCCGGCAAGGCCGCCGGCATCCTCTCCGCCGACGAGACACTGGCGCGGCGCTACCTGGAGCTGGGCTGCGCGTTCGTCGCGGTGGGCGTGGACACCAGCCTGCTGATGCGTTCGCTGCGCGAGCTGGCGGGGCGCTTCAAGGGCGGCGCGCCGGCGCCGTCCGCCAGTTCCTCGGTCTACGGCTGAGGGGTGCGCCCCGCTCCCGCTGCGGGAGAGGGGCCAGGTCGGCGTTGCGGCAGGTATCGGCGTCGGTCCGGGGGCGTATGCCTAGCGTCGGCGGAACAACGGTCGCGGCTCGATCGCCGAGCGGCCGTAGAGCACGCTCAAACCCGCCAGCCCCTTGAGCGCATCCTCGACGTTCTTGTCCTCGCGCACCGCGAAGGCATCGAAGCCGCACTGGCGCATATGGCTGAGCTGGTCGCGCAACACGTCGCCCACTGCGCGCAACTCGCCGCTCCAGCCCAGGCGCACGCGCAGCAGGTAGGCCAGGCTGTAGCCACGACCGTCGCGGAAGCTGGGGAAGTCGACGGCGATCAGCGGCAGCTCGGCGAAGTGCGGCAGCAAGGCCTCCACCTCATCGTCCGGCGCCAGCCAGGGCGCGGCGGCTCCGGCCTCGCCGCGGCGCTCCAGCCAGGCCGCCAGAGGCAGCAGCAACGGCCCCGGCGGCAGCGCGTCGGGCAACTCGCGCAGGAGTTGCCAGGGATCGTCGCGGCAGACCTCGGCGACGCCATCGCGCAAACGGATCAGGTTGTTCATGCCGGTTCCTCCATCCTGGCGTAGACCCGGGCCTTGAACGGCTCCAGGCCGACCCGGTTGAAGGTGTCGATGAAACGTTCCGGGCCGACCCGCAGGTCGGTGAAGGTTTCGACGATCCGTTCGATCACCGCCGGCACCTCGGCAGCGCTGAACGATGGCCCGATCACCTTGCCCAGCGCGCTGTCCTTGCCCTGGGCGCCGCCGAGGGTGACCTGGTACCACTCGCTGCCGTTCTTGTCGACGCCGAGGATGCCGATGTTGCCGATGTGGTGGTGGCCGCAGGCGTTCATGCAGCCGGAGATGTTCAGGCTAAGCTCGCCGATGTCGTGCAGGTGGTCGAGGTCCTCGAAGCGCTGCTGGATACCCTGGGCGATGGGGATCGACTTGGCGTTGGCCAGCGCGCAGTAGTCGCCGCCGGGACAGGCGATGATGTCGCTGAGCAGGCCCTGGTTAGGCGTGCCGAGGCCGGCTGCGCAGGCCTCGCGCCACAGCGCGTGGAGGTTCTCCAGGCGCACGTCGGGGAGCACCAGGTTCTGTTCGTGGGCCACACGGATCTCGCCGAAACCGTAGCGCTCGGCCCAGTCGGCGACGCGTTCCATCTGCTCCGCGGTGACGTCGCCCGGCGGCGCGCTGGCGCCGGGCTTGGTCGACAGCACCACCGAGGCGTAGCCCGGCACCTTGTGCGCCTGGACGTTGCGCGAGGCCCAGCGGGCGAAGGTCGGATCGGCCGCACGGGCGCTGCCGTAGGCCAGCTCGCCGTCGGCCGGCGGCAGGTAGCGCGGCAATACGAAGCGCTCGGCGACCCGCTGGCACTCCTCGGCAGTCAGTTGCGCCGGGCCGTCGCGCAGGTGCTGCCACTCTTCCTCCACCTCGCGGGCGAAAGCCTCGATGCCCAGCGCCTTGACCAGGATCTTGATCCGCGCCTTGTACTTGTTGTCGCGCCGGCCGTAGCGGTTGTAGACCCGCAGGATCGCCTCGACGTAGGACAACAGGTGCTGCCAGGGCAGGTCGTCGCGGATCACCTGGCCGAGCATCGGCGTGCGTCCCAGGCCGCCGCCGACCAGGACCCGCAGGCGCAACTCGCCGGCGTCGGGGTGGCGGTAAAGGTACAGGCCGATGTCGTGCATCTGCACCGCGGCGCGGTCTTCCACCGCCGAACTGAGGGCGATCTTGAACTTGCGCGGGAGGAACAGGAACTCCGGGTTCACCGTCGACCACTGGCGCAGGATCTCGGCCAGCGGCCGGGGGTCGGTCCATTCGTCCGCGGCGACCCCGGCGAAGGCTTCGGTGGTGATGTTGCGCACGCAGTTGCCGGAGGTCTGGATCGCATGCATCTGCGCGCCGGCGAGGTGTTCGAGGATATCGCCGACCTGCTCCAGTTCGATCCAGTTGAACTGGATGTTCTGCCGCGTGGTGAAGTGCCCGTAGCCGCGGTCGTAGTGCCGGGCGACGTGCGCCAAGGCGCGCAGTTGCGGCGACGAGAGGGTGCCGTAGGGAATCGCCACGCGCAGCATGTAGGCGTGCTTCTGCAGGTACAGGCCGTTCTGCAGGCGCAGCGGGAGGAACTCCTCCTCGCTCAGTTCGCCGTCGAGGCGGCGGGCGATCTGGTCGCGGAACTGCGCCACCCGCTCGCTCACCAGCGCCTGGTCGTATTCGTCGTACTGGTACATCGCAAAGCCCTCATCGACAGGGTTTCTCCACCGATGACGGGCAGGGTGCGTGGCGAAGAAACCGGGGACCGGCTGCGCCCCTGTTTCTGGCGACAGGATGGGCCGGTGTTCACTGGCACCCACTATCGCCCGCGTACAGACAGCGAAACAGCGGCAGATTCCGCCGAAAAAAACACATCAGATGGCCGACGGCGGCGAATTCGTGCCGCCTGCGACCGGTTGCCACGGGGCGCATATCTGTACTGCCCGAGGTCGCTCGGCATCCCGCGGCAATGCTGGGCCGCTGCTTTCCGGAGGCATCTGATACGGTTTTTCCCGCTCGATCTGCCGCTGTTTCGCCCATCAGCCGGTTCCTATAGTCGCAACCGCCTCTCCAGCCTGATGGGCCTACGAAAAATGAGCGAAAGAATTCCCGCGATCCAGGTCGAGCCCGCCGCACCGGCCGCTCCGTCGAAACAGCCGCCCGCGCCCGGCAAGCTGCCGTCGGCGGTGAACGGCCCGATCTACACCCGCAGCTTCACCGGTCTGTTCCGCAACTTCCGCCGCCTCGGCGGCGGCCTGCTGTTCCTGCTGTTCTTCGGCACCCTGTGGCTGAACTGGAACGGCCGCCAGGCGGTGCTCTGGGACCTACCCGAACGCAAGTTCTACATTTTCGGCGCGACCTTCTGGCCGCAGGACTTCATCCTGCTCTCGGCGCTGCTGATCATCGCCGCCTTCGGCCTGTTCTTCATCACCGTGTTCGCCGGTCGCGTCTGGTGCGGCTATACCTGCCCGCAGAGCGTGTGGACCTGGGTGTTCATGTGGTGCGAGAAGGTCACCGAGGGCGACCGCAATGCGCGGATCAAGCTCGACCAGGGTCCGGCGAGCGCCGCCAAGCTCTTGCGCAAAACGGCCAAGCACGCGCTGTGGCTGGGTGTGAGCCTGGTCACGGCGATCACCTTCATCGGCTACTTCACTCCGGTGCGGCCGCTGGTGGCCGACCTGTTCAGCTTCCAGCTGGACCTGGAAAGCCTGTTCTGGGTGCTGTTCTTCACCGCCGCCACCTATGTCAACGCCGGCTGGCTGCGCGAGCAGGTGTGCATCCACATGTGCCCCTACTCGCGCTTCCAGAGCGTGATGTTCGACAAGGACACCCTGATCGTGTCCTACGACGCCGCCCGCGGCGAGTCCCGCGGCGCCCGCAAGAAAGGCAGCGATCCGCGCGCCCAAGGGCTCGGCGACTGCATCGACTGCCAGCAGTGCGTGCAGGTCTGCCCCACCGGCATCGACATCCGCGACGGCCTGCAGATCGCCTGCATCGGCTGCGCCGCCTGCGTCGACGCCTGCGACTCGATCATGGACAAGATGGGCTATGAACGCGGCCTGGTGCGCTACACCTCGGAACGCGCCCTGGAAGGTGGCCAGACCCGCTTCCTGCGTCCACGCCTGGTCGGCTACGCGGCGGTGATGCTGGCGATGATCGGCGCCTTCGTCGTCGCGCTGGATGCCCGCCCGCTGGCCTCGCTGGACGTGACCCGCGACCGTGGGCTGTTCCGCGAGAACGCCGCCGGGCAGATCGAGAACATCTACACCCTCAAGGTCATCAACAAGACCCAGCAGCCGCAGCGCTATCGCCTGCAACTCGACGACGCGCCGGAGTTCCGCCTGCAGGGCGAGCACACCCTGAGCCTGAAGCCCGGCGAGATCCTCGACTTCCCGGTGTCGGTGGCCTCTACCGCCGAACGCGCCAGGGCCGGCTCGCAACCGCTGGCGTTCAGCCTGCGCGGCATCGACGACCCGAGCCTGGCGGTCGGCAGCACCAGCACCTTCGTTTCGCCGGCGCGCTGAGGAGGCCGCGATGAGGCATGACAACACGGTCCCGGCGCGCATAGAGTGGGCGCCAGCGGCCGTGCCCACGGCCAGCCAGGACAGCGGCCAGGACAAGATGAAGCGCTACGAGAAATTCGCCGACGAGATTGCCGAGCTGATCCGCACCGGCGTCCTCGCCCCCGGGCAGAAGGTGCCCTCGGTACGGCACGCCAGCCGTACCTACGGGGTCAGCGCTTCCACCGTGTTCCAGGCCTACTACCTGCTGGAAAGCCGTGGGCTGATCATGGCCCGCGCACGCTCCGGCTACTTCGTCTGCCAGCACGTGCAGCGGCCGCTGCCGGAACCGGAGATCAGCCCGCGCCAAGCCGACGCCACCGAGGTCGACGTCAGCGAGCTGGTGTTCTCCGTACTCAGTTCGATCAAGGACCCGGACACCGTGCCCTTCGGCTCGGCGTTCCCCAGCCCGCAACTGTTTCCCCTGCCGCGCCTGGCGCGCTCGATGGCCCACGCGGTGCGCGACATGGACCCGCAGTCGGTGGTCGCCGACATGACGCCGGGCAACCATGGCCTGCGCCGGCAGATCGCCCTGCGCTACATGGTCGGCGGCCTGCTGCTGCCGGTGGAAGAACTGGTCATCAGCAACGGCGCGCTGGAGGCACTCAACCTCTGCCTGCAGGTGGTCACCCGTCCCGGCGACCTGGTGGCCATCGAGGCGCCGGCGTTCTACGCCACCCTGCAGGTGCTGGAACGGTTGAAGCTGAAGGCGGTGGAAATCCCCGTGCATCCGCGTGAAGGCATCGACCTGGAAGTGCTCGCCGACAGCCTGGAGCGCCTGCCGATCAAGGCCTGCTGGTTCATGAGCAACTTCCAGAACCCGATGGGCGCGAGCATGGACGACGAGAAGAAACGCGCCCTCGCCGAGCTGCTGGCGCGCCACCAGGTGCCGATGATCGAGGATGACGTCTACGCCGAGCTGTACTTCGGCCAGCAGGCGCCGAAACCGGTCAAGGCCTACGACCAGGAAGGCCTGGTGATGCACTGCAGTTCCTTCTCCAAGAGCCTGGCGCCGGGCTACCGGGTCGGCTGGGTGGCCGGCGGACGCTACGCCGAGCAGATCGAGCGACTGAAGCTGATGACCAGCCTGTCGGCGTCGATCCCGGCCCAGGCGGCCATCGCCGACTATCTCCAGCACGGCGGCTACGACCGCCACCTGCGCAAGCTGCGCTACGCCCTGGAGACCCAGCAGAACGCCATGCTCGCGGCGGTGGCGCGTTACTTCCCCGAGCAGACCCGGGTCAGCCGTCCCAGCGGCGGCTACTTCCTCTGGCTGGAGTTGCCCGAGGCGGTCGACTCGCTGCGCCTGTTCCAACTGGCCCTGGCCCAGGGCATCAGCCTCGCCCCGGGGCCGATCTTCTCCGCCACCCGCCGCTTCGCCCATTGCGCCCGGCTCAACTACGGGCACCCGTGGAGCGCGCGGCAGGAGAAGGCGATGGAGACACTCGGGCGGATCGCCCAGTCGCTGGCGGGATGACGCCCCGCAGACGGAAAGCCACCCCGGCGTAGGGCGGATAACCGCGCGCGGTCATCCGCCATGATCGGCTCGCGTCCCCCATCCCGGTATGCGCCGCCGCCCTGCACGAACGCCTTCCCCCGCCCCATCTGATACCCAAATTCCATATCGACCTGAAGCTGTTTTACCCCCGCCCCAGCCCTTAGATTGCAGGCTCCGGCCGGCGCCCCGTCTCCCCCCTCGACGGCGGTCGCCGGCTGTTCATTTCTTTCGGGACTGTACAGATGAACAAAGCAACGACGGAACCTGCCTACAACTACAAGGTGGTTCGCCAGTTCGCCATCATGACCGTGGTATGGGGCGTGATCGGCATGGGGTTGGGCGTACTGATCGCCTCGCAACTGGTCTGGCCCCAGATGAACTTCGACCTGCCCTGGACCAGCTTCGGCCGCCTGCGGCCGCTGCATACCAACCTGGTGATCTTCGCCTTCGGCGGCTGCGCGCTGTTCGCCACCAGCTACTACACGGTGCAGCGTACCTGCCAGGTGCGACTGTTCTCCGACACCCTGGCCGCCTTCACCTTCTGGGGCTGGCAGGCGGTGGCGGTGATCCTGCTGGTCAGCCTGCCGCTGGGCAACACCACCACCAAGGAATACGCCGAGATCGAGTTCACCGGCGCGATCTGGCTGGCGATCGTCTGGGTCGCCTACGCGGTGGTGTTCTTCGGCA
>NZ_KV800288.1:0-369 GCF_001810205.1 Pseudomonas sp. HMSC076A11 | reverse complement strand
GGTCGCCTACGCGGTGGTGTTCTTCGGCACCCTGATCAAGCGCAAGGTCAAGCACATCTATGTCGGCAACTGGTTCTTCGGCTCGTTCATCCTGACCACCGCGATGCTGCACATCGTCAACCACATGTCGCTGCCGGTGAGCTGGTTCAAGTCCTACTCGATGTACTCCGGCGCCACCGATGCCATGGTCCAGTGGTGGTACGGGCACAACGCCGTAGGCTTCTTCCTGACCACCGGCTTCCTCGGCATGATGTACTACTTCGTGCCCAAGCAAGCCGGGCGCCCGGTCTACTCCTACCGGCTGTCCATCGTCCACTTCTGGGCGCTGATCACCCTGTACATCTGGGCCGGCCCGCACCACCTGCACTA
>NZ_KV800287.1:436729-512565 GCF_001810205.1 Pseudomonas sp. HMSC076A11 | reverse complement strand
TTTGCTTTTGCGCGCGGAAAAAGGCGTGCTTCCTGTTCACCTTGCCGAAACCCTCCTGGCATGTCCTCTTTCGCGTCTAGCGTAGCGAGAGTCCGGGCGGATCCGCATGGCGCTGGCGTTCTTGCGTTCGCCGTACCTATCCCGATCCGCGAGTTAGGGCCTCGCTTCGAGGAGAAAGACGAAAGGTGGCTTCCGATGAAGGGAATCGCTTGATTTACTGTATGAATAAACAGTATCTTGAGCGCTCCCCCCTTCGTGGCCATCCCTGTTGGCCATCCCAAGGCAGCTCGTCTCTCGAGCTGCCTTTTTCTTTGTCTCAATGGAAATCCCGGCTGCGGACGTCCAGGCCGGTGAGTAGAGGGGTCAGGTCATGCAGGCGCCCGGCGATGACGTGGCGCACCTCGCCGGAGGACTCCAGGATGCCCTCCACCTGTAGCAGCCGGGACTCGAGGAATGGCCGCCTCTGCCGTTCGGCAAGGTCGTGTCGGACCACCACGTTGACCATGCCGAACTCGTCTTCCAGGGTGATGAAGGTGATGCCGCTGGCGGTCTGTGGGCGCTGCCGGCCGACCACCAGGCCGGCGACCCGTATCGGTCGCCCATGTCCCAGTTTCGCCAGTTCGCGGGAGTCGCGGCAGCGGCGGGCCTTGAGCTGTCCACGCAAGAGTTTCAGCGGATGCGGGCCGAGGGTGGTGCCGAGGAGAGCGTAATCGCTCAGCAGTTCCTCGCCGCGCGAAGGCAGTGGCAGGCTGACCGTGCTCTCTTCGATGACGGTCCCTTCGGCGAACAGCGGCAATTGCGGCTCGACGCTGGCGACGGCCCAGCGCGCCTTGTGCCGGTGTCCGGCGAGACCGCGCAGGGCGCCGGCATCGGCCAGCAACTCCAGGGCCCGGGCGTCGAGCCTGGCGCGTCGGCCGAGATCGTGCACGTCGAGGAACGGCTCGGCCTCCCGGACCTGCTCGATACGCCTGGCATCCTCCTCGCGAAAGCCTCGGATCATCCGCAGGCCAAGGCGTATGGCCGGTTGCGCCTGGCCAAACGACTCCAGGCTGCAATCCCAACCGCTGTGGCGGACATCCACCGGGCGTGTCTGCAGGGCGTGACGGCGGGCGTCCTGGAGCAACTGGTCGGGGCTGTAGAAGCCCATCGGCCAACTGTTGATCAAGGCGCAGGCGAAGGCCGCCGGCTCGTGACGTTTCAACCAACTGCTGGCGTAGGTGAGCAGGGCGAAGCTGGCGGCGTGGGATTCAGGGAAACCGTAGCTGCCGAAGCCTTTGATCTGCTCGAAGATGCGCGCTGCGAAGTCGGCCTCGTAGCCCTTGGCGAGCATGCCTCGGGTCAGCCGCTCGCGGTGGTGTTCCAGGCCGCCATGACGCTTCCAGGCGGCCATCGAGCGACGCAGTTCGTCCGCCTCGCCCGGTGTGTAGTCGGCGGCGACGATCGCCAGTTCCATGACCTGTTCCTGGAACAACGGGACGCCCAGGGTTCGTTCGAAGACTTCCTCCAGTTCGGCTGACGGATAGGCCACCGGCTCTTCTCCGTTTCGCCGGCGCAGGTAAGGATGCACCATGTCGCCCTGGATCGGCCCTGGGCGGACGATGGCGACCTGGATCACCAGGTCGTAGAACTTCTGCGGGCGCAGGCGTGGCAGCATGGCCATCTGGGCGCGCGACTCGATCTGGAACACGCCGATGGTATCGGCGCGGCTGATCATTTCGTAGGTAGCCGGGTCTTCGCTCGGGATACTGGCGATGCTCAACCGCTTGCCGCCGCGCAGCGCGTGGATCAGGTCGAAGCTGCGGCGCAGGGCGCTGAGCATGCCCAGGGCGAGGACGTCGACCTTGAGCAGGCCGACCGCGTCGAGATCGTCCTTGTCCCACTGGATCACCGTGCGTTCGGCCATGCTGGCATTCTCCACCGGGACCAGGGTGTCCAATGGCTGCTCGGAGATGACGAAGCCGCCGGGGTGCTGCGAGAGGTGGCGCGGAAAACCGATCAACTCGCCGGTCAGGGCCAGCACCCGGCGCAGGATCGGACTCTGCGGATCGAAGCCGGCCTCTTCCAGGCGTTCGGCGCTGGGGGCCTGGTCGCTCCAGCGGCCGCAGCAGTTGGCCAGGACGTCGACCTGCTCGGGCGGCAGACCCAGGGCCTTGGCTACGTCGCGCACCGCGCCGGCGCCGTGGTAGGTGCTGACCACCGCGGTCAGCGCCGCGCGCTGGCGTCCGTAGCGTGTGAAAACGTACTGGATGACCTCCTCGCGGCGCTCGTGTTCGAAATCCACGTCGATGTCCGGTGGTTCGTTGCGCTCGCGGGAAAGGAAGCGCTCGAACAGCAGGTTGGTCCGGTCCGGGTCCAGCTCGGTGATGCCGAGGGCGAAGCACACTGCCGAATTGGCCGCCGAGCCGCGGCCCTGGCAAAGGATTTCCCGGCCCCGGGCGAAGGCGACGATGTCCTGCACGGTGAGGAAATAGCTTTCATAGCCCAGTTCGGCGATCAGCTCGAGTTCTCTCTCGATCTGCTTGCGGACCTTGGCGCTCGCGCCGTTCGGCCAGCGCCTGGCGATGCCCTGTTCGGTGAGATGGCGGAGCCATGACGCCGGGTCGTGTCCGGCCGGTACCAATTCGCGTGGGTACTGGTATTTCAGCTGTTCCAGATCGAACCGGCAGCGTTCGGCGATCTTCAGGGTTTCCGCCAGCAGGGCTTGCGGGTAGATCCCCTGCAGGGCCTCCAGGGTACGCAGGTGGCGTTCCCCGTTGGGGAAGAGATAGGCGCCGGCCTCGCTGACCGGCAGATGGTTGCGGATCGCTGTCATGCAGTCCTGCAGGGCTCGCCTGCCGCGGGCGTGCATGTGGACGTCGCCGCAGGCCACGGGCGGTAGCCGGAGATGCGAGGCGAGCGCGAGCAGTTTGTCCAGGCGGGCATCGTCATCGGCGCCGCGATGCAACTCGACGCCCAGCCAAAGGCGCTGGGGGAAGCGTTCGCGGAGCCAGGCAGCCTGCTCGTCCCCATGGTCGTTCGGCAACCAGATCGCCAACAGGCCGGCGAGCGGCTGTTGCAGATCTTCGCGCAGCAGCCGGTAGTGGCCCTTGTCGGCTTGTCGCCGGCCGCGGGTGATGAGGCGACAGAGGTTCTGGTAGCCCTCCAGGTCCTCCGCCAGGAGGACCAGCTTGGGCCCCTGTTCGAGGCGGATTTCGCTGCCGATGATCAGTTGTACCTGATGCTCCCGCGCCGCCTGCCAGGCCCGCACGATACCGGCCAGGCTGCATTCGTCGGTGATCGCCAGGGCCCGATAGCCCAGGCGTGCTGCACGGGCGAAGAGTTCCGCGGCGCTGGAGGCGCCGCGCTGGAAACTGAAGTTGGACAGGCAATGCAGTTCGGCGTAGGCGCTCATGCGAACCAGCCATGCAGCCACAGCGGCCCTTCGCTGCCGACCTCGCGATAGACCCAGGCACGTTGTCCGCTGCGGGTTTCCACCAGGTAATAGTCGCGGCGGATGTCTTCGCCATCCCACCAGCCCGACTCGATCCGCTCCGGGCCGGCCAGCACGGTGGGCAAGGCCTCGCCGAGGGGGCGTGGCTCCGCCAGCAGCCAGCCGGGGCGGAGGCCGCAGGCTGCCGGCGATTGCGCCCTGTCGCAGCTGTGCGGCCGCCAGCTTCGCTCCGGACGGTGTTCGGCGACGGCGCTCAGGCCCTGTACCGCCTCGTCGCCCAGCCGCGCGCGCAGGCGTTCCCGCAACTGTTCCCAGCCGAGATACTGCTGTGGGCGCTCGTCGAACAGTTCGCGGTGCTGCGGCGTGAAAGGAGGCAGCTCGCGGGCCTCCAGGCGCACGGCATGCACGGGGGCGGGCAGTTGCAGCTGTTCGAGACGGCCGCGGGTCAGTTCGAAGAGCATCGCCGCCTCGCGTTCGGCGCTGAGCAGGCCGACCGTGACCTGGCTGTCGGCGCGCCCGTGATGCTCTAGATGCAGGGTGAAGCGCTGCACGCCGCTGTCGCGTCCGGCGAGAAAGGCGGCGAGATCGGCGCTCAGCCGTCGCAGGGGGAAGAGCAGGGCCTGGTGCGATTCCACGTCGAAATTGAGTTCGATGCGCAGGTCGAAGGTGTCCGGCGGCCGGTAGTGCTCCAGCGCCAGCGGGCTGCGGCCGCAGAGGCGGTCGATGTGCAACAGCAGTTCGGCCGGGAAGCGACGGGCCAGGGCGGCGCGCGGCAACTCGAGGACCTGGCGCAGATGGCGCAGTCCCATGCGTCCGAGGGCGACGGCCAGCTCCCGCGAGAGTCCCAGGCGGTCCAGCGGAAGGGCGGACAACTGGCGTTGCAGCGCTGTCTCGTCCTCGATGGCCAGGCCGTCGTGGCTGTTCGCCAGGACCCTCGCCGCCACCGGGTTCGGCGCCAGGCACAGGCGATGGCGGAAGCCCAGCGCCGTGAGTTCCTTGCGCAAGCGGGCCTCGAAGCGTGGCCAGGGGCCGAACAGGGCAAGGCTGGACTGCACTTCCAGCAGCAGCGCGCGCGGATAGTGCAGGCTGACCTGCGAGCTGAAACCGTAGGCCCAGGCGGCGAGGAAGGCCTGCCAGCGCTCCACGGCGGCGAGGTCGTATTCCGCCGTGGCGAAGTCCCGGCTCAGGGCCTGGGCGGCGATCAGCGATTGACCGGGCTTCAGGCCGAGCGCGCGTGCCGCTGGGTTGACCGCCTGCAACTGCCGGCGCTGCGCTGGGCCGCCGAGCAGCGCCAGCGGTGCGTCGGGATTGTTCCGTTGACGCAGCGCGCTGTCCATGGCCAGTTGCGGCAGGAGAATGCAAGCCCAGAGCATGGCCGCCTCATTGCCAGGCGCTGGCTGGCAGGGCGGTCGCCGGCGCGAGGCCGCCCCGGCACTTGAGGATGCGCAGGCGTGGGGGGCGGGTTTCGATGCACAGGCGTAGCGCTGCCGGCGAAGGGTTGACCGCTTCGCGCAGGGGACGATAGGCGAAACCCAGGGCCTGACCGCTTTCGGCGGCGACCTGGAGGCGGCGCAGGGCGCGGTCGTCGGCCTGCTGCGGCCAGCACAGCACTGCGGCGCAACTGCCCGAGCGCAGGCACTGTTCGGCAGCCCACAAGGCGTCGCGTCCGCTGGCCTGCAACAGGACCAGGTGGCGCAGGTCGACCGCGGCGGCCAGCCAGGCCTGCGGATAAGGTACGTAGGGGGCGCCGACCAGGACGACACGACGTTGCGCCTGGGTCAGGCGAGCGAGGGTCGGCATCAGTAGTTGCAGTTCGCCGACACCGTCGCGGGCATGGAGGATTTCGCTCAGGGCATGCTCCGGCCAACCGCCGCCGGGCAGCAGTGCGTCCAGGCGCGCATGCCCGGTGGGCAGGGAAGCGCCGGCCGGTACGGCGGACTGGCCTTTCCATATCCTACGCGCGTCGAGCAGCGCACTCAGCGCTATGCCATTGCCTCGTCCGGCGACGGCTGCGGGTGGGGTGATGTCGGCTACGGATGAAAGGGAGGCCAAGGAAATAACTCGAATGCTGTATGTAAATACAGTATTTGCTGTAGTCCTTTTCTGGTCAATGGCAGTCGGTCGGCATCCTTTCATGTGACACTGAGATTCAATAACGAATATAATTGAGAATCGTTATTGATCCTGGGCGCGCTATGTCGGCCCAGTGCGTTCCGTCCCTCGAAAGGAATTCCCCTATGGATACCCTGGTCCCTGAATCCACTCGGCAAAACCTGCGTTCGCAACGTCTCAACCTGCTGACCAACGAGCCGCACCAGCGCCTGGAGAGCCTGGTGAAGAGCAAGGAACCCTTCGCCAGCCGGGACAATTTCGCCCGCTTCGTCGCCGCCCAGTACCTCTTCCAGCATGACCTGGAGCCGCTTTATCGCAACGAAGCGCTGGCCCGCCTGTTCCCCGGCCTGGCTTCCCGCGCCCGCGACGACGCCGCTCGTGCAGACCTGGCGGACCTCGGCCATCCGGTGCCGGAGGGCGACCAGAGCGTGCGCGAGGCCGACCTGAGCCTGGCCGAGGCACTGGGCTGGCTGTTCGTTTCCGAAGGTTCGAAGCTGGGCGCTGCGTTCCTGTTCAAGAAAGCCGCCGCGCTCGAACTCGACGAGAACTTCGGCGCCCGCCATCTGGCCGAACCGGAAGGCGGCCGCGCGCAAGGCTGGAAGAGCTTCGTGGCGATCCTCGACGGCATCGAGCTGAACGAGGAAGAAGAGCGCCTGGCCGCCAAGGGCGCCAGCGATGCCTTCAATCGTTTCGGCGACCTGCTGGAGCGTACCTTCGCCTGAGGGGCGTTCCTTGTCCTTTGATCGGCGGCCAACCTCGCCGACGACGATTGCCCCGGCCTGGTTGCCGGGGTTTTCTGTCTTGCGCCGCCGGCCAGGAGCGCGGACCTGCGGAGACCCTTAGCGAGGCGGCCGCTGCGCTTCCACTGAGTTGCCGAACGAGGTGCCCAGGCGAATGCGCGTCGCCGATTGGTTGTACAGGCCGAGCTGGTTTGGCGGACGCCGGACGATGGCGGCGGAATCCAGCTCCTGTTCGCGGCGGGTCCTGGCCGCGCTGTCAGGATCGGTCATCTGCTGGCTCAGGCATTCATAGGACAAAGCCTGGTAGCCGTTGACCTCGGTGTTGATGCAGTTCGCCGGCGGCGTCGGCTCGTCGGCCAGGGTGGCGTTCATGGCCAGGCCCAGGATCAGGGCCGGCAGAACCTGCGATGAACGGTGCATGGCGATTCTCCCGCGCTGGGATGGTGGTTTCCCGCTTATACGGCAATCGGTGAAAACATGTCACCGCAGGTACCGTCACACCACAGTCACACAGTGCCATCAGGATGTCCCTCCTGGGTGATGGCCATCTGGCCTGAACCGGGTAGTTCGGACTGGAATCCGTTGATGTCGATCCTCGGGGTGGCAAGGTCGTGCGCAGTGTCGTTGCTCGGTCTCGGCATGCTGCTGCCGGCGTCCGGCGCCGTGCCGGGCGATGGCGGCAGGCCGCCGTTGCGCCTGGCGGTGCACGCGTTCGATATTCCTCCGCAGAGCCTGGCATCGGCGCTGGTGACCTACAGCGGGGTGACGGGAATGGCGGTTCTGGTGGATGGCGAACTGGCCCGTGGACGGCGCTCGGCCCGCTTGCAGGGGCGCTTCACCGCCAGCGACGCCCTGACCCGACTGCTCGGCGGAACCGGCCTGATGGCGCGCTACACCAGCCAGGAAGCGTTCACCCTGCTGCCGGCGCAGGCCGTCAGGAACGCTGCGCCGCTGCCGGCAGAGATGCCGAAGGTCGAGCAGCCGCTGGATCGGCGCTACGCGGGAGCGGTCCAGGCGGCGCTGGAAGAACAGTTGTGCCGCTCGCCGCGCACTCGTCCGGGTACCTATCGCGCGGTGCTGCAACTCTGGATCGGTCGCTTCGGCGAGGTTCGCCACAGTCGCCTGCTCGGTTCGACCGGCGACCCGCAGCGGGACAGCGCCCTGGTGGAAAGCCTGCGCGGCGTGCGGGTGATGCAGGCGACGCCCGCTACGCTGGCCCAGCCGCTGACCATCCTGTTGCTGCCGAAGACGACGGGCAAGGCCATGGAATGCAAGCTGACGGAGGGAGTGGGAGGGTCATGAGCGATTCGCGGCAAAGCGCGATGGTGAAGCTGTTCCTCGCCTCCTACGACGACTTCAAGGCGCGCCTGAAACGGCGCCTGGGCTCCGAGGACCTGGCGTGCGACGTGCTGCACGAAACCTACCTGAGAGTCGACCGGCTGGATGATGCCCTGGAGGTCAAGAAGCCCCAGGCCTACCTGTTCCGTATTGCCCTGAACATTGCCGCCGACCGCCGCGAGGGCGACGCCCGCCTGCTCACCGGGGAGGAGGTGGCGGAGCTGTTGCAGGTGGCCGACGAAGGCCTCGACCCGGAGCGCATCGTCGGCGGTCACGCCGAGATCCGTCGCCTGCTGGAGGCGCTTTGCGAACTGCCGGCGCGGCGTCGGCAGATTCTCATCGCCTCGCGCCTGGAAGAGACGCCGCATGCGGAAATCTCCCGTCGCTTCGGCATTTCCACCCGCACCGTGGAGAAGGAACTCAAGGCCGCCCTGTGGTTCTGCGCGGAGCGCCTGGAAAGAAAAGTCATCCAGAGGTTCGGTCCCGGGGCCGGAAAACCGTCATAAGCATAAGCAGGTGGAAAACCGCCGCCATATCCATCCCATGAGCCATTCCGGTGTCCGTACAGCACAGTCATGACAGCCTCAGACTCCGCCGCCGATGAAACCGGCGACCTTCGCCACGAAGCGCACGCCTGGGTGATCAGCCTGACCTCCGGACGCGTCACCCAGGGCGACGCGCGGGCCTTCCGCCAGTGGTGTGCGCGCAGCCCGCAACACCTGCGAGCGTTCGTCGAGGCGCGCGATCTCTGGCAGGCACTCGGCAGTGCCGCCGCTCTGCCGCTGGAGCCGCCGGCCGTGGCGCAGATCGCGCCGAGGCGTTTCGGTCGTCGCTGGTTCGTCGGCGGTGCGCTGGCCGCCTCGGTGGCGTTGTTCGTCTTGCGCCCGTCGCTGCTCGACCATGGCCTGGGCGGCGCCGACTATGTCACGGCGGTCGGCGAGCAACGCCAGGTGCAGGTGAGCGGCGAGACGCGGATCGAGATGAACACCCGCACCCGCCTGAACGTGCGGCGCAATCAAGAGCAGCAGGAAACCATCGAACTGCTCGGCGGCGAGGCCGAGATCATCGCCAGCCACCCGCCGCAGAGCAGCCTGCGGGTGATGGCCGGGAGCGCCTGGCTGAGCGCTAGCCGGGCCCGCTTCAATGTGCGCAGCAGCGGTGACGTTTGCGTGGTGACCTGCCTGGAGGGCAGCGTGCGGCTCGAACACCTCGGCCAGCGCCTGGACCTCCAGGCCGGCCAGCAACTGACCTTCGACGAGCGACGCAACGGTCCGCCGGTGCCTTTCGACGTTGCCGAGGTGATGGCCTGGCGCGAGCGCATGCTGGTGTTCAACGACGTACCGTTGGCCACGGTGATCGACGAAATCAACCGCTACCGTCCCGGCATGCTCCTGCTGCTGGACAAGGCCCTTGGCCGACGCCGGGTCCAGGCCCGTTTCAGCCTCGATCAACTGGCCGACGTGGCGACCCTGATCCGGGATGCCTATGGGATCGAGGTCACCCGCCTGCCGGGCGGGGTGGTGCTGCTCGGCTGAGCCACCGCTTCATTGCAGGGCCACCACCCGTCGATAGCGCTCCACGCCGTTGCGGGTGACCCGTGCCAGGCTGATCTCCAGTCCGCTGGCGCGGACTTTGCTGCGTGCCGGCAGGCGCGTCCAGCCCTTTCCCGGCACCCAGGCACGGATCTCGAACCGACTCACGTCGTCCAGCACAGCCACCCGCTCCGCCAGCGGCGGCAACGGCAGGCGGTCGCCGCTGGGCGAGGCGGCGCGGTAGAGGACCTTGCCCTGTCGCCACCAGCGCACGCGCTGCAGCGGCGCGCCTGGCTCGGTACTGGCGCGGACGATGTCCAGGCGCAATGGGATCTCGCTCAGGCGCTTCAGTGCGAGTCCGGGCGGCAGGCTGTCGCCGGCCCGGATCGGCTCGTCGCCGCTGGGCAGGCCGGTCTCCTCCCGGATGGCGCTGTGCAGGGCGATGTCGCGCTCCAGTTGGTTCAGCGCGCGCAGTAGCGCGGCGCCCTGCTCGGTGCTGTCCTCCAGGTGCGCGCTGGCCCGGGCGATGCTGTCCAGGCCGCGCCAGGCCATCAGGCTGACGATGGCCATGAGCATGATCGCGACCATCACCTCGATCAGGGTGAAGCCGGCTTGCCGGCGCCGCGTCGTCGCGCGTTCAGCGTACCCGGACATGGCCGTTCGCCTCGCGCAGCACGGTGACGCTGTGTTGGCCGTCGGAGAGCGTTATCCGCAACGGCGCGCCGATCCATTCGGCGTCCAGCAACACCGGTCGCGGCGGGCGCACGCTGACCCGCAGCGGCGCGGCCTGCCAGTCGCGCGCGCGCAATTCGGTGTCGGCGGCGAAGGCGTCGGTCTTGCCGCGATAGGCCTGCGGGCTGAAGCGATAGCCCTTGGCGCTGGGCTGCCAGAGGATCGGCGTACCGCGTACCCGCGCTTCGCCCTGGGCTATTTCCAGCAACCGCGCCAGGCGCGCGGCATCCTGGCGCAGCAGGCCCGTCGGGTCGGGGCGGGCGCTCAGGCTGATGGCCGCCGTGGCGATGCCGACGATTACCAGCACCACCATCAGTTCGATCAGGGTGAAACCGCCTTGCCGGGGTCGCCTCACCGGATGCCGCTCCGCGAAGAGAGAGGTTTCCAGAGTGCCCGACGAAGATGATCGGCGTGTGAAACATAACGGAGAGAATTCCGCGCTAGGCTGGTGCCGGGGCGCCGTTCGTGGCGCCCGTCGCCCATACGCCAGGAGAGCCCGCCATGCCGGCCATGCCCCGTATCGATCCGCCCCGCCTGGTCCAGTTCGCCGCCGTGCTGGCGATCCTCGCCGGCCTGCTGTTCTGGGGCTATCTGTTGCTGGCGCCGATTCCCGGCGTGGTCCAGGCCGAGGTCGCCGACGTTCCGCCGCCCAGCGGCGAGGACGCCGCTCAACGCTGGTTCGCGGCGCCTTCCGGTGAGGTAGAGGTGCAACTGGCGGGATTGATCAGCGGTGGTCCCGCGGCGATCGCCATCCTCTCGGTGAACGGCGCGCCGGCCCAGGCCTATCGCGAGGGCGAGGTCCTGGCACGTGCGGCGAAGGTGCGGCGGATCGAGGCCGACGCGGTGCTCATCGAGCAGAACGGCGAGGTTCGCCGGGTGGCCATGCAGCGGCTCGCCGAACCGCCGCCGCTGGCTACCCTCAAGCGCGGTTGAGATCACCGGGAGCGGCTCAGCAGGGTGTTCAGGCGCGCCAGCGGCACCGCCTGTTCGCGCTGCGTGCGCACACGGATTTCCACCCACAGTAGCGCGGGGTCGTCGGTGGCCTCGACGCGTTGTTCGCAGTACAACCGCAGGCGGCCCTGGGAGCATTCGAAATCGCTGTTTCCCGGAGCCGCGCCGACGCCCAGGCGTAGCTCGGCGAGCCGGCTCTCCGCTGCCAGCAGGGCCAGCGACTTGTCGCGCAACAGACCATTGCCGTCGGTCATCAGGCCCACCGCGCGGATCGCCGCGGCCAGGGCGATGGCGACGATGGCCAGCGCGACCAGCACTTCGATCAGGGTGAAACCGCGGGAAGACAGGCGCGTGGACATCGCGGAAAGGTCGGCGAAAGGGGACTTCCAGGCTAGCCGGGAAATCTGACCGATCCCTGACAAAAGCTCGGGAGGGCGCCCCCGCGAGCCATCCCCGGCGCCTGCCGGAAAGCCCGGCTCCAGGGCCTTGCGGGCGCCTCCGGAAGAGCGGCGCACCCGAGGATTTTCAATATCGTTGACATATCTTCCTGAAACAATCCGCGGCGAATCGAACCATGCCGAGGAGTGTCGAGATGGATGTCGTGCAGTTCAGCTCCAGCCCGAAAGGACATCGGGGACAGCGGGGCTTCACCCTGATCGAGATCATGGTGGTGGTGGTGATCCTCGGCATCCTCGCCGCGATGGTGGTGCCCAAGGTGCTCGACCGTCCCGACCAGGCCCGCGCCACCGCGGCGCGCCAGGACATCTCCGGGCTGATGCAGGCGCTCAAGCTCTACCGCCTCGACCAGGGCCGCTATCCGAGCCAGGCGCAGGGCTTGAAGGTGCTCGCGGAGCGCCCTGCCGATGCCTCGGCGAGCAACTGGCGCTCGTACCTGGAGCGCCTGCCCAACGACCCCTGGGGCAAGCCCTACCAGTACCTGAATCCCGGCGTGAACGGTGAGATCGACGTGTTCTCCCTCGGCGCCGACGGGCAGCCGGGCGGCGAGGGCATCAACGCCGACATCGGCTCCTGGCAGCTCTGAGCGCGCCATGAACGGTCATCGCCAGCGCGGCATGGCGATCATCAGCGCGCTGCTGATCGTCACCGTGGTCGCGGTCATAGCCGCCGGCCTGATCGCCCGCCAGAGCGCATTCATCCGCGCCCTGGAAAGCGAGCAGCTACGCATCCAGGCCGGCTGGATGCTGCGCGGCGGCCTGGAATGGAGCCGCCAGTTGCTGCTCGAGGACAGCCGCCGCGACCCGCTGACCCGCCTCGACCAGCGCTGGGCGCAACCGATGCGTGGCTTGCGTCTGAGCAGCGCCGAATTGCCGTTCAACGGCCAACTGGAAGACGAGCAGGGCAAGTTCAACCTGCGCAACCTGTTGGTCGACCAACGCCCCGATCTCCAGGAGCGAGCGAACTTCGAACGCCTCGCCGGTCTGCTCGGCGTGCGCCCGAAGGAGACGCGGCTGATCGTCGAGCGGGTACTCGATTCCTATGCACGGCTGCCCGCCGAAGCGCCGCCGGCCGAGACGCAACCCGCAGGTTTCGACAGCGGCCGCGAGACTTCGCCGGGCGCCGTGTTGCGTGCGCTTCCGGCGCGCATGCCGGCGCTCAGGCGTCTCGACGACCTGGCGCGGCTGGGCATTCCGCCGGCGACCCTGGAACGCCTGCGACCCTACGTCACCATCCTGCCCGAAACCACCTGGATCAACGGCAACACCGCGCGCGCCGAAGTGCTCGCCGCCTGTGTCCCCGGCCTCGGGCTGGACCAGGCGCGGCGGGTGCTCGGCGAGCGCGACCGGGGCCGCTGGTTCCTCAATCGCGGCGACTTCGTCAACCGCCTGAACATGCCGCAATTGCAGGCGCAGTCGGTGAAGGTCGGGATCACCAGCGACTGGTTCCTGCTCACCGCCTATGCTCGGCGCGACCGGCAAGAGGTGCGCCTGCAAGCCCTGGTGCAGCGCAAGGCCGGTGAAAGCACGGCGGTCAACTGGATGAGGGTGGGCTCATGAAGGCCGCCTGGCGTTGCCTGCTGCCGCCGCTGAGCGAGTTCGCCGAGGCGGCGCCGCTGCATTGTTTGCGCCTGGATGCGCGCGGCGCGGTGCAGGAACGAATCGAGGTCTCGCTCGCGGAACTGGCGCGGCGGCGCCAGGGGTTGCCGGTGGCGCTGTTCCTGCATCCGCGCGATTGCCGCCTGGTCAGTCTCGAACTGCCGGCGCTGCCTGCGGCGAAGCTTGCCGCCGCGGTGAACTGTGCGGCCGAGGCGCTGGTCCTCGGCGATCCGGCGCAGCTACGCCTGGCCCACGGCCCGCGCGGCGCCGACGGGCGCCTGACCTTGGGGTGGCTGGAGGCGTCGGCGCTGGCCTCGCTGGAGCAGGCCGTACAGCGGCTGCGGCTCGACGTGCGGGAGGTGCAGGCCGCGCCGTTCCTCCTGCCGTTGCGCGATGACGCTTGGGTGGCCGGCGAGTGGGACGGCCATCTGCTGTTGCGCCGCTCGCTGAGCGACGCTGTGGTCCATCCCTTGCCGGAGCAGGGCCTCGCTGAGGTCCCGCAGGAGTTGCGGCTGTTCTGGCTGGGCGAGCGACCGGCGTGGCGCTCCGCAGCCCTGGAGCGGGCCGAGGCGCTGGACGAAGCGCTGCGCTGGAGCGGGCCCGCCAGTCCGTGGGGATTGGCGCTGAAAGCGCCGGCGACGAGCGCCGGCAACGGCACCTGGAAGATGCCCCTGTTCTGCGCTGCCCTGGCCTTGCTGGTGTGGGTCGCCGGTCTGAACCTGTACGCCGGGCAACTGGCCGAGCAGGGCCAGTCCTTGCAACGGCAGAGCAGTCAACGCGTGCAGCAGGCCTTCCCGGAACTGCCGGTGGTGCTCGATCCGCTGCGCCAGGCTCGCGAGCGACGCGACGCCTATCTGGCCGGCAAGGCCGATGGCGATGCCGCACCGGGACTGGCCGCGCTGCTGCATGGCGCCGGCGAGGCGATGCCGTTCCTCGCCGGGCGCCTGCAACGACTGGACTACCACGCCGGCGAACTGGACCTGGAGCTGCTGCCGGGACCGCCAGGCGGCGATGCCGCTGCCTGGCAGGGCGAGTTGGGCAAGCACGGGTTGCAGGCCGATGCCTCCGACAAGGGCTGGCAGGTGCGCGCCATGGAAGCGCCGCCAGCGCCGGCCGCTGGCGCGGCAGACAGTGGCACTGCCGAGGCGGCTGCCGATGAAGATGAATAAGCGCCTGGCGGGCCTGCTGAATACTCCGGCGCAGCGCTGGAGTCCCCTGCTGCTGCGATTGCAGGCCTACTGGCGGCAACTGGCGCCGCGCGAGCGCAAGATTCTCGCCGGCGGTGGCCTGGCGCTATGCCTGGCGCTGACCTGGCAAGTGTTCGTCGATCCGCCGCTGGCGCGGATCGAGCATTGGCAAGCCGAACTGCCGCGCCTGCGTGCGCAGGCTGCGGCGGTGGACGGCGTGTTGCGTGAGGTCGAGGCGTTGCGCGGTCCGACCCTGAGCGGTACGGCGGACGCCGAGGCGATCCGTCGCAGCCTGCGCGATCAGGGACTCGACGGTTTCCAACTGGACGCCCCGCAACCGGGCCAATGGCAACTGGACTTCGCCAGCGTGTCCGGCGAGGCCTTGCTGCGCTGGCTGGCGCGCAGCCCGGCAGCGTTGCGCCTGAGCGTCAGCGAGGCGCAGGTGACGCGTCTCGACGCTCCTTCCGAGGAGCGCTCCGGCTCTTCGAACGAGCTGTCCGGCGGGCTGGTGTCCGCCTCGATCCATTTGCAGTCGACTTCCGCTCCCAAGGATTCCCCATGAGGCAATCAGCTTTCCACCATGCCCGGCGTCGTTGGCCTGTACTGGGCGTGGCGCTGGGCGCGCTGCTGGTCGCGGCGTGTAGCGAGACGCCGAAGGTCCCCGGCGTGCCCCCGGCCGACGAGGAAGTTGGCCGGCCGCTGAGCAGTGTCCGCTCCGGTGCGCCGTTGCGCAGCGCCGACGTCCGCGAGCGGCCCCAGGCCGAGCAGGCCCGCCGCGCGCTGAGTGCCGGACGCGGCGTAGCGCGCTCCGGTGGCGTGGCTCCGGTCTCAGCGACAGCGGCCGAACTCGGCGAGCAGCCGGTCAGCCTGAATTTCGTCGATACCGAGGTGGAAGCGGTGGTGCGCGCGCTGTCGCGCGCCACCGGCCGGCAGTTCCTGGTCGACCCGCGGGTGAAGGGCAAGCTGACCCTGGTTTCCGAAGGCCAGGTGCCGGCGCGCACCGCCTACCGCATGCTCACCAGCGCCCTGCGCATGCAGGGCTTCAGCGTGGTCGACGTCGACGGGGTCAGCCAGGTGGTGCCGGAGGCCGACGCCAAGCTGCTCGGCGGGCCGGTCTACGGCGCCGACCGGCCGGCGGCCAACGGTATGGTCACGCGGACCTTCCGCCTGCGCTACGAGAACGCGGTGAACCTGATCCCGGTACTGCGCCCGATCGTCGCGCAGAACAACCCGATCAATGCCTATCCGGGGAACAACACCGTGGTGGTCACCGACTACGCGGAAAACCTCGACCGGGTCGCCGGGATCATCGCCAGCATCGACATCCCCAGCGCCAGCGACACCGACGTGGTGCCGATCCAGAACGGCATCGCGGTGGACATCGCCAGCACCGTCTCCGAACTGCTCGACAGCCAGGGCAGCGGCGGCGCCGAGCAGGGCCAGAAGACCGTGGTGCTCGCCGACCCACGCTCCAACAGCATCGTGATCCGCTCGCCGAGCCCAGAGCGCACGCAATTGGCGCGCGACCTGATCGGCAAGCTGGACAGCGTGCAAAGCAATCCCGGCAACCTCCATGTGGTCTACTTGCGCAACGCCCAGGCGACCCGCCTGGCCCAGGCCCTGCGCGGGCTGATCACCGGCGACAGCGGCGGCGAGGGCAACGAGGGCGACCAGCAGCGCGCGCGCCTGAGCGGCGGCGGCATGCTCGGTGGCGGCAATAGCGGTACTGGTAGCCAGGGCCTGGGGAGCAGCGGCAATACCACGGGCAGCGGTTCCAGCGGGTTGGGCGGCAGCAACCGCAGCGGCGGCGCCTATGGTGCGATGGGCAGCGGCCAGGGCGGCGCCGGACCCGGTGCGATGGGCGAGGAGAACTCGGCGTTCTCCGCCGGCGGGGTCACCGTACAGGCCGACGCCACCACCAACACCCTGCTGATTTCCGCACCCGAGCCGTTGTACCGCAACCTCCGCGAAGTCATCGACCTGCTCGACCAGCGCCGCGCCCAGGTGGTGATCGAAAGCCTGATCGTCGAGGTCAGCGAAGACGACTCCAGCGAGTTCGGCATCCAGTGGCAGGCCGGCAACCTCGGCGGCAACGGCGTGTTCGGCGGGGTCAACTTCGGCCAGTCGGCGCTGAACACGGCCGGCAAGAACACCATCGACGTGTTGCCCAAGGGGCTCAACATCGGCCTGGTGGATGGCACCGTGGACATCCCCGGGATCGGCAAGATCCTCGACCTCAAGGTGCTCGCCCGGGCGCTGAAGAGCCGCGGCGGCACCAACGTCCTGTCGACCCCGAACCTGCTGACCCTGGACAACGAGTCGGCGAGCATCATGGTCGGCCAGACCATACCCTTCGTCAGCGGCCAGTACGTCACCGACGGCGGCGGTACCAGCAACAACCCGTTCCAGACCATCCAGCGCGAGGACGTCGGCCTGAAGCTGAACATCCGTCCGCAGATCTCCGAGGGAGGAACGGTCAAGCTCGACGTCTACCAGGAGGTCAGCAGCGTCGACGAGCGCGCCAGCACCGCCGCCGGGGTGGTCACCAACAAGCGCGCGATCGATACCAGCATCCTCCTCGACGACGGCCAGATCATGGTCCTCGGCGGCCTGTTGCAGGACAACGTGCAGGACAACACCGACGGCGTTCCCGGACTCTCCAGCCTCCCCGGCGTCGGCTCGCTGTTCCGCTACCAGAAGCGCTCGCGGACCAAGACCAACCTGATGGTCTTCCTGCGTCCCTACATCGTCCGCGACGCCGCCGCCGGCCGCAGCATCACCCTCAACCGCTACGACTTCATCCGCCGCGCCCAGCAGCGCGTGCAGCCGCGCCACGACTGGAGCGTCGGCGACATGCAGGCTCCGGTGCTGCCGCCGGCGCAGCAGGGCATCCCGCAGGCCGCCTACGACTTGCGCCCGAGCCCGCGGCCGCTGCGCGCGGTACCGTTGGGCGAGGCGGCGCCGCTATGAGCCTGCTGCCCTACGCCTGGGCCAAGGCGCAGCGCGCCTTGCTGCGGCCGGGCGAGCATGGCGCGACCCTGCTGGTCAGCCCGCGCACGCCCGGCTGGGCGATCAGCGAGGTGCGCCAGCGGCATGCGCCGGCCAGCCTGGAGAGCGTCCGCGACGACGAGCTCGACACCCTGCTGGCCAGCGCCTACTCCGATACCGGCAGCGCCGCGGCGGTGGTCGGCGCGGCGGAGAGCGAGGTCGACCTCGACCGCCTGATGGACGATATCCCCGAGGTTACCGACCTGCTCGACACCCAGGATGGCGCGCCAGTGATCCGCATGATCAACGCGCTGCTGACCCAGGCCGCGCGCGATGAGGCCAGCGACATCCACATCGAGCCCTTCGAGACCCATTCGGTGGTGCGCTATCGCGTCGACGGCGCCCTGCGCGACGTGGTCGCGCCGCGCAAGGCGCTGCACGCGGCGCTGGTGTCGCGGATCAAGATCATGGCGCAGCTGGATATCGCCGAGAAACGCCTGCCCCAGGACGGCCGCATCGCCTTGCGGGTAGCCGGGCGGCCGATCGACATTCGCGTCTCCACCGTGCCCACCGGCCACGGCGAACGGGTGGTGATGCGCCTGCTCGACAAGCAGGCCGGACGCCTGAGGCTGGAGACCCTGGGCATGGCTCCCGGCGTGCTGGCGCCGCTGGACAACCTGATCCGCCAGCCGCACGGCATCGTGCTGGTCACCGGGCCCACCGGCAGCGGCAAGACCACCACCCTCTACGCCGCCCTGGCGCGGCTCGACGCCAGCACCAGCAACATCCTCACCGTCGAGGACCCGGTGGAGTACGACCTGCCGGGGATCAGCCAGATCCAGGTCAACGCGCGCATCGACATGACCTTCGCCGTAGCCCTGCGGGCGATCCTCCGGCAGGACCCGGACATCATCATGATCGGCGAGATCCGCGACCTGGAGACCGCGCAGATCGCCGTGCAGGCTTCGCTCACCGGGCACCTGGTGCTGGCCACGCTGCACACCAACGACGCGGTGTCGGCAGTGACGCGGCTGGTGGACATGGGGGTCGAGCCGTTCCTGCTCGCCTCGTCGATGCTTGGCGTACTCGCCCAGCGCCTGGTGCGGCGCCTGTGCACGCATTGCCGGGTCGAAGAGGACGGCGGCTGGCGCGCGGTCGGCTGCCCGGCTTGCAACCAGACCGGCTACAGCGGGCGCACCGGCATCCACGAACTGTTCGTGATCGACGACGAGATCCGCCGCCTGGTCCACCAGGGCCGCGCCGAGCAGGATCTCCGCGAAGCCGCCCGCGCGGCCGGCATGCGCAGCATGCGCGAGGACGGCGAGCGCTGGATCGCCAGCGGCTCCACCACCCTGGAGGAAATCCTCCGCGTGACCCGGGACGCCTGATGCAGACCTTCCGTTACGAAGCCGCCGACGCCCAGGGCCGGATCGAGACCGGCACCCTGGAGGCGGACAGCCAGCGTGGCGCCCTCGGCCAACTGCGCGCCCGCGGCCTGACCCCGCTGGAGGTCCGCGAGCAGGCTGGCGGCGGGACCGGGCAAGGGGCGGGCGCGCTGTTCGCCCCGCGCCTGTCCGACGGCGACCTGGCCTGGGCCACCCGCCAGCTGGCCAGCCTGCTGGCCGCCAGCCTGCCGCTGGAGGCGGCGCTGAGCGCCACCCTCGACCAGGCCGAGCGCAAGCACATCGCCCAGACCCTGAGCGCCGTGCGCAGCGACGTGCGCGGCGGCATGCGCCTGGCCGACGCCCTTGCCGCACGGCCGCGGGACTTCCCGGAAATCTACCGGGCGCTGGTGGCTGCGGGCGAGGAGTCCGGCGACCTGGCCCAGGTGATGGAGCGCCTGGCCGACTACATCGAGGAACGCAACGCCCTGCGCGGCAAGATCCTCACCGCGTTCATCTACCCGGCGGTGGTCGGCGTGGTCTCCATCGGCATCGTCATTTTCCTCCTCGGCTACGTGGTGCCGCAGGTGGTCAGCGCCTTCTCCCAGGCGCGCCAGGACCTGCCGGCGCTGACCCGGGCGATGCTCCAGGCCAGCGACTTCGTGCGCGCCTGGGGCTGGCTCTGCGCCGGCGCCATCGGTAGCGCTTACTGGGGCTGGCGCTTGTACCTGCGCGACCCGCAGGCGCGGCTCGGCTGGCACCGGCGAGTGCTGCGCCTGCCTCTGCTCGGTCGCTTCGTGCTCGGGGTGAACACCGCGCGCTTCGCCTCCACCCTGGCGATCCTCGGCAGCGCCGGCGTACCGCTGCTGCGCGCGCTCGATGCGGCGCGCCAGACGTTGGCCAACGACTGCCTCGCGCAGGCGGTGGAGGAGGCCACCGCGCAGGTTCGCGAAGGTGTCTCGCTGGCCTCGGCGCTGCGCACGCGGCAGGTGTTCCCGCCGATCCTCACCCACCTGATCGCCAGCGGCGAGAAGACCGGTGCGCTGCCGCCGATGCTCGACCGCGCGGCGCAGACCCTGTCGCGCGACATCGAGCGCCGCGCCATGGGCATGACCGCGTTGCTCGAGCCGCTGATGATCGTGGTCATGGGCGGGGTGGTGCTGACCATCGTGATGGCGGTGCTGATGCCGATCATCGAGATGAACCAACTGGTCCAGTAGTCCGTGCCTGAACAAGCCTTTCCCGTGCTGGGCGATTAACCGCTCGCGGCTATCCGCCGTGGGGATGGGGCGTCTCAGCAGTCTTCCGAAGAGAGGTATCGGCGGATAACGCCGCTGGCGTAATCCGCCCTACGGGTGGGCTTGTGCAAGCCGGCCTTCCTCTCGCTGTCATCAACCCGTGTGGCCCCTCGCCAGGGCTCGGGTGCATGTTTCAGCGAGGTTGCCCCGAGGGCGCGCCATGGCCGTCGCGGGCCGGCCGCCGGGAGGCGCTCGCGGAACCTCGCAGGTCCCGCGAAAAGGCCCGGCGCAGAGCCTGCGAACACCCGAGGAAAGGCTGCGAAAACAATTCGATGCTCCCGAGATTTTTTCCCCGATCTGTCACCGGAACTTGCGAGTTTTATCCCCAGCGGCCCCTTCGACCGGCTAGGGATGCAAAGCCCGGCAAGCACGGCGCCGCCTCATGCAAGACGACTTCCTCAACGTACCAACACCACGATGAAAGGAGATTCTTCATGTTCAAGCGCTCTCTGATCGCTGCCTCGCTGAGCGTGGCCGCCCTCGTATCCGCCCAAGCCATGGCCGTCACCGGCGGTGGCGCTTCCCTGCCGGCCGAGCTGTACAAAGGCTCCGCCGACAGCATCCTGCCGGCCAACTTCAGCTATGCCGTGACCGGCAGCGGCACCGGCAAGAACGCTTTCCTGACCAACAACTCCTCGCTGTTCGGCACCACCGGTACCGTTCACTATGCCGGTAGCGACTCGGTCCTCAGCGGTAGCGAACTGACCACCTACAACAGCAACTACAACGGCACCTACGGTCCGCTGATCCAGATCCCGTCGGTAGCCACCTCGGTCACCGTGCCCTATCGCAAGGACGGCAACACCACGCTCAACCTGACCAGCGCCCAACTCTGCGACGCCTTCTCCGGCGCCAAGACCACCTGGGGTCAACTGCTGGGCACCACCGACAGCACGCCGATCCGCATCGTCTATCGCACCGGTAGCAGCGGCACCACCGAACTGTTCACCCGCCACCTGAACTCGATCTGCCCGACTCGCTTCGCCACCAACTCGACCTTTACCAACGCCCGTCTGCCGGCCGGCGGTACGTTGCCGAGCAACTGGGTTGGCGTCGCCGCCACTTCCACCGTGGTGTCGACCGTCAAGGCAACCAACGGCTCCCTCGGCTATGTCAGCCCGGATGCGGTGAACATCAACAGCAACGCCGAGGTTTCCCGTGTGAACGGCAACCTGCCGACCCAGGCTAACGTTTCCACTGCCCTGGGCAGCGTGGCTCCGCCGGCCAACGCCGCCGACCGTGCGGACCCCAGCAAGTGGGTTCCGGTGTTCACCAATCCGAGCGCCGGCTACTCCATCGTCGGTTACACCAACTTCGTCTTCGGCCAGTGCTACAAGGACGCCAGCGTTTCCACCGACGTCCGCGCCTTCATCAACAAGCACTACGGTGGCACTACCACCAACGCCGCAGTTGCCGCCCATGGCTTCATCCCGCTGACTCCGGCCTGGAAGAGCGCCATCGTGAGCGCCTTCTACACCGGCACCAGCGAAAACCTGGCCATCGGCAACACCAACGTCTGCAACACCAAAGGCCGCCCGTAAGCGCTTCGCCTAGGCGAATCGATACGAGGACCGGCAGCCCTATGGCTGCCGGTCTTTTTTCTTGTGGGGAACCCAGGAGGTTTTCATGCTCAAGCCAATGTTTGGCGTCGTTGCTCTGACGCTCTTGACCAGTCATACAACGCTGGGCGCTACGGTGACCGGCGGTGGTGCTTCCATGCCGGCCAAGTTGTACAAAGGTTCTGCCGACAGCATCCTGCCAATCAACTTCAGCTATGCCGCAAGCGGCAGCGGCATTGGCAAGACCGCTTTCCTGATGAATAACCCCATGCTGCTTGGCGCTACTACCGGCACCGTCCACTACATTGGTAGTGACTCGATCTTGAGTAGCAGCGAACTGAGCGCCTATTCAACCAACTATAGAGGCGCATATGGTCCACTGATCCAGATTCCATTGGCGGGTACCGCAGTAACCATTCCTTACAAGAAGCCCGACATTACCGACCTGAACCTGACCAGTGCCCAGCTCTGCGATGCCTTTTCCGGCGCCAAGGTCACTTGGGGGCAACTATTGGGGAACCCCGCCGACCGTACGCCGATTCGTATCGTCTACCAGCGGGGCGGCAGTGGAGCCACCGAGTTGCTGACCCGCCACCTGAACTCGGTCTGCCCGACTCGCTTCGCCACCAACTCGATCTTCACGAACGCCCGTCTGCCGGCCGGCGGTGCGCTGCCGAGCAACTGGGTGGCAGTACAGCCTTATGAAAGTGTCAGGAATGCCGTCGACAATGTGTCAGGCTCGATCGGCTATGAGGGGCCTGATGGTGTGGACCTGAGCGACAATTCAAAGATCGCGCGAGTGAATGGCTTGCTCCCTACTCTAGCCAATCGCGTGATCGCTGTTCGTAGCGTGGCTCCGCCGGGTGTCGCTGCAGATCGCGCCGATCCGAGCAAGTGGATACCGGTCTTCGTCAACCCGAACGCAGGCTACTCCATCGTCGGCTATACCAACTTTGTCTTTGGCCAGTGCTACAAGGATGCCACTGTTGCCGCCGACCTGCGTGCCTTCCTTACCCAGCATTATGGCGGCACCACTAAAAATAGAGCGGTAGCTGACCACCGTTTCGTACCCCTGGTCGCTTCCTGGAAGAGCGCCATCATGAGCGCCTTCATCACTGGTACCAGCGAAAACCTCGCGATCAACAATCCCTCCGTCTGCAACGGCAAAGGGCGTCCATGAGTGACCTGTCATGACGGTGGCTGAAATCCGGCTGCCGTCGTGTTTCCGTTCGCCCAGGCTCCTCGCTCCGCTCCATGAAGTTTCCATGACAAGTCTTCGGCCCACCCTCCGCCAGGCCGTCTACCAGTAACGGGCGTCGTTGCGGGCGCCCGACCGACTTCATGCTCAAGGACCCCTTCGCCATGCCGTCCCGTTCGCCGTCGTCCGCCCGTTCCTCCCGCGCGCTTTACGCGCCGCGCCTGAAGCCGCTGGCCCAGGCCATCGCCCTGCTGCTGGTCGCAGGGGGCGCCCAGGCCGCCGGTCAGCCGTTCAGCGCCGCCTGGTTCGCCGCCAAGGGCGCGGCGCAGGGCGGCGCTGCCGGGGCGCCGCGACCGGGAGCGCAGTTGCCGGGGGCGCCGCCGCCGCTGGCGCAGCAGCAGCGGGTCAACCAGCAGTTGCAGCGTTCGATGGCCAACCTGAACAACACCGTCGCCGCCATTGCCGCCCAGCAGGCCGCCCAGGCCGCCGGACGCCAGGCGGCGCTGAACCTCCCGCAGGATGTTCCGGACGGACTCGGCGAGGGCGGCCTCAAGGTCGACGCCTCGCTGCCGTTCGAGCAGGCCTGGCAGAACGCCAAGGGACCGGTGCAGACCCAGGCCGGCGGCAAGACCACGGTGAGCATCGAGCAGACCGCCGACAAGGCGGTGCTCAACTGGGAGACCTTCAACGTCGGCCGCAACACCACCGTGGACTTCCAGCAGCACGCCGACTGGGCGCTGCTCAACCGGGTCAACGACCCCAGCGCGCGGCCCAGCCAGATCCAGGGGCAGATCAAGGCCGACGGCACGGTGATGCTGGTCAACCGCAACGGCGTGGTGTTTTCCGGCAGCAGCCAGGTGGACGTGCGCAACCTGACGGTGGCGGCGGCGAACATCTCGGACGAACAGTTCCGTCAGCGCGGCCTCTACTACGACAACGCCGGCAGCCGTCCGACCTTCACCGACGCGGCCGGCGCCGTGCGCGTGGAGCAGGGCGCACAGTTGCGTACGGCAGCGCCGTCCGGCTCGACCAGGGGCGGCGGCTACGTCCTGCTGCTCGGCAGCGAGGTGGACAACGCCGGCAGCATCGTCACGCCGAAGGGGCAGACGGTCCTGTCCGCCGGCGACAGCTTCGTCATCCGCCGTGGCCAGGGCACCGACGGCAACCTGACCTCCACCACCCGCGGCAACGAGGTGCTGCCGGGCTTCGCCGCCGACAGCAGTGCCGGCCGGGTACGCAACAGCGGCCTGGTGCAGGCCGCCACCGGCGATATCAGCCTCAGCGGCCGCGAGGTGGAGCAGGCCGGTGTATTGCTTTCCAGCAGTTCGGTGGACAGCCGCGGCACCCTGCACCTGAAGGCCAGCGAGCGGATCACCCTGGCCGAAGGCGCCACCAGCGCGATCCTGGTGGATAGCAGCGGCAGCGCCGCCCTCGACAGCCAGCGCGAGGCCTTGCTCAAGCCGTTGAACGGCTCCAGTGCCGCTGTCAGTCGGGGCGACGACGACCGCCGCGTCCTGTCGCGGGTGGAGATCGACTCCGCCGGCAGCGTCGATTTCCGCGACGGCTCCATCACCCTCGCCAGCGGTGGCCAGGTGGCGGTCAACGCTGGCCAGCGCGCGCTGCTGCGCGACGGCGCGGTGATCGATGTCTCCGGCGCGCAAGGCGTGCAGGTGGCGATGGAGACCAACAGCATCAAGGTCAACGTGCGCGGCAACGAGCAGCGCGACGCCTCGGTCAACCGCGAGGGCGGCGGTCTGAACAGCCAGGACGTGTGGGTCGACGTGCGCGACCTGGTACGGGTGCCTGCCGGCACCAACGGCTATGCCAGCGACCGCTGGTACACCGCTGGCGGCCTGCTGGAGGTCGGTGGCTACCTGGGCACCCAGGGCCACTCGGCGGGCGAGTGGATGGCCCAGGGCGGCATCGTCAGTTTCACCGGCAACGACGTGGTGACCCAGGCCGGTTCACAGATCAACCTGTCCGGCGGAACCCTCGATGTGCAGGGCGGCTACATCCGCCAGACCTGGCTGAAGGGGTCGGACGGACGCCTCTACGAACTCGGCTCGGCGCCGGGTGACCTGCTCTACGACGGCATCTACCGCGGCTACGAGGCACACAGCGAGCGCTGGGACCAGACCCGTTATTTCTACAATCCGCTGATCGCGCCGACCCAGCGCTACGAGAACGGCTACAGCGTTGGCCGCGACGCCGGCAGTCTGGTGATCGGCAGCGCCAATGCGCGGCTCGACGGCCAGGTGGTCGGCGATACCTATCGCGGCGAGCGGCAGACCGAAGCGCCACAGGCCGGCCTGGACGGCTACAACCAGTCGCAGAATGCCGTGGCGCGCGGCGCGCAGCTGGTCGTCGGGCGCTACACCCCCTACTACGTGAAGAGCAGCGGCCTGCTGGAGTACGCTCTCGGCGCCGATGCCGGCAGCCTCAAGCAGGTGGTCATCGGTGCCGGCGAGGTGGCGGCCGAGGAGCCGACCCTGGACGCTCCGGTGGCCGCCGAGCGCCAGGGCCGCCTGAGCCTGGACAGCGAACTGCTCAACGGCTTCCAGCTGGGCGGCCTGAAGGTGGCGGCCGGCGAGAGCATCCGCGTCGACAGCGCGCTGACCCTGGCCAATGGCGGCGAGGCGATCCTGTTCGCCAACGACGTGGCGATCGACGCCGACATCACCGCTCATGGCGGCAGCCTGCAGGCCGGCAACGTACTGGCGCAGATTTCCCCGAACGGGACGATCGATGGTTTCGTCGATGCCGGCCGCGAAGCCGGCATCTTGCGCGTGGGCGATGGTGTACGACTGGATGCCAGCGGCTTGTGGAGCAACCTGCTGCTGGCGCCGGAGGACAACGATACGTTGGCCTACCGCGACGGCGGACGGATTTCCCTGCGCAGCGGCGGCGACCTGAGCCTGGGACAGGGCAGTCTGCTCGACGTGTCGTCCGGGGCGGCGCTGCTGGCCGACGGCAAACGACTGGGCGGACGCGGCGGCGACATCGCCTTGCACGCCAGTGCCGGGCTGGCGCAGGCCAGCGATGGCCAATTGCAGTTGGGCGGCACATTGAATGGTCTCGGCACGAGTGGCGCCGGCACGCTGTCGCTGCAGAGCGGCAAGGTGCGGATCGGCGGCGGCGACCTCGGGGATGGCAGCCTGCAACTGGCCGAAGATTTCTTCCAGCAGGGCTTCGCCAGCTACCGGGTGGTCGGTCGCTCCGGATTGACGGTAGCCGAGGATGCCCAGGTGCGGGTCGCGCGGCCGGTCTACCGTTTCGCCAGCGGGGCCGGCGAGGTCGCGGCTGGCGAGGCGCCGCGAGAGGCGCTGGAGGCCTGGATACCGCCGCTGTACCTGGAGGATGCCTTGGCCGGACGCTTGGTCCAACGCGAAGGGGCGGACCTGTACCTGCAGGCAGGCGGCGACGGCAATATCCTCGGGCAGCTCGATCCCGCCAGCCAGACGCTGGAGCTGGGGCGCGGTTCGCTGGTCGAGGTCGATCCGGGGCGCGCCATCGTCCTGCGCGGTCCCGGACAGATCACCTTGGATGGCACTCTGAACGCTTGGGGCGGACGCATCGACGTGCGCCAGCAGCAGTTCGGCGCGCTCGACGTTACCCAGGACAATCAGCCCAAGGCGCAAGGCCAGCCCCATGCACGCTCCATCTGGATTGGAGAGCAGGCATTGCTGGATGTTGCCGGCCGCGCTGTCACTGCCGTGGATGGGCGCGGTCGCCGCTATGGAGAAGTACAGTCCGGCGGCAGCATCGTCATCGGCGGCGAGATCGATCCGGGCAAGGCGATCGCGACCTCGGCGGATGCGTTCGTCATCGTACGCCCCGGTGCACGACTGGAGGCCTCCGGCAGCCAGGCACAGCTGGATGTACCGGGACTGGGAAGGGTTTTGCTGACCGGCGACGGCGGGCGCATCGCTCTCAGTTCCTACAATGGGCTGTATCTAGACGGCTCGTTGCGCGCCGCAGCCGGCGGCTCGGGAGCGGCGGGCGGCAGCCTGGAGATCATTGCGGACGCTCCCCTGTACCAAGGTTTTACTGTCGTGGATGACCGGGTATTGGCCATGCGCGAGCTGATCCTGACGGCAGGGCATGCCGATTCGGGATTACCGACCTTGCTGCAACCGGGAATGGACGATTCGGCTCTGCGCTATGGCCAGAGCCGAGTTGGGACGCAGTCGCTGACGGGCGGCGGATTCGACCAACTTTCGTTGTTCAGCAACGGTCCGCTGTCGTTCGAGGGGAACATCGATCTTGCGATGGGGCGCAGCCTGAATCTGTACGCGGGGACGATAGCCGCCACAGGTGGCGGGCCGAGCGAGGTGAAGTTGCAGGCGCCCTATGTCCGCCTTTCCGGCATCGGGATGTATGGGCAGCAGGCCTCTGGCGAGTTTCGTCCGCGTCTCACGTACGGGCCGACCGCGACAGCGGAGCAGGTTCGCTTGCAGGTTTCTGCCGGGCGCCTGCTGGATATCGCCGGGCGCTTGTCATTCGGTAGCGACGGGGTGATCAATGGGGTCAACGCAGAGGCTGTCCGCTATCAGCGACCAGGTTTCGAGAAGGTAACGCTGCGCAGCGAGGGCGACCTGCGTTTCGCTGGCGACTATCCAGAGAATGGCGATCCGTCGGGGCGCTTGATAACCCACGGCGATCTGCAACTGACTGCGGCCCAACTCTATCCGGTGACGGGAGCGAGTTCGACCCTCTATGCCGGGTATGGACTGGATGAGAGGGGGCAGGCCGTCTTCGATGCCGAACGGCATTTGGCTATCGAACGTAGCGGCGAGTCCTTGCCGGACACTCCGCTGTCGGTATTCGGCAGTCTGGCGTTCATGGCATCGAATATCGAGCAGGGTGGCGTGGTGCGTGCGCCGCTGGGGCTCATCCAGTTCGGCAGCAATCTGGATCGTGCCCCGGGCACGGTAAGGTTGTTGCCGGGTAGCCTGACCTCGGTCAGCGGCGCTGAGCTGGTCATGCCCTATGGAGGCACGACCGATGGGATCAACTATCTGGTCAACCAGGTCCCCATTCAACTGACCGGTGCCGGGGGCGCTCTCGCTGCTGGGACACTGGTTGCGGGAGTCGGCCTTTATGCCAGCGAGGTCGATGTGCAACAGGGGGCGCGGCTGGACCTGTCCGGCGGCGGCGAACTCGCGGGGGCTGGATTCATCTCCGGCAGAGGGGGTTCGACCGATGCGCGTTTTCATCCCCTGGTGCAGCAGGACAATGATGGGTTCCGTCTGCCGGAGCTGTCCAGCAACCCGGTGTATGCCATCGTACCTGGACACCAAGCCGTTAGTGCGCCATTGGGCGGCGAGGCGGGCGCCATCCAGCCGTTGGTCGGGCAACAGGTCACCATCGGGGATGGCGTTCCCGGCCTGGCCGCCGGTACCTACACCTTGCTGCCTTCGACCTATGCCCTGTTGCCGGGCGCTTTCCGCGTCGAGATCAACGGTCTGGCGGGGCAAGGCGCGCCCATGGCGACGCAGGGGTTGCGCAATGGCTCCTGGGCGACGTCCGGGCAGTTGTCGATTGCCGGCACGTCCATCCGCGACAGTCTGAGCCGTCAGGTCATCCTGTCTTCCGCCGATACGCTGCGCCGCTACTCGCAGTACAACGAAATGAGCTATGCGGATTTCATTCGCGCCGATGCCGCGCGCAAGAACATCCCCAGAGCGATGTTGCCAGTGGATGCCAGATCCCTCTACCTGGGATTGCGCGCGGATGAGGAGCTTCGGGAAAACGCCCTGAGCTTCGAGGGGAAGGTCGACTTCACGCCGGAAGAAAGCGGATATGGCGGCAGCCTCATCGTGGATGCCGAGGCGGGCATCGAGATTCTGCCTGAAGGTGGGCTGCCCGACTCCGATTTCGCTGGCGTGTCGTTGGTTGCGGACGATCTGAATGCAATAGGCGCCAGCCGTATCGCCATTGGCACGCTGCCCTACGTCGAATACGGCGAGCAAGGAAACTTCGTCCAGTTCGGCGGGAGCAACCGGCTCTTTCCCGTTGTGCTGCGAAAGGGCGCGCACCTTTCCGCACCGGAGGTGATCATTGGCAGGGATATCACCCTTGAAGGTGGGAGTGGCATCAGCACTCTGGGGAAAGGCAAGACTGCATACGATTCGTCCGATGGTTTCATCTATCAACCCGGCGGCCGTAACCTGCTGCTCTTGTCCAACGGATGGCTGAACCTGCTGGCACCCGCAGCGGATAGCTCGTTACCGGTTCGTCTCGGAGGTTGTGCGGAAGGGGCGGGCTGCGCCGACACCGAACTCTATTCGGAGGGCACTCTGGGTATCGCCACCAATGGTACGGTGACGTTTGGCGACAACGTTCGTTACGGGACACGCAATCTCAGCCTGGCGCTGAGTACGATCAATATCGGCTCCAGCCAGTCGCTGGCCGACGCGGCCGCTCGCGGCGTGTTGCCGAACGGCCTGGCGCTGGACCAGACGGTGCTCCAGCGCCTGCTGCGCGGCGAGCGCGGGGCGGGTATTCCGGCCCTGGAAAACCTGATCCTCAGCGCCCGCGATGCGGTCAACATATACGGTAGCGTCAGCCTCGACACCTACGACCCGGCCACCGGCAAATCCAGCCTGGCCAACCTGGTGCTGGGCACCCCGGCCATCTACGGCCATGGCACCGGCGAGGATGTCGCCAGCATTCGCACCGCCAGCCTGGTCTGGAGCGGCTCCAGCCAGCCGGCCGCAGCACCGGTCGCCGGCGGCGCCGGTAGCGGTAGCGGAACCCTGCGGGTGGATGCCGAGCGCATCACCCTGGGCTACGGCGCGAATACCCAGCCGGCCGGCGAGACCGACGAGGCACGCCTGGCGCTGGGCTTCGCCGAGGTGCAACTGAACGCCAGCGAGCGGATCAGCGCCAACCACAAGGGCAGCTTGCGGGTCTACCAGCGCCTGGACGGCTACGTCGCCGGCGAAGGCCTGCGCTACAGTGGCGGCGACCTGCGCCTGAGCACGCCGTTGCTGACCGGCGAGGCCGGCTCGCTGAGTCGGATCAGCAGCGGCGGTAGCCTCAGCCTGGCGGCGCCGGCGGGCGCTGCCGCGGTGACCTTCGACAGCGGCACCGCCGGGCTTGGTGCCGAGTTGTCCCTCAGCGCCCGCGAGATCCGCCTGGATAGCGCGGTCTCGCTACCCAGCGGCAAGCTGAGCCTGAGCGCCGAAGACGACCTGGAGCTGGGCGATGGCGCGCGCATTGACCTGGCCGGACGCAAGGCCAGCTTCAACGATGTGGATAAATACAGCTGGGGTGGCGACCTGCTGCTGAGCAGTCGCGCCGGCGACATCCGCCAGGCCGCCGGTTCGCTGATCGACCTGTCGGCGCGCAACAACCGCGGCGGTACCCTGAGCGCCGTGGCGTTGGCCGAGGACGCCGGGGTGGTGGACCTGCAGGGCCGCATACTGGGTGGCGCCAGCGGCGACTACGATGCCGGCGGCACCCGCGTGCCGTTCCTCGGTGGCGAGCTGGAGATCCGCGCCCAGCGCCTGGGCGATGGCGGCAGCCTGAGCGAGCAGTTCACCGCCTTGAACCAGCGCCTGAACCAGGGCGAGGTCTTCGGCGCGCGGCGCTTCCAGCTCAAGCAAGGCGACCTGCAGATCGGCGACGGCCTGAAGGCGCATCGCATCGAGGTGTCCCTCGACAATGGCCAGCTCGGCGTGAGCGGAACGGTGGACGCCAGCGGCGCGCAGGTCGGCGAGATCCGCCTGGCCGGCGGCCGCGGCCTGAGCCTGGGTGGCAACGCGCTGCTGGATGCGCATGGAAGCCTGCTGCGGCGCGACAGCTACGGGCAGATCATCGACAGCCCGAACCGGGCGATGGTCGAGCTGAGTTCCGGCAGCGGCACCTTGGTCCTGGCCGGCGGCGCGCGCATGGACCTGCGCCATGGCACCGCGGCGCCAGCGGAACAGGTTGATGGCGTCGCCCGTGGCACGTTGGAGTTGAACGCGCCACGCCTGGGCGGGGTCAGCGCCGGCGACATCGCCATCGATGCCAGCGGCGCGCTGGATATCCGCGGCGCCGGCAGCATCGCCCTGAACGCGATGCAGCGTTACGACGATGCGCCCTGGGGCAACGATCCGGCGGCCGGCGGGCGGTCCTACCAGGTGATCGACCAGGCTTACCTCGATGCGCGGCATGCCGAGAGCAGCGCGTTCATCGCCGCGGCGCTGGCCAACCGCGAGTTGCTCGACGGCAAGCTGGCCGGACTGACCAATGCCACCTACGCGGATGCTTTCCACCTGCGTCCAGGGGTGGAGATCGTCAGCGCAACGGCGGACGGCGATCTGGTGGTGCAGGGCGATCTCGATCTGTCCGGCTACCGCTACGCCAGCCTCAATCCGAACACGCCGCTGACCGAGGTCTACGGTTCCGGCGAGGTCGGCGCGCTGGTGCTGCGCGCCGGCGGTGACCTGAACCTCTACGGCAGTATCAACGACGGCTTCGCGCCGCCGCCGGACTCGCCGGACGACAAGGGCTGGATCCTCACCCCGGGAGTGCAGCCGTTCGGTGGCGACCTGGTGGTTCCCGGCCCGGGCGTGGTGCTCGGCGACGGTACCGCGTTCCTCGGCGGCCGCACCCTCAACTACGACCTGCCGATCAAGGGCACCACCCTGGCCGCCGGCACCCGTCTGGCCACCGAGGCGGTACTCGAACAGCCCTATACCCTGGCCGCCGGCAGCGTGCTGGTAGCGGACATCCACGATGCCGCCGGCAACCTGCTGTACGCCGCGGGCAGCCTGCTGCGCGACGGGGTGACGCTGGAGGTCGGCAGCCGGCTGGGTGCCGGTACCCTGCTGGCTGCACCGGCCAGCGTGCAGGCGATGACCTGGCCTGCGGGCGTGCCCTTGCCGAGCATCCTGCGCGAGGGGCCAAGCAGACCCAATGTCCTGCTGCTCAATGGAGAGCTGGCCTTGGCACGTGGTTCTCTGATCCCTTCGCAGACCGAGGTGGTACTGGCTGGCGATGCGCCTTTCATCGAATTGCGGCCCAGCGACGGTGTCCGCCAGGGACGCAACTGGGCATTGGCCGAGATGCTGCCGGCCGGTAGCCAGTCCTGGTCCATGCGCCTGGTCGCCGGTGCCGATCTCGCGGCTGCCGACAACCGTCTGGTGCGTCCGGACTCCTCGGCCAGCCTGAACCTGGCCGATACGCACTATCAGGCGAAGATCGAACAGAGCTCGGGAGGGCTGGTGTTCACCGATCAGGCTACCGACTGGGGGATCACCCCGGGAACTCCGGTCGACGAGAGCAATGAATGGATCTGCGGGCTGGGGCCGTATTGTGCCGAGCCTCCCCGCTGGACCTGGGCGCCCGGCAATTACCTGGGCATGCCTGCTGGTACGGCGATCGGCGAGGGCGATCTGTGGTGGTGCAGTGTCGATCCGTCCCTGTGTATCGAGAATCTCGGCAAAACCGTGGTCACACCGCAGAACCAGTTGTTCAGTGTGCTGCGCACCGGCACTGGCGATCTTGACCTGGCCAGTGCCGGTAACCTTACGCAATGGTCGCCGTACGGCGTCTATACCGCCGGAACGCAGGCCGCCGATGTCGCGACGGGATTCAATCAGCCTCGCGGTCTGTTCAATGGGTCGGTACTGGGCGCCGGTGGCGCGGATTACGAAGTGCTCTCAACCAGCCAGTACCAGGCCTGGTATCCGGAACATGGCGGCAACCTCGATATCGCCGTTGGCGGTGATGTGGTTGGCGATCAATGGGCCGAGAAACTGACAAGTAGCGATCCCATTCGCCCCTTGCCCCCCAGCGCTGCAGTCGGCAACTGGCTCTGGCGCCAGGGCAGCGCCGATAGGGAAGGAGTGCCGACGGCCTGGTGGGTCAATTTCGGCAGCTATGTGCGTGGCGCGGAGGGAGATGCTCCCTATCTGGTCGGCTTCACCGGTTTCGGCACTCTGGGAGGCGGCAATCTCAGCATGCGAACCGGAGGTGATGCCGGCAATATCGCGCCACGCGGAGATGGTTCGATACCTTCGTCCGGTAACCTTAATCCGCGCAGCCAGGGACTGGTCTTGGCGGTTGCCGGCACTGGCCGGCTCACCTCCGACGGCGCGCTGCAACTTGGCGGCGGCGGTGACCTGAATGTGAGAATTGGCGGGGAGGTGAACCCGAGCCGGGAGGCGCGGGCTACCCAGACCTACTCGAGTTCGGGGTTTGACGGTCTTTACAGCGGCGGCACCATTCACGATCTGCAGGGGGCCCTCATCAATCTGCGCGGTTCCGCGAGCTTGTACAGTGGTGCGCTGGGAGGCATCGATCCTCGCTACGACACTCTACTGCGGGACCCCGCCGAAGTGCGCAGCAGGGATGCGTTCAGCCCGACGCTGGCTAGCTCCACGGGCGGCCTCACCCTGGTGGCCGGAGATACTGGCATGCGTCTGGAAACCCGTGGCGACCTGGTCCTGGGCGGGGTGACTGATCCCGGTAGGGTGGGGGTGCCGAATACCGTTGGCTTCACGGCTCCCGATGGCAGCGTCTACCAAGGGGGCGGAATCGGTTGGTTCAGTCTCTGGACTGCACACACCTCGATCGATCTGTTTGCGGCGGGCGGCAACCTGACGCCCAGCACCCAATTGGTCGAGGCAACCAACGCTATTCCCATGGCAGGCCGAAACCTGTCGCCTAGCGATGGGCGATTCATCTATCCATCGATAGTACGTGCGGCTGCCCCGGAAGGAAGTATCTATCTCGGTCCTTCCAGCGGTTACATGGGAGGCGTGAGCCTGAATGTCTCGACCACTCCCTACTCCTTGTTACTGGCACCGTCGCTCAACGGTGAACTGGAGTTGCTGGCTGGAGACTCCATTTATGCCGGTGGCTATTCGGTGCAACGCTCAGGTGCCGATCCTGCGAACCTGCCATCGATCTGGACGCCGGCATTTGCCGGCTACTCCGATGCCGCGCTGCTCAACCCGATAGCCGGCAACGGCAGTCCGGACGGGAATCCGGCCGTCATTGGCGGATTGCCTCTGTTCTACTTCGGCCCCGATAGCGCTGCGAGCCTGGCGCGCGATCTGCAACCGGCGCGTTTCTATGCGTTGACAGGAGATATCGTCGGGCTCAATAGCGGTGCGCAGATTCGTTTCGGCGAGCAGGCGGGGAACCGCGCCGGGCAAACCTGGTATGAAGGTGCCGGTCCCGTCTGGATGCGCGCCGGGCGCGACATCGTTGCCTCCGGAACCCCATTGGGACAGCGTATCAGCGCTCCCAGTCAGATCAGTACGGATGCCTCGTTCACCGGCAACCTCTTCGTCCACGACGACCCCAACGACCTCTCGCTGGTCCAGGCCGGCCGCGACATCCTCTACGGCAACTTCAACGTCGCCGGCCCCGGTACCCTGGAGATCAGCGCCGGGCGCAACATTCTCATGGAGGATCGCGCGGCGATCACCAGTCTCGGCGCGGTGGTGCCGGGCGACAGCCGGCCGGGTGCCGATATCGTGCTCCAGGCCGGCGCGGCGGGGGCCGACTATCAGGCCTTCCTCGAGCGCTACCTGGATCCGGCCAACCTGGCGCAGGGCGGCACCCCGCTGGCCGAGCAGCCGGGCAAGGTGGTCAGGACCTACGAAAGCGAGTTGGCCAAGTGGTTGAACGAGCGCTTCGGCTTCGCCGGCGACGCGGAACAGGCCCAGGCGTTCTTCGCCGGCCTGCCCGCCGAGCAGCAGCGGATCTTCGCCCGCCAGGTGTACTTCGCCGAACTCAGGGCCGGCGGCCGCGAGTACAACGAAGTCGGCGGGGTACGCCAGGGTAGCTACCTGCGCGGGCGCAACGCGATCGCCGCGCTGTTCCCCGAGCGCGATCCGGCGGGCAATCCGATCAGCTACGAAGGCGATATCGTCATGTATGGCGGTGCCGGCGTGCACACTGACTTCGGCGGCGACATCCAGTTGCTTAGCCCCGGCGGGCGCCAGGTGTTCGGTATCGAGGGCGAGGCGCCGCCGTCCACCGCAGGCATCGTCACCCAGGGCCAGGGCAATATCCAGGCCTATTCGCGGGACAGCATCCTGCTCGGCCAGAGCCGCATCATGACCACCTTCGGCGGCAGCATATTGGCCTGGTCGGCGGAAGGCGACATCAACGCCGGTCGCGGTTCCCAGACCACCGTGGTGTACACCCCGCCGCGGCGCATCTACGACGCCTGGGGCAACGTCAGCCTGTCGCCACAGGTGCCCAGCACCGGCGCCGGTATCGCCACCCTCAACCCGATTCCCGAAGTGGCGCCGGGCGACATCGACCTGATCGCCCCGCTCGGCACCATCGATGCCGGCGAGGCGGGCATCCGGGTCTCCGGCAACGTCAACGTGGCGGCGCTGCAGGTGGTCAACGCGGCGAACATCCAGACCCAGGGCCAGTCCAGCGGCATTCCGCTGGTGGCTTCGGTGAATACCGGGGCGTTGACCTCCGCCAGCGCCGCGGCGAGTTCCGCGACCCAGGCGGCGGAGGACGTCAGTCGCCAGCAGCAGGCCGCCGCGCGGCAGCGCATGCCGTCGGTGATCACGGTGCAGGTGCTCGGGTTCGGCAACGAGCGCCTGGAGCCTTCGCGCGACGGCGCCAGTCGTTCGCCGGGCTACAACCCGGACAGCGCCGTGCAGGTGCTCGGCGCCGGAGCCCTCGGCGAACAGGCGCGCAGCCAATTGACCGATGAAGAGCGCGGCAACCTGATCCTGTAAGGCACCGCCGCGGAGGCACGATACCCGCCAGGCCCTCCCCACGGAGGGCCCTTTTTTTGCGAACTTCCGAGGCGCTGGTCGATTCTCGGGTGAATGCCCGTTCGTCCCCGCCGGTGGCGCGCGAATGGCCGGCCGCATGAAGTTTTCATGACAAAAGTTCGGTGGTGCGGCGGGGTTGCCGTCAAACAGGTGTGAATGAGGAAAACGGAATTCAGCGGTGAAAGGCAGGGACGGGAACGAAAGGAATCGGCCATTTCCCGGTTGCGCTGACCGGTTGCTGGAAATGAGCGTGTCGTTCGAGAAAGACGCGTTCCGCTCTGAAACAAGAGAACAGTATCCGCTAACGGCCGTGGTCACTCCGGTGAATACGGCGAAGGACGGTGAGTATTGATGGAAAGTTACTCGAAAGTCGGTATGCAGGAACTTGACCAGCGCCTATCGAAGATCGTCGAAGCCGCACGCAAGAAACCGGTATCGGTTTATCGATATGGGGCGCCATGGGTCTGGATAGTGTCCCAGGAAGATTGGCAGGGTGCGCTCAAGGAAGTGTCCAGCTATATACCGCCGGGACATTCCCTGGCGTTGCTGAAACCGCAAATAGAAAGTCTCCTTGTCGAAGAGGCGAAAGTCCTCTCGGCGCTTGCCCGCGAACATGGCATGCAGTTGGCCCCGGAGCCGCTGATCCACGCGCTGCTGCTGCAACTGCTGTACGCGATTCCCAGCGAGCAGCAGTTGTATGAGCAATTGAACTACAACCTGCTGTATCGCTGGTTCGTCGGCCTGGAAATGAAGCAGAAGATCTGGAATTTTCCGGTTTTCGTCAGCGATATAACCGTCCTGCTGAACAGCGCGGAGGCGGTAAGGATAATAGGCAGGATTATCGGGGAAGTGATTTCCGGGGATCTCATGCAGATGCCGGAGTTCTCCCTGAACTTCGCCTTGTTGCATACATGGCAAGCGCGCCATGGCGGAGCGCGACGGCTGAATATCTAGCACGAAAGTGAAAATAGAAAAGAACGAGATTTCATAAGGGCGGGCGCCGTTTTTAACAGGTTGTTCATGCGTCGCCGCTAGTTTGTTGTCTTTCACAGAACTGTTCGATGAACGGACTTGTTGCATTAGAACAATAAGTCCCGATGGAACTTCGGGGGACCGTGTGAAGCGTTCGCTGTTCAATTGTGCGCACCCGTTTCGCCAGCGCTGGTCGATCGGTTGCCTGGCTGTCGCATTGTCGTGCGCTTCGCTGGCCGACGAGGCCCCTCCCGCCGCGGCGGGAGCCGAGACCCAGCGTCTGGTGGACATCAACGAGTACGTGGTACGCGGCAACACCGTGCTGGACAACCGCGCCATCGAGGCGGCGGTGTATCCCTTCCTCGGACCGCAGCGCAGCCTGGGCGACATCGAGGGGGCGCGCGATGCGCTGCAGGCCGCCTACCAGGAGAAGGGCTACCAGTCGGTCTACGTCGAGCTGCCGGAGCAGCAGGTGAGCGGCGGGGTGGTCTACCTGCAGGTCACCGAGACCACTGTCGGTCGCGTCCGGGTGGTCGGCGCCAAGCACTATTCGCCGGTGGAGTTGCGCGAGGAAGTGCCGGCCCTGGAGGAGGGCAAGGTGCCCGACTTCGCCCAGGTCCAGCGCGAGCTGGCGCAGGTCAACCGCACCCCCGGCCGCCAGGTGCTGCCGATGGTGCGCGAGGGCCAGCGGCCCGGCACCATGGACGTCGACCTGCAGGTGGAAGACAAGAATCCCTGGCACGCCAGCATCGGCCTGAACAACGACTACAGCGCCGACACCCGTCACTTGCGCTCGGTGGTTTCGCTGGGCTACGACAACCTCTGGCAACTCGGCCACGCCATCTCGCTGACCTATTTCACCGCGCCGCAGGACCAGGACAACGCCAAGGTCTGGTCCGGCTCCTATACCGCGCCGCTGAGCCAGCGCTGGAGCGTGCAGTTGTCCGGCTACCAGTCCGACAGCGACGTGGCCACGGTGGGCAGCATGAATGTGGTCGGCCAGGGCCACTCCTATGGCGTCGCGGCGATCTACAGCCTGCCGGTCACCGGCCTCTGGTCGCACTCGTTCTCCTTCGGCGTCGACTTCAAGGACTTCGAGGAACAGACCCGGATCGGCGGCAACAACGACAGGGTGCCGATCAAGTACGCCCCGCTGACTCTCGGCTACAACGGCTTCCGCTACACCGAACGTTCCCAGTTGGCCCTTGGCCTGAGCCTGGTGGCCGGTACCGGCAGTCTCCTCGGCTACGGCGACGACGACGAGGAATTCGACCGCAAGCGTTATCGCGCCAAGTCCGGCTTCGGCGTGCTCAAGGGCGATCTCAACCACACCCTGACCTTCGGCGGCGACTGGCAGGTGGCGACCAAGGCGGCCTTCCAGCTCGCCTCCGGGCCGCTGATTTCCAACGAACAGTTCGCCGCCGGCGGTGCCACCAGCGTGCGTGGCTACCTGGCGGCGGAGAACACCGCCGACGACGGCTACCTGCTCTCCCAGGAATGGCGTACGCCGTCCCTCGGACGCTTCCTCGGCAAGCGCGCCGGCAGCTATGTCAACGACTGGCGCTTCTACGTGTTCGCCGAGGGCGCGCAACTGCGCCTGCAGGATGCGCTGCCCGAGCAGGACGACGACTTCAGCCTGGCCAGCGTCGGCATCGGCACCCGCGCGCAACTCGCCGACTGGCTGTCCGGCAGCCTCGACTGGGCCTTCCCGCTGCTGGAAGGGACGAACACCGACAAACACGACTCGCGCCTGCATTTCAGCGTGCAGGCGAGCTTCTGACGCTGACCCCGGAGTAACCCCACATGTATCGCTTATTGCTGACATCGCTGATCTGCCTGGGCCTGCTGGCCCCGGCCAGCGCCAGTGCCTGGTGGCAGGACGACTGGCAGTACCGCAAGCAGGTCTCGGTCGATACCACCCCGCAAGGCGCGGCGATCAACGACAGTCTCGGTCGCCTGCCGCTGCTGGTGCGCCTGCATACCGGCAACTTCACCTTCGACGGGGTCAACGAGAACGGCTCGGACATCCGCTTCGTCGCCGCCGACGACAAGACCGTGTTGCGCCACCAGGTCGAGAGCTTCGACCCGCTGATGGGCATGGCCCTGATCTGGGTCGACGTGCCGCGGGTGGAGGGTGGCCAGCGCCAGGACATCTGGATGTACTACGGCAACGCCAAGGCGCCGGAGAGCGGCAACGGCCAGTCGGTGTTCGACCCGGACTACACCCTGGTCTATCACTTCGACGGTGCGCCGGGCACTCCGCCGCGGGACTCCACCGCCTACGCCAACAATGCGCAGACCGCCGCCGGCAGTCCGGTGGAGGGCGTCATCGGTCGCTCCGCGCAACTGCTGGGCCAGCCGCTGCTGCTGCCGGCCAGCCCATCGCTGGCGGTGAGCGCCGGTGGCACCTTCAGCTTCAGCGGCTGGGTGCGTCCCGACCAACTGGCCGGCGAACAGGTCCTGCTGTCGCGCCGCGAAGGCGGCAACGCTCTGTTGGTCGGCCTGGCCCAGGGCGCGCCCTTCGTCGAGCTGAACGGTCAGCGCGCTGCCGCCAGCCAGGCCCTGGCGCAGGGGCAATGGCAGCACCTGGCGCTGGTCGCCGACGGTACCCGGCTGGCGCTGTATCTCGGCGGTCGCGAAGTCGCCAGCCTGGCGGCGGCGCTGCCGGCGTTCAGCGGCGCGATCGCCATCGGCGCGGAAGGCCAGGCCGCGCCTGCGGCCGCCACTGAGGCGGCAAGCGGGGAAGGTGAGGCGAGCGCCGCGGCGCCGACCCTGCAACCCTTCCAGGGCGCCATCGACGAGTTGCGCCTGTCGAAGATCGCCCGCCCGGCGGCGCTGCTCCTCGCCGATGCCACCGCCCAGGGCGCCGAGTCGCGCCTGGTGGCCTACGGGGTCGACGAGAAGCAGTCCGGCTTCGGCTTCGGCAAGCTCGGCTTCCTGCTCAACGCAGTGCCGCTGGATGCCTGGGTGATCATCGCGATCCTGGCGCTGATGATGGTCCAGTCGTGGGTCATCATGTACCGCAAGAACCAGAACGTCGGCCGCGTCAGTCGTGCCAACGGGCTGTTCCGCGAGCGCTTCGCCGAGGTCGGCACGCGCCTGGAACTGCTCGCCGACGACCGCGAGCTGGCTGCCCGCCTGCAACACTCCTCGCTGTGGCGCCTGTACCAGGTGGCGGTGAAGGAGATCCGCACCCGCCGCGAGCAGGGCGCCGACACCTCTTCCGTCTCCGCGGCCACCATCGAGGCGATCCGCGCCTCCATGGACGGCGTGCGCACCAAGGAGAACCAGCAGCTCGGCTCGCGCCTGTCGAGCCTGTCCAACGCCATCGCCGGCGGCCCCTACATCGGCCTGCTCGGCACCGTGCTGGGGATCATGGTGGTGTTCCTCGGCACCGCCATGGCCGGCGACGTCAACATCAATGCCATCGCCCCGGGCATGGCCGCCGCCCTGCTGGCCACGGCCATGGGCCTGTTCGTCGCGATCCCCGCGTTGTTCGGCTACAACCGCCTGGTCACGCGGAACAAGGAAGTCAGCGCGGACATGCGGGTGTTCGTCGACGAGTTCGTCACCCGCCTCGCCGAGGTACATGGCGAAAGCCAGCTCAGCGAAGTGGCCCATCGTCGCAACGGCCAGCCGTTGCCGGCCTGAGGAGAACGCCATGGCTTCCGTGAACAGCAGCCACGACGATGACGACGACGGCGCCGTCGACAGCATCAACATCACCCCGCTGGTGGACGTGCTGATGGTGGTGCTGGTGATGTTCATCCTCACCGCCACCGCCCAGGTCGCCGGGATCCAGATCAACCTGCCGAAGGCCAGTGCCACCGTGGCGCTGTCGCAGCCCAAGACCAAGGCGATCTCGGTGAACGACGCCGGCCAGGTGTTCCTCGACGCCTACCCGGTGACCCTGCCCGAGCTGGAGGACCGCCTGCGTACGGAGAAGGCCCTCAACCCCGACTTCCCGGTAGTGGTCCGCGGCGACGCCACGGTGCAGTACCAGAAGGTCATCGAGGTCCTCGACCTGCTGCGCCGCCTGGAGCTGTCCCAGGTCGGCCTGGTCACCGGCAAACCGACCTGAGGCCCGGGATGAACATGTCCGCCGATCCCAAGCACACCCCCGAGCCGAAAAATGCCGCGCCGCTGTCCATCGACGGCCGCCCGGCGAACCCGACCCTGCGCTACCTCAAGTGGGGCCTCGGCGCGCTGCTGCTCGCCGGCCTCGCCTGGCTGGTCTGGGAGTGGGCCAACGACATGAGCGGCGTGCGCCGCGAGGCGCCCAAGGTGCCGGCGATCATCCCGCTGCCGCCACCGCCTCCGCCGCCGCCGGAAAAACCGCCGGAACCGGAGCAGCCGGTGGAAGAGGAAAAGATCGTCGAGCCGGAACCGCAACCCGAACTGGAGGAGGTCAAGCCGCAGGAGGAAGCGCCGCCGTCGCCGGCCGACGACCTGGCCGACCCGATGCAGATGGATGGCGACGCCCAGTCCGGCTCCGACGCTTTCAACATCGGCGCCGGCAAGGGCGGCGGGATGGCCGGTTCCGGCGGCGGTCGCGCCGGCAACGCCAGCTATAGCCAGTACCTGGCCTACGCCTTCCAGCGCCTGCTGCGGGACAACCCGGAGCTGCGCAACCTGGCGTTCCGCCTGCAGGCGGAGATCTGGCTGAGTTCCTCGGGGGATATCACCCGGGCCGAACTGACCCGCTCCAGCGGCGACCCCGAGACCGACCAGAAGGTGCTGGCCGCGCTGCGCGCCGCCGGCCGCCTGGAAGAACGCCCGCCGGCTTCGCTGACCCTGCCGGTGCGCATCGCCCTGCAGGGCAAGCGGCCGGGATGAGAAGACGCCAACCCAGAATGATTTCCGGCAGGCGACTGCCTTGAAGGACCTTAGGAGCCGTACACAGATGAACGCGAAAGTGAACCGACTGGCGCTGGGGATGGGCGTCATGCTCGCCGCGCTGGCCGGCCAGGCGCAGGCCCAGCCGCCGGCGCCCTCGGAGAACGCCACGATCAACCTGATCCGCCTGCTGGTACAGCAGGGCGTGTTGAAGAAGGAACAGGCCGATGCGCTGGTCAGGCAGGCCGAGGCCGAGGCGCAGCAGGCCCAGCAGGCGCGCCAGGCCGTGGCGCCCGCGGCGGCCGTTGCCGCTGTCCCCGGGGAGGTCCGCGTACCCTATATCCCGCAGGTGGTGCGCGACCAGATCCGCGACGAAGTGAAGGCCGAGGTAATGACCCAGGCCAAGGCGGAGAATTGGGCGCAGCCCAACGCCTTCCCGGACTGGGCCTCGCGCATCAGCTTCGACGGCGACGTGCGCTTGCGCTACGAGTCGCGCTCCTTCGGCAACGGCAACAGCAACCAGATCACCGACTTCGCCGAACTCAACGACGACGGTCCCTATGACGTCAACCCGAATACCAGCTCGGGCCTGCCGCCGCTGCTCAATACCCGCGAGGACCGCGACAGCCTGCTGCGCCTGCGCGCGCGCTTCGGCCTCAAGGCGGCGCTGTCGGAAAGCTGGAGCGCCGGCATCCGCATCGGCACCGGTTCGGACAACAACCCGGTGTCGACCACCCAGACCCTCGGCGGCGGCTTCGGCAAGAAGGACCTCTGGCTCGACCAGGGCTACCTGACCTGGAAGCCCAGCGAGCGCCTGAGCCTGACCGGCGGGCGGATCGCCAATCCGTTCCTGTCCACCGACCTGCTGTATTCCAACGACCTCAACTTCGACGGCGTGGCGGCGATCTTCAACCAGCCGCTGAGCCGCGATGTCGCGCTGTTCGGCACGGTCGGCGCGTTCCCCGTGGAATACAGCTCGGATACCGCCTCGTCGAACGGCTTCGACAAGGAAGACAGCGACAACAAGTGGCTCTACGGCGCGCAACTGGGCGCCACCTGGAAGATCAACCCGCAGCACAGCCTTACCGGCGCGCTGGCCTACTACCGCTTCGACGATATCGAAGGGCGGCGTTCCAGCCCTTGCCGGCCCTGGGCCGGAGATCCGGAGTGTGACACCGACGGCAGCCGTCCGACCTTCATGCAGAAGGGCAACACGGTGTTCCTCCTGCGCGACATCGTGCCCAACCCGGCCGACCCGGCGAACACGCCGAACCCGCAGTACGTCGGCCTGGCCTCGGAGTTCAATCTGCTCGACCTGAACCTCGGCTGGGATGCCGAGCTACCCAACGACTTCAAGCTGCGGGTGGCCGGCAACTACGTGCACAACCTGGGCTACGACGAGGGCGACATGCGCAAGCGCGCCGGCGGTGTGGCGCAGATCGCCAACAACCTCGGCTCCGACGGCGACATCAAGAGCGGGGCGAACGCCTGGATGCTCCAGTTCACCCTGGGCAACGCCCTGGACATGCGCGACGCCGGCGACTGGCAGGTCTTCGCCGCCTACAAGTACATCCAGCCGGATGCCCTGCCGGACGGTTTCAACGATTCCACCTTCCACCTTGGCGGGACCAACGCCAAGGGCTACATCCTCGGCGCCAGCTATGGCTTCGACAAGCGCGTCTACGGTACCGCGCGCTGGCTCAGCTCCGACGAGGTCTACGGCGCACCGTTCTCCATCGACGTCCTGCAACTCGAGGTCAACACGCGCTTCTGAGCGCTCCTCGAGGCAGACCATGAAGAGGCAGACCATGAACACGCGACCTTTCTCATTACCGATCTGGGCCCAGGCGCTGCTCGCCGGGGCCGCCTTCGCCGCCTACGCCAGCCAGGCGGCCTACGCCGACAGCCTGGAGGAACGCCTGCGCACCCAGTTGCGCAGCACCACCCAGCAACTCCAGGTGCTGCAGACCGAACAGGCCCAGGCCGCCGCGGCGAAAGCTGCGCTGGAGAGCCAGCGCGATGCGGCGCTGGCCCAGGTCAAGCAACTGAGCGCCGAGCTGACCCGGGCCAAGGGCCAGGCCGAGCAGCTCTCGGCCCAGCAACAGGGCTTGCACGACCGGGCGCGGCAGATGGTCGAGGCGAGCAACGAGCAACTGGGCAAGTACAAGCAGGCCTACGACGAGTTGCTGGTCATGGCGCGAGCCAAGGAGGCCGAGCGGCAGAAGCTCGACCTGGCGTTCCGCGAGCACGACCAGCAGTTGCAGCAGTGCACCGCGAAGAATCGGGAGATGTATGGCGTGGCCAAGGAGATCCTCGGCGCCTACGAGAACGTCAGCGTCGCCGAGGTGATGAAGATCCGCCAACCGTTCGCCAGCGGTGCGCGGGTGAAATTCGAAGAGATGGCGCAGAAGCTCGGCGACGACCTCTACAAGACCCAGGTCGAGAACCGCCAGGCGGCGCTCGCCCAGTGAAATCCGACAGCAAACCAGGAACCCGGACATGAACGACATCACCCTGATCGAACACCTTTCCGTCGACAGCCTGACCGAGGCCTTGCAGGACGCCGGCTACCGGGTCAACCGCAGCGAGCAGAACGGCGTCGTGCAACTGCTCAGTGCCAGCCAGGGAATCGGCTACGCGGTGCGCTTCGGCAATCCGGCGGCGACGCCGGCGAGCTACCTCGACTTCACCTTCAGCTGCGCCCTGCGCGTGCAGGGCGAATTGCCCGCCGGGCTGACCGAGCGCTGGAATCTCAGCCGGCGCTTCGGCCGCCTGTCGCAGCAGGGCGAGTTCCTGGTGATGGAAATGGACGTGATCGTCGCCGGCGGCGTCAGCCCGGCCAACCTGCGTAGCCATATCGAACTGTGGGATCGCCTGCTGCAGGAGTTCATCGCCTATCTGCGCGACTACAGCCGCCTGGCCGCGGAGCAGCAGGGCATGGCGCAGGATGCCGGTCAACCCGTCGATGGCGAGGCCTGAGCCGATGCGGCCGGCATTTCGTTGCGGCATCCTGGCGTTCGCGCTTGCCGTTCTCGCCGGCTGTGGCCAGCGCGAGGACGGCGGCGCGGGCCAGGCCCAGGCCGCGCTTGCCAAGCCATCTGCCAGCGCCGCCGCGGAACCCGCGGTGGCCCGCCTCGGCGCCTTGCAGGTGGCGCCGGACGAACTGAAGGCGCTGCTGGCCGAGGTGCCGGCGGAAACCCGCGCGCAGTTGAGCGAGAACCGCGACGCACTGGAACGCTGGATGCGTGCGCGGCTCGCCGAGAAGGCGCTCTACGAACAGGCCAGCGCCCAGGACTGGCAACAGCGTCCGCAGGTGAAGACGCTGATCGATGCGGCGGCGCGGCAGATCGTCCTGCGTACCTACCTGGAGTCGGTGAGCACGGTGCCCGAGGACTACCCCAGCGATGCCGAACTGCAGGCCGCCTACCAGGCGAACAAGGCGCAACTGGCTGTACCGGCGCTGTACCGGGTCAGCCAGATCTTCATCGCCGCCTCTGCGGCCGGCGGGCTTGCCGAAGCGCGCAAGCGCGCCCAGGAACTCTACCGGCAGGCCGCGGACGGCGACTTCGCCGAACTGGCGCGCAAGCATTCCGACGACCCGCAGACCGCCCGCAACGGCGGCGACATCGGTGGGTTGCTGGCGCAGGCGCAACTGCTGCCGGCGATCCGTCCGGCGCTGGAACGGCTAAAGGTCGGCGCGGTGTCCGAGCCGATCCAGGGCGCCAACGGTTTCCACCTGGTCAAGCTGACCGAGCGTCGCGACGCCCGCCTCGCCACCCTCGACGAGGTCCGTGGTCGCCTGCGCGAAAGCCTGCGCGCGCAACGCCAGGAGCAGATAGCCAAGGCCTACCTGGATGGCCTGGTGAACAACGCTACCCTGAGCATCGACGGCGCGTTGCTCGGCAAGACCCTGGCGGAACTGCACTGATGGACGGCATCCCGGAGGCCAGGCGTGGGCCGCGCGCGAGCCGCTGGCGGCACCTGCGCAGCTGGCTGTTCGGCGAGCCAGAGCGGTTCCGCGACGAACGCCAGCGGCTCTGGGGCGCCTATGCCGCATGGCTCGGTGAGCAGGTCCAGCAGCGCCTGGGCGAAGACGCCGAAACCGCGCCGCGGCTGCTGGCCTTCCTGGAGTCGCGGCGCGCGGCGGGGCAGTTGCCGAATACCGACATCGACCTGCGGGTCTGGCTCGACGAACGCGGCTGGATCGTCCGTCTCGCCTGCCTGCGCAGCGACGCCGAGCCGATCGAGAATGAACTGCGGCGCGCGCTGATGGACCGTTCGTTGCGCCTGCCGCCGCCGGAACACATGCCGCAGCCGATCGAACTGCGGATTCGCCTCATGCCTGGACGCTAGCGAGGAAGCATGGCCCTATCGGAGTCCGCCGGGCAGCGCCCGGCACTGCTCAGGCCCGCGCAGGGACGCGACGACCGTGCCTATTGGCACGAGCTGTTCGGTTCTCTGGAGGTGGTGCATTTCTTCCTGGTCACCGCCCGTTGCGGCTGTTTCATGCAGGCTGCGCGCAGCCTGGACGTCAAGCCGACGCTGCTGCGCAAGACCCTGGCCCGGCTCGAGGAGCGCCTCGGCCTGCATCTGTTCGTGCATGAGGGCAACGCCCTCTCGCTGACCCGCGAGGGCCGCATCGTCCAGGCCGCCGGGCAGCGCCTGGTCGAGGACAGCCAGAGCCACGCCGATCTTCACCGGCAACAGCCGCTGGTGCGACTGGCGGTGGCCGAAAGCGTCCTGCACGATGTGCTCAGTCGCGAGCTGTGGGGCTACCTGCGCAAGAACGCCAACCTGCGCGTAGCCCTCGCCGAGTTGCGCGAGGGCTGGCCGGAAAGCGCAGGGCCGGCGGAGATCGCCATCTGGATCGCCGATCCGGGGCAGCCGCATCCGGCGATGGAAGGCCACTTCGCCGCACCGGCGCGCATCGCCGAGCTGGAGTACCAGCCGCACATCGGCAAGCGCTATTCGCGCGAGCGCACGCGGCCGGCCAGCGAGGACGAGCTGGACGACTACCTGCTGGCGCAGCTCCACGGTCACGCCGCCAGCGCCGCCCTGGCGCCCTGGAACCGGCGAGTGGCGGCTCGCCAGTCGGGAGTGATCGAGGTGCAGAGCCACGACCTGCTGCTACAGGCGATCCTCTGGGGCGCCTGCATCGGCCTGCTGCCGCATTACGCCGGACGCCTGGAGCGCAACCTGGCGGCGTTGCCGCAGGTCTTCGACGAGCCGATGCGGCGGGAAGTCTGGATGAGCGTGCAGCCGGAAGCGGAGAACCGCGTGGAGGTGCGTGCCTTGCTCGATCTGATCGAGCACGCCTTCGACGACCGGCGCGACTGGTTCGGACGCTGACCTTGCGGGCTTGACGGCGGCCGCCATAGCCGACACCGTTTCGCCACGGAACGGTTGACGGAAGGTACGCGATGACGGAGCGGCATTGGCAGGGCGAGGTCTGGCTGGCGCGGGACCACGCGCTGTTCGCCGGGGTCAACGGCGATACTCGCGAGCACGCGCACTATGCCCACCAGTTGCTGCTGGCGGAGACGCCGCTGCGGGTGCGCGTCGCTGGCCAGGTACTGGAGGCCCGGCGCTTGCTGGTGCCCTCGCTGCAAGCCCATTGCGTCGAAGCGTCGCAGCCGTTGCTGGCGCTGTACGCCGAGCCGCTGGCGTTCGACAGCGACGACCTGCGTCAGCTTCTCGAGGACGCTCCCGGCGAGCCCGAGGCGTTGCTGGGGCGGCTTGCGCGGCTGCCTCGTCGACGGCTCGACCGCCGCGTCGAAAAGGCCCTGGCGGCGCTCGACGAGCAACTCGCGGCGCGGGTCGAGGCGGAAAGACTGGCGCGCAGCGCCAGTCTTTCGCTGAGCCAACTGGAGCGGCTGTTCGCCGTCCAGGTCGGCCTGTCGGTGCGCCGCCTGGTGCTCTGGCGCCGCCTGTACCTGGCCTTCGCCCTGGCCTTGCAGGGGCGCAGCCTGACCGAGGCGGCCCATCACGCCGGCTTCGCCGACGCCGCGCACCTGTCGCGCAGCGTACGCAGCCTGCTCGGTATCCGCGCCGGCCTGTCGCTGCCGCACCTACGCCTGGCCGGCTGAACGCCCCAATCCTTCCGGCGGCTGTGGGACGTGCCTGCTGCGTGGCAGGTCGCGGAATGGCGCGAGCAACTGGCCGGCATAGTCGCGGGGATAGTCAGGCTGGTCGCCGATGCCCATGTCGGTGCTGTCCAGGCGGTAGTCGGGACGATGGAGGGCGGTGCCGAACAGGCGGTCCCAGACGCTGAAGAACAGCGCGAAGTTGACGTCGCCGGCGCGCCCGTAGCGGATGTGGTGCAGGCGATGCAGCGGTGCCCAGGCGAACACATGGCGTAACCCGCCGATGCGCATGTCGACGTTGCTGTGTTGCAGCAGCAACTGGATGCCGATGGCGAAGGCGAGCAGCGCGGCGACCGTCTGCGGCACGCCGAGCAGCAACAGCGGCAGGGTGCCGCCGAGCGCTTCCAGGCCCAGGTGCAGGGGATGCTTCATCAGCCCGTTGAAACCGTACAGGCGCTGCACGCTATGGTGCACCGCGTGCAGCCGCCAAAGCAGCGCCGAACGGTGGCTGGCGTAGTGCACCAGGGTGATGCCGAGATCGGCCAGGACGATCGCCAGCAGCAGTTGCAGCCACAGCGGCCAGGCCTGCGGCCATACCGGCCAGAAGCCCAGGACTCCGGCCAGCAGTGGCAGGGCGAGGATGCCAAGTGCGTTCAGGCTTTCGTTGACCGACGCGTGCAGGACATCGCGCAGGCGGTCGGCGTGCGGCCGGTTCCAGCGTGGCTGGTAGGGCAGTCGTCGTTCGGCGAGAAAGGACAGGCCGAGCGCCCCGAGGAACAGGGCGACCAGCCAGGCGTGGGAAGCCTGGCGATAGCCGACCTGCCAGGTCGCCAGGCCGATGAAGCCGGACCAGAAGAGGGGCGCGTAGGCGTAGCGCAGGAAGAACTGCATGGTGGGACCTCCGGATGAATGAGGTCCCCAGCGTCGCCCGCGACAGGCCGGCGGCGCTTGAACGAACCGCGCAAGTTCTCAGTCGCGCAGCACCAGCGGCGCGCCTCCCATGTCCCCGCGACCCGGCCAGGTCTCGCGGGCCAGCCAGGCCCCAACCAGGCAGACCAGGTTGGCCAGCAGCAGGTAGCCCAGCGGCGACAGCGGACTGCCGGTGACGCCGATCAGCCAGGTCACCACGATCTGCGCGGTGCCGCCGAACGCGGCGACGCCGGTCGCATAGACCAGGGAAAAACCGGTGGAGCGCAGCGCCCGCGGGAAGCTTTCTACCAGCAGCACGATCAGTGCCGCGCCGCTCATGCCATGCAGGGCCGAGAGCAGGGCGAGGACGGCGAGGAAGACTGCCGGCTCGGGGTGACGGGTCATTGCCTGCAGTGCCGGGAACAGCACCGCGAGCAGCGCCAGGCGCGGCAGGATCAGCACGGCGCGGCGCCCGTAGCGGTCGCAGAGCACGCCGCCGAGCAACGCCGAGAGCGCCAGTGCGGCGCCGGCGACCAGCGTCGAGAGCATCGCGATGCCCGCCGGCAGGTGTAGCTCGGTAAGGGCGAAGGTGGTCATGTAGTTGAGGAAGTACTGGGTGATGGTGCTTCCGGAGAGGATCAGCAGACCGAGCAGCAGGGCCCGCCGATGATTGCCGAACAATTCGCCGAGCAGGCTCCGGGTGCTGGCCTGGCGGCCGCGTCCGGCAAAGGTCTCGGCCAGGTTGAGGCGGATGTACAGGCCGATCGGCAGGACCAGCAGGCCGGCCGCGAAGGGAATCCGCCAGCCCCATTCCTGCAGTTGGCGCTCGTCGAGCCAGAGGGTGAGCAGGTAGCCCATCAGCCCGGCGGCGACCGCCGCGATGCCTTGCGCTACGACCTGCCAGCAGGCGTAGGTGCCGCGCTTGTGCGGCGGTGCCGCCTCGAGGATGTAGGTGGTCGCCGGCCCGGCCTCGCCGCCCCAGGCCAGGCCTTGCAGCAGGCGGGTCAGCACCAGCAGCAGCGGCGCAGCCGGGCCGATGCTGTCGTAGCCGGGGAGCACCGCGATGCCGCCGGTGCCCAGCGCCATCAGGAACAGGGTAAGGAGCATCGCCGGCTTGCGCCCGGCGCGGTCGGCGTAGGCGCCGATAAGGACCGCGCCGAGGGGGCGGATGACGAAGCCGACGCCGAACGCGGTGACCGACAGGAGCAGGCTGACGAAGGCGCTGTCGGAGGGGAAGAAAGTCCGTCCGATCATCACCGCGAAGGTGGCATAGACCCCGAAGTCGAAGAATTCCACGGCGTTGCCGAGGACCACGGCAAAGACGCTGCGGCGGCTGGCCGGATCGGCGGCCGCCGGGGGACGGGGGGGGGGGCGCATGGCGAAGGCCCTCTCGGAGTGACGACTGAAACACTCAGGCCTGGAGCCGAGCGACGAGCGGCTGCCGGCTTCAGTCAGCCGGCGGCCGTGGCCAGCCGTGGATCGGACCGCGCCAGCCTTCGTAGGTCTTGCCGATGCGCAACAGCCAGGTATCGGCGAAGCGCGGCGCGACCAGTTGCAGGCCGATCGGCATGCCGGCGGCCGTGAAGCCGCAGTTTATCGAGAGCGCGGGCTGTTCGCCCATATTCCACGGCACGGTGAAGACGATGTGCTCGAATGGTCGCTGCGGATCGTTCAGCGGCGAGGCCCAGTCGGCGGGGAAGGCCTCGACCTGGTTGGTCGGCGTCAGCAGCAGGTCGATCTCGCCGAACAGCCGGGCGGCGCGCCGGCGCATCTCGAAGGTCTGGTTGAAACCGCGCACCGCATCGACCCCGCTGACCCGTGCGCCGCCCTCGGCCCAGGCGTGGACATAGGGCAGCACCCTGGCCCGCCGCGTCTCGTCGAGGAGCAGCAGTTCGCTCCACAGGCGGGCGCGCCAGAAGTCGTTCAGGCCGTCGAGCAGGCTCCGGTCCATCAGCGGTTCGACGATCCTGAGCTGGGCGCCGTGCTCCTCGAACAGCCGCGCCGCGGCCTCGATCGCGGCGCGGATTTCCGCGTCGGGCTGCAGGCCGCAGCCGGGGTCGAGTTGCAGGCCGACCCTCAGGCCGCGCACCGACAGCGGCTCGGCGCTCCAGTCCAGCACTTCCGGCGGCAGGCTGGTGGCGTCGCGGGCGTCGGGCTGCGCGAGGTAGCGCATCAGCAGCAGGCAGTCGTCCATGCAGCGGGTCATCGGACCGGCGCAGCGACCGGTGTAGTAGGGGTCGATGGGGATCCGCCCGAGGCTTGGCTTGAAGCCCACCAGGCCGCACCAGCCCGCCGGCAGTCGTACCGAGCCGCCGATGTCGGTGCCCAGGTGCAGCGGTCCGTAGCCGGCGGCGGCCGCCGCTGCCGCGCCCGAACTGGAGCCGCCGGTATTGTTGGCCAGGTTCCAGGGATTGCGGGTGACTCCGTGGAAGCTGGAGAGGCCGGATGAGAGCATGCCGAAGTCTGGAACCGTAGTCTTGGCCAGGACGATCGCGCCGGCTTCGCGCAGCCGAGCGGCCGGTGGCGCGTCGCAGGGCGCGGGTTGCAGGGCGGTGGCGGCGCTGCCCAATGGGATAGGTTCGCCAGCGGTCGCGATCAGCTCCTTGATGGTTACCGGCAGCCCGTCCAGCGGGCCTTTGGGCTGTCCCTTGCGCCAGCGATCGGTGGCCGCCGCGGCCTGTTCGCGAATCCGTTGCGGGTCGAAGCGATACAGCGCGTTGAGATGCGGTTCCCAGCGCTGGATGTGGGCCAGCAGATGCTCGTAGTACTCGCCAGGCGAGAGTTCCCGGCGGGCGAACAGTGCCAGCAGGCGGGTTCCCGGGAGGTCGTGCAGCGCGGTCATTCAAGCTCCCTCGAAGAACGGCCGCGGGCGTCAAGCGGCCGGCCTACCCGTTGTTGGGCGGCGATTCGAAACCAAGGTGTATCGGGGAGGTATAGCCCATGACCGGCGAATCTTCGCGGTGACGGACTCAGCTCTCGTGATGGAGAAGGAAGCGCTTCAACCGGCGGAAGGTGGTGCGGTTCCACTGCCGCAGCGGCAGCGAGCGGAGCAGTTGCCAGGCATGCCGCTTGTCCGCGACCACGGCGTATTTCAGGGCCTTGTTGACCAGCTCCGTGCGGCCGCGCTCGTAGGCGGGATGCGACTGGTAGGGGGCGATGGTGCGCAGGTCGGCATCGAGCAGCACCTTGTAGCGCCGCGACAGGTTGTCGGGGTGGCGCCGGTAGCGGGTGACCAGCACCGGCAGCTTGTGGATCTGGTAGCCCTGGCTGGCGATGCGCAGGGTCATCTGGAAGTCCTGCACCTTGATCTCGGGATCGTAGAAGCCGGCTGCGCGCAGGGCCTCCATGCGGTACAGGGACACCGGGGCGCCGCAGACGTAGGCGTTGCCGAGCAGGTAGTCGAAGTCCAGCTGGCGGATGCGATTGCCGTTCTGCCGCTTGGTTTCCTGGCCTTCGCTGTCGATGTAGATCACCAGGGCGCCGACGCAGCCGACTTCCGGGTGCTGGTCGAGGTACGCGGCGCGCACGCTCAACGAGTGCGGCAGCATGATGTCGTCCAGGTCCGGCGTGGCTACGTAGTCGCCGCGGGCGTGTTGCAGACCGAAGTTCAGCGCTGCGCTGACGCCCTGGTTCTGCTGGCGGTAGAGCTGGAAACCGTGGACTTTCTGCAACTGCTCCAGCATGGCGTAGCTGTTATCGGTGGAACCGTCGTCGACGATGATCACTTCGAAATTCGGGTAGTCCTGCTCGTAGATGCTGCGCAGGGCTTCTTCCAGGTACTTTTCCGCGTTGAAGCAGGGTGCTACGACGGATACCAGCGGGGCGTCCGTCGTGCCTGAGTGCTTGCTGGAAGTGGCTTCTTCAATCATGTGTCGTTCTTGTCACTCGTCTTGCCCGGTAGCCGTTCCAGGAGGCCGCCGGTCATGAAGTCCTGCGATCGTTCCGGCGATCGTTGCTCGGCACGGGCTGGCGGAAACACAGCGTTTCGTTCCGCCGGTACGGTCGCTGGAGTGGCTCTGGCACGCATGCCTGGATGGCCAGGCATCGCGACAGTACACCGTTGGAAGCATAGAGGGTAGGCCATCGGGCCCGAGAAAAATCCTCGACCTCCTTCGTCCAACCGTCAGGCCGAGGCCTGGCGCTGTTTCCAGTGCCGGTACAAGGCGGGGATATCCCCAGTACACAGCAGTGGCATGGCTGCCTCGATATCGGCCAGTGGCCAGTCCCACCAGGCCATTTCCAGCAGGTTCTGGATATCGCCATCGGAAAAGCGCTTACGAATGGTCCGGGCCGGGTTACCGCCGACGATGGCATAGGGCTCGACATCGCCGGTCACCAGCGCGCGGCTGCCGATGATGGCTCCGTGGCCGACCCGTACGCCTGGCATGAACATCGCCTCGGTACCGATCCAGACGTCATGGCCGATCAGCGTGTCGCCGGCTGGCTGATAGCCGTTCACGGCGCCGGCGAAGACAGGCTCTTCGTGCATGAAGTGGAAGGGGAAGGTCGACGCCCATTCGGCGCGGTGTCCCTGGTTGCCGGCCATGATGAAGGCGGCGCCACTGCCGATCGAGCAGAAACTGCCGATGACCAGCTTGTCCACGTCGTCGCGGTCCGGCATCAGGTAGCGGGCGCAGTCGTCGAAGGAATGCCCGTGATAGTAGCCGGAGTAGTAGCTGTAGCGCCCCACCCGTATGTTCGGGTTGCTGACCTGTTCCGAGAGCAGCTTGCCCCTGAAGGGGCTCTCGAAATAGTTGCCCATGACCGTCGTCCCTGTCCGTCGAAACCGCCAAGGGTAGCGCCTGGCGGGATAGCGGGCCAGCCTGGCGTGACGGCTGGCAGCCGCATCGGCGTTCAGCAGGCCGGACTGCTGAACGGCCAGGCCTGGAAAGGCTCCGAATAGTGCCTGCCGTGACGTAAGGCGAAGGGGAGTGCGTTGGCTTGTTGGTGCAGTTCCTCATTGTCGACGTTGAGGCAAAGCATCTGGATGTCCTGTGCTACCAGCAGCCGGTTCAGGTACTCGATGCTCTTGCGCTGGCGCAGGTTACGCGTCAGCGGGCCGGGGGCAAGCAGGCGCGCGTCCAGGCCCAGGTAATCGCAGAGGCCGGCGTCGACCTCGGCGAAGCACTGGCGAGCGTCGGTATCGATGCGTTGCGGGTGCAGCGCGATGCGCACGCCGCTGTCGCGTAGCCGGGCGAGGGACGCCAGGTACTCCGCCGAGGCGGGTTCCTGCTCGTCGATGGCCAGCAGCAGGCAGAGTTCGACCTGGTGCTGCTGCAATTGCCTGGCCGAGGCCAGGATCCGCTCGCAGACCCCGGCGTTGCCCAGGCTGCTGGCATGCAGGGGAATGAAGTTCTTGCCGAGCAGTTCGAGGTCGGTGTTGTGCCGGTGCACGCACAGGAGGCGCGCCAGCAGGTGCTTGACCGCCGCCTCGGCAAGCAGCGGCGGTGCGCCGGAAAGGAAGGCCGACAGGTCGACGCGCTGGCGCCGTTCGCGCAGGGAGAGCTTGCTGCCGACCAACGCGCCGTTCCTCGCATAGATGCCATGGGCGAAGAGCTCGAATCCGTCGTTCGCATCACGGTTGCCGAGGCAGAGCCATTTCAATGGCGGGGGCGTTCTGTCTGTCGCAGTCATAAGTGATGGCTCTATGGGCAAATCTCGCCAAGGCGCCCGGGCATGGAGCCCGCACGCAGGGTTGAGGGGTATCTAGCGGAGACGACCCTACCTCCCACGAATCAAGGTCTTTCGTCGGAAAACCCAGGGGGCAGGTAGGGGATCGGCTCGGCAATCGGCCGCCGAGGGTACTTCCGGTGTCGCCGCCAGGCCTGGTTGGTGGCGGCTTTTTCTCTGGTCTGTGCAGTGGTTCCGCTGTTACCGATTTTTCCGAGTGCGTTTGTGTTGCGGCATCGTTCGTTGGCGTCAGTCGGCGCCGATGCTGTCGATGAAGTCCTGGATCAGCGGTGAGGCTTGCTGTTTGCGCCAGACGAAATGGATATCGCTGGAGTCCAGGCCGGCTACCGGTTCGGCATGGAAACCCCGTCGCGTGGAGGGCATGCGTGCAACGAAGCTCTCCGGCACGCAGGCGAAGCCGAGACCGGCCTCGATGCAGGCGAAGAGGCTCGGGTAGGACTCGATTTCCAGGGTCGCACGCGGCTGGATACCGCTCTCCGCCAGCCAGCGGTCGACCTGGCGGCGGTAGTGGCAAGTGTGGCCGAACACATAGAGTTCGAGGCCGGCGAGGTCCTCGGGAGTGGGCGCCGGCAGGTCGGCGGGAGTGACCCGCAACAGGCGCTCGCGGAAGGCCAGGCGGCTGGCCAGCAACGGGTGTTCGATGGGGCCGTCGGTGACGATCAGGTCCAGCTCTCCTTCCATCAGCAGACGCTCGAGCAGCAGCGAATGCTCCGGGCGGATGTGCAGTTCAACGCCCGGCGACTCGCGGCGGTAGCGGGCCAGGCGCTGGGGCAGGTGATTGGCCAGGGCCACGTCCAGCGCGCCGACCCGTAGCGCGCCGTGCGCCTGGTCGCCGGCGAACAGCGCGGCGGTCTCGTCGGCCAGCGCCAGCAGGCGCCGGGCGTGGCGGTACAACAGGCGGCCCTCGGGGGTGACCAGCAGGCGGTTCCTTTCGCGATTGAACAGGGCTACGCCGAGTTGTCCTTCGAGTTCGCGCAAGCGGGTAGTGATGTTCGACGGCACGCAATGCAACTGTTCGGCCGCGGCTGCGATGGTGCCGCGTTCGACCACCGCGCAGAAGAATCCGAGTTGAGAGAGTTTCACATCATTCTCTTTAAGTGAGCGATTTGCTGATTATTGATTACTTTTAATGAGTGAAAGGCCACCCTAGCATGGACCTCGCGATCGCTTCCAACCCCATTTCACGAGGAAAGATTCCATGACCTACCACGTACTGGTTCAGTTCGACGTTCCCTCCGACAAGCGCGAAGCGTTCGCCGCGGCAGGCCTGTTCGATGCCAATGGCTCGTTGCAGAACGAGCCGGGCACCCTGCGCTTCGAGGTGATCCGCGACGAGAACAACCGCAACCGCTTCTACCTCGACGAGGTGTACGAAGACGAGGCGGCGTTCCTCCAGCATTGCCGCAACGAAACCATCGCGCGCTTCTATGAACTGATCGACAGCTACGCCTTCGGTCCGCTTTTCCTGTTCAAGGGCTACCGCGTCGAAGGTTGATCCCCGCTCCGGCGGCTCGCCGCCGGACTCCACGGAGAATTTCCATGCGAATCCTGCACAGCATGCTCCGCGTGGCCGATCTCGAGGCCGCGCTGGAGTTCTACACCCGCGCCCTGGACATGCGTCTGCTACGGCGCCGGGACTATCCCGAAGGCCGCTTCACCCTGGCCTTCGTCGGCTACCAGGACGAGCGCGCGGCCGCTGCCCTGGAGTTGACCCACAACTGGGACCGGGACAGCTACACCCAGGGCGACGGCTACGGCCACCTGGCCATCGAGGTCGAGGATGCCGCCGTCACCTGCGCCCGGGCCAGGGCGCTGGGCTATCGGGTCACCCGCGAGGCCGGGCCGATGCAGCACGGACGCAGCGTGATCGCCTTCCTCGAAGACCCGGACGGCTACAAGGTGGAACTGATCCAGAAGGGCACCCAGTTCGATTGAGTCCGCGACCAGGGGGCGACATAGCGGCTGCTGTCGTTCCGGCTCAGCCGCTGGCGTCGAATGCGGCGTGGAAGGCCACTATTCCTTGCGCCATGCGCCCGCTGAAGGACTGCGCCTGGAAGTATTCGGCGGGAACGCCGGGCAACGCCAGGCCGCTTTCCACCCGAAAGCCGAAGCGCGAGTAGTAGGTCGGTTCGCCCAGTACCACGCAGCCACCCGCGGGCAGCAGTCGCAACTCGGTGAGCAGGCGCCGGACCAACTGCGAACCGAGACCCTGGCGCTGCCGCCCGGGCGCCACCGATAGCGGCGCGAGGCCGTACCAGTCGCCCGCTTCGCCATCGATGGTCACTGGTGAGGCCGCGATATGGCCGATCACCTGGCCGTTCGCTTCGGCCACCAGCGAAAACGTCAGCGCGCCGGCACGGCGCAGGGCGTCGACGATGTACTGCTCGGTATGGCTGCTGTGCGTTTCGTTGCGGAACGCGGCTTCGGTCAGGCGGGCGATGGCGTCGATGTCGCCGGGCGTTTCCGCACGGATGGAAATATTCATGCAAGCACTCCTCGGAACCCCCGCCTTGTCCCGGCGGGGGCAATGGAAAAGGAAGGGGGTCAGCGATTGTCCGCCTGCGGGCGCACGGCTTTCAGCCCGGCCATGGATATCCGGTAGGGCCTGCCCTGGCGGGAGTGGACCAGGCCCTTGTTCTTCAGCCTGGAGAACACCGCCAGGGTGCAGTCGAGCAGCAGGTGGCCGTCGCGGTTGTAGCACTCGACGCGGGTGATCTTGCCCGAAGCGTCGCGAAGGAAGGCGATATGGCCGCCCTGGGCCAAGGCGTGAAGCGTCCGTTGTTCCGGCTTGGAAACGTTCATGTCGGTAGAACCTGTAATCATCGGTGTGACAACGCGGCCGCACGGCGCGAAAAGGCGCGTGCGAGCCATGGCGAAGGCAGATAACCGGCGACACCTCGTGCGGGATGACGAAGTGGCGGTTATCGGATGACTACTATCTCCAACATGCAAGCCTCGGATCGGGGAGGGCGCAGCCACGAAAGCGTGCTGCGATGCGGCAGTCTAACGAAGCTGGCGAAGCGACGGCAAGGAACTGCCTGCGTCGCCATGCCGCTGTGCGACGCTTGCGGCTTTGTGAGGGAGTTCGCCTCGCCCCGCGGCGGTCCGCGCTTTCATTATCGGGGGAAGCGGGAGGTATCCATGTTTCGCACGGCGCTGACGCTGTTCATGTCTTCGTTGGCAATTCCTGCCGTCGCCTCGATGAGATGCGGCACGCACCTGGTGGACGAGGGCGACAGCGTCGAGCAAGTCCTGGAAAGGTGCGGGCAACCGCTGAGCAGGATCGTCAACGAGCCTGCCCTGCGCAACAACGGCGTGCCCAAGTTGAATGCCGCACGCACCGAATTCTGGGTGTATGGCCCCAGTGGAGGCGTCTACCGACACTTGCGCTTCATCGATGGCAAGCTGGTCGAGATTCGGCTCGAGCGGAAGTGATACGAGGCTGTTGAGGAGTTATTCCTACAGATAATTACTAATTTGCTGCGGAACACCGTGAAAGAGCGCTGAGAGAGAAGACGAGCCGGGTGCGGGCCCAGGTGGATGCGTCTTCCGTCGTGTAGGAATTGCCCGATATCGGGCGGCGGGGCGGAAGGTTGCGGGCCACCCTGATCGCATACCTGAAAAGTTGGCGGCGTAATCTCCGCGATTTTCAGGCGAGGACGCGTCGTGTTGAAGTTATTGGTCGTGGTTGCTTCCCTTTTCATCTGTGGAGGCATGGCCATGGGAGAGCCAGGGGGGGCGGATGGGTTTTCCGCTGTCGCAGCGGTCGATCCGGGAGCGAACCCCGAAGCGCAACTGGACGAGGAGCCTCAGGAGGTCAGCGAAGCGCCGGTCTATCGCGTGGATGACCTCACCTTCCTGTACCTCACCCATGAGGTCTATCTGGAACCCTACGTTTCCTGCCGTCCGAAAGTCCTGGGCGAACGTTCGTACGTCGCCTGCTGGAACGAAACCTATTCCGGCCGCTCCCCGCTGAATTTCTGGGAATACGACGGGGGCGACTTCCTCGCCCTCAACGACCCGGCACGTGTGTTGGCCGAGGGAAAGTTCGCCAGCGAGCAGCGCATCGGCGAAGCGCCCCTGCCGCTGCCCCTGGATATCGATCTGGACCAGTTGGAGCGGGCCTACTCGCTGATGATGTAAAGGAGAGGAACCTTCCGGCTGCGTCTCCGCCGAAATCCATGGGGGCGCTTCCGATCTTTCCCGGGCTTTACGCGGTAAAGCCTGAAAACAGAAAGCCCCTGGCACTGGTTGGTGTCAGGGGCTTTTGCATTGGGATCTGGAGCGGGCGAAGGGAATCGAACCCTCGTCATGAGCTTGGGAAGCTCAGGTAATGCCATTATACGACGCCCGCTCGGATGGCTTTTGCGGCCAGGGCGCCTTTTTACCAGATGCGCGGCGGCAGGTGAAGCCCGGGGCGGGGTTTTTGTTGATTTCGCTGGGTTTTTCCGCCAGGGGAGCGGGGCTCCCCGTGGCGGTGGCGGTTAGCTGGCGAGGGCGGCGAGGGGGACGCTGGCGCCGTTGGGCTGGGGGCGGTAGATCGGGTTGAGCGGCTGCGTGCGCTGCGGGCGGAGGAAGGCCAGCAGGGCGTCCTGGGTCTGCTGCCAGGCGGCCTTGTGCTCGACGTCGATGAAGTGGCCGGCATTGCGGATGGTGTGGAATTCCGCGCCGCGGATCAGTTGGCCGAACTGGCGGGCTTCGTGGGGCGTGGTGTAGATGTCCAGCTCGCCGTTCATGAACAGCACCGGGATCTCGATGCCGGCGAAGCTCTCGGTATAACTATCGGCGTTCAGGCGCAGCACTTCGCGGATATGGAAGTGCATCTGGTGGTATTCGTGCTCGTCCAGGCTGCTGACGTGGCGGAAGTTGTAGCGCTTGAACAACTGCGGCAGGTAGCGGCCGATGGTTTCGTTGACCAGGTTGCCGATCTGGGTGCGATCGCAGGCGGCGAGGTAGTCGAGGCCGCGATGCAGGTAGTCGAGCATGGCCGGGTTGAGCTGAGGCGAGAATGAGTTGACCACCGCCCTGCGGATCCGTCCGGGACGTTGCGCCAGGGCCAGTAGGGTGGCGACGCCGCCCCACGAGAACGACATCACTACCTCGGCACGGAAGCGTTCGATCAGTTCCAGCAGGATCCTGGCCTCGCATTCCTTGCTGATCGGCGTGTGGTTTTCGTTATGGGGTTTGGACTGGCCGGCATACGGCTGGTCGTAGAGCACCACGTTGTAATGCGGCTGCAGGTACTTCACGGTCTGGGCGAAGGACGCTGTGGTCGACAGCGAGCCGTTGACCAGGATGATGGTCTGCTGCGCCGCGGGGTTGCCGTAGAACTCGGTGTGAATCCTGTATTGCCCGTGGATCTCGATGATGGCTGTTTCCGGCCTCATGTCGCTTCCTCCTGGAATCGTTCGATGGGAACGCGGCGACCTGCTTGTCGCGGCGAATACAAAATGCTCATGGGCAGATGAAAGCGCCTCCCAATGACAGTTGAATGTCATTCGGATGGATTTAATAAACTTTTGATTTTCAACGACTTACAGGCAAATAGAGAGCGTCCGAAATCCTCTCGGATTTTGGCGAAGCGGCTATTGGCCGGGCAGGAAAGGCCGGCGCCGAAGCGCGGGCAGTCACGCGGGCTTTCTTGGAAGTCGTTTGTGACTGGTCAGTCACAACGTGAGCGTCAGTTAAGCAGCCGGCGTGCCGGGCTGCAAGCCCTGTTTCGCTTTTGGATGGGGGAAGGGGGGCTGGAATCCGACGAAATGCCGCGAGGCAAGTACCGATGCTGCGATTTCGGGATGCCGGGAAGGAAAGGGACGGCGCGGCCGCCGCCCCGGCGGTTCATTTGAGCAGGCTGGCGATGACTTCCGGCGTACGCGCCGCACGTGCCACGGCGCAGCTCTGCGGGGCGAGGAAGCGCGAGGTTTCCAGCCACTTCGGCTGCGGGTAGTAGGCGAACACGTAGCTGCCGCGCTTGAGGGTGTTGATCAGCCGGGCGGCCACGGCCGGGCGTACCGCAGGGCAGCCCTGGCTGCGGCCCAGGCGACCGAGTCCGGGAACCACCCTGGGATCGGCGTAGGCAGCGGAATGCATGACGATGGCGCGTTCTTCGCTCTTGTCGTTGAAGCCCGGCTCCAGGCCAACCAGGCGCAGCGACTGACCATGCTTGCCGGTATAGAGCTGGCCGGTCTGGAACAGCCCGATCGACGACTGGTAGCTGTTCGGCCGGTTGGAGAAGGAGGTGGCAAGGTCATCGCCGCTGTTCTTGCCGTGGGTCACCCACTCTTCGAAGAGCAGCTTGCGGGCCTTCAGGTCGAATACCCAGAGACGCTTGTCGCGCGACGGCCGCGAGTAGTCGATCACCGTCAGCAGGCCGTTGTCGCCGCCCTGGCTGGCACTCGCGCAGGCATAGGCGGTAAGGGCCAGTTCGAGGGTCGGCAGGCTGGCCTGGGGAGCGAGTTTCTGCAGGTCCTTGGCGGAGGGAAGTGGCATGGCGAATACCGGCCCGCTGGCCAGTGCGCAAAGGGTGGCGCCCGCCAGGCTCAGCCTGCGCAGGGCGGCACGGAGGAAGGTTGGCATACGAGCAGTATTCCCATCGGTTCAGTGTGGTTTTTACCGGATGAGAGGCATTGTGCTCGATTTTTGAACAACTTGCCGACTACTTTTTAAGCGATTTCGTCGGATTGTTCGGTGTTTCCGTGGCGATCACCGTGAAATCGGAGTCGCTGTGGGTGTCCCGGGTCGAGGCCCAGTCGGTGATCACCAGGGTGCTGCCGACGTCCATGGCACCGAGCATTTCGCGGACGAAGGTCGGGTCCATGCGGATCTTGCCCAGTTGCTCGGAGGGTGTCAGGCCCTGTCCCGGGTTGCTCACCTGGACCACCGACCAGCGCAGGTTCGGCGAGGTCTCGCTGATTTCTTCCGGGGTCGGCTTTTCCAGCAGCGAGAACACCGCCATGCCGGTCTGCGGGCGTGCCGGCAACTGCACCGGTGCGGTGCCGATGCGCTGGCCGCCGCGATAGACATAGGCGCGCTGGTCGGCGCGGCTGATCAGCACCGACAACGGACCGCGTTCCGCGCCGGGGTCGTTCCAGGCGATTTCTCCGGGCTCCACCGGCAGCGTCACCGGTCGCCCGTCCGCTACCGTCGGTGCCAGCAGGCCGGGGTGGTCGACTTCCTTCGGCGCGCTGCTGGCGTTGGAAATGATTACCGTGGTGGAGCTGAATCCGGTGATGCCGTAGAGTTTCTTGGCGAACGCCATGGGCAGGCGGATGCAGCCGTGGGAGGCGGGATAGCCGGGCAGGTTGCCGGCGTGCAGGGCGATGCCGTCCCAGGTCAGGCGCTGCATGTAGGGCATGGGCGCGCTGTTGTAGAGGTCGGACTTGTGGTCGACGCTCTTTTGCAGGATCGAGAACACTCCGGTCGGGGTCTCCCGGCCCTTCTTGCCGGAGCTGAGGGTGCTGACCCCGATGGCGATACCGTTGCGGTAGATGTAGGCCTTCTGTTCGGTAAGGCTGACCACGATGGTCACTGGTCCCTGCGGGGAAACCTCCGGGTACCAGAGGTACTCGCCGGGCTTCATGCTCTTCAGCCGCGCCTTGATGTCGGCCGGCGGCAAAGGCGCGTTCGCTGGGCTGGCGGGCGCCGCGTGGAGGCTGCCGACGGCGAAGGCCAGCAGCAGTACGGCAAGGGATCTTTTCATTGGCGCTTTCTCTTGCTCCATGCGGGAAAGGCTGTCGCTCCGACAGATGCCATTCAGCTTAGCGTCGCTCGCGACGGCCGGCCAAACCCCTGCGGTCCGGCCTCTTTCGGTGGACAGGCGGCGGGCGGCGGGGTTTCACACCGAACAGATTTCTTCAGCATTCAGGGGGCGCCAGGCACCCGGCGGCAACTGCGGGTCGAGACAAATATCGCCCATGCGCTCGCGGTGCAGGCGCAGCACCTTGTTGTCGAAGTGGCCGAACATGCGCTTGACCTGGTGATAGCGGCCTTCGTGCAGGGTCAGGCGGGCGCAGCGTGGGCCGATCGGTTCGAGCTGCGCGGGGAGGGTGACCAGGTCTTCGAAGCGGAAGTGGAGGCCGGCGGCGAAGGCATCCACGTAGCGTTGGTCGATGGGCGCCTCGGTTTCCACGTAGTAGACCTTGTCGCGCCGGCTGCCCGGCAGGGTCAGGCGGCGCGACCACTGGCCATCGTTGGTCAGCAGCATCAGGCCGGTGGTGTTGTAGTCGAGACGACCGCCAATGTGCAGGTCGTCGCGCAGGTCTTCCGGGAACAGGTCGAGGACGGTCGGGTGTTGCGGGTCGCGGGTGGCGCTGACGCAGCCCATCGGTTTGTGCAGCATGTAGTAGCGCGCCGGCTTGCCAGCCTGGAGCAGCCGCTCGTCCAGTTCCACCCGGCTGAACACCCGCACCTCGTGGGTGCCGTCGCGCACCACCTGGCCGTCCACGCGCAAGCGTCCACCGGCGATCAGCATCTGCGCGTCGCGGCGGCTGAGTTCGGGCAGGTTGGCGAGGAAGCGGTCCAGGCGCATCAGTCGTCGGCGTCGGGCGGCAGCAGTTGCGCGCAGCGTGGGCAGAGGCAGGCGCGGCGGCGCAGCTCGGCGGGAATCCGCTCCAGCACGGCCGCATCGATCTCCGTGGTGAAGCACCAGCAAGCCTGGGTGGCGCTAGCGGGATAGGCCAGGGTGCAGCGGTTGGATTGCTGGCACAGCGGGCAGCGGCCTGGATCGATTTCGCTGTTCATGGCGCGGTGGATGGCTGGCGGGTGCCCAGGGTGCAGGGCCCGGCGCGCGGATGCAAGCATCGTGCGCCAGGCGGGGCGTTTCAGCGGCGAATGGCGTTGGTGATCCAGGGCTCCAGGCGCTGGCCGAAGCTGAGGTGCAGTTCCAGCGGCGCTAGCCGGTAGTTTTGTTCGTCGACCTTGGCGAATACCGCGTGCCATTGTCGTGGCACGTTGATCGCGGCGAGGTCGGTACGGCTGATGTAGCCGCCGACCAGCGTCCTGCCTCCGTCGACCGCGGACCAGGGACGCACCCGGCCCTTGACGATGGCGTAGCGCTGGCGCTCGGGGTAGCGCTGGCGCAGGGCGGCCAGGTCGAGGCCGGCGTCGACGATGAACAGTCGGCTGGCCTCTCCCTGCTCATGCTTCAGTTGGTGGCGAGCGGCTTCCATCTGGCTGGACAGCATTTCGTCCTTGGGCAGGGCCTTGCTACGGGCGCTGGCCTCGGCCAGGCGCTCCTCGGCCAGGCGTACTTCGCGGCGATAGGCCGGGCCGTCGAGCTCCAGGACCAGCAGCACCTGTTTTTCCTGTTGGCGGCGGTAGCGCCGTACGCTCTCTTCGTCGAGCGCGTCCGGGATGCTGAAACCGAGGGCGCGCATCTGCTCGGGCGGCAGCGGGGGAGCGAGGTCACTGGGCGGCTCGCTGCTCGGCGAGCGAAGCTCCAGGCGCAGTTCGACGCCACTGTTCTCTTCGCTCCAGAAACCGTAGGACCAGTTGCGCTGGAGCTCGCGCTGGCTGAGCACCAGCTTGCTTTCGGCCTCGCCGGACCGGTTCCAGGCGACGCCACCGAGGGCGGCCAGGTTCGCCGCCAGCAGCAGGAGGCTGCCGGCGATCAGGGCGTTGCGACGGTTGCGATTCATGCGTCAGTCCTCGCGGCGATGCCCAGGGGCGTGCGCAGGCGGCGCAGGACCAGCAGGATCAGCAGGGCGCTGAGGCCGAGCACCAGGAAGAACAGGTACTTCGGCATCGCTTCCCACCACCAGTCGAAGAACTTGGTGTAGAGGAAGATGACGAAGAAGGTGATCCCGGTATTGCTCACGTCCGCCCAGTTGCGTCGCGCGCCGAGCCAGATCACAAGGGCGGCGGCGACGAAGCCGGCGACCTGGTAGAGCCCCTCGATGAGCGCCGACGGTAACGCCAGGTAGCTGCCTGAGCCCCAGTTGGCCAGCACCAGCATCGGCAGGAACAGGCCGAGCAGGGCGAACACCCGGTAGATCACGGCGAAGCCGCTGAAGTTGCGCTGCTCGAAGCACAGCGGCACGGCGAAGATCAGCGCGGCGGCGGGGAAGAAGTTCTCCGGTCGCTCGCCTACGCTCAGCCAGTAGCCGCCGCCCCAGGTGCCGACGCGCGCGGCGATGAAACCCATCACGCAGAGGATCGCCGCCGCCAGCAGCAGGCGGGCGTTGCACAGGTAGGCCAGGAGCAGGGCGTAGAGCGCCCAGGGCACCAGCGCCAGGTCGCTGGGGGTGACGTTGAATATCTGCCCGAGCATGGTCAGGTCGAGGACGAAGCAGGCGAACGCGACCATCGCCGCCAGCTTGCTGAAGTAGCCCGAGGCGTCCTTGGCCTGGACCCAGAGCGTGGCGAAGAACGCGGCGAAGGCGCTGCCGATCAGGATCGCCACCTGGGCGACGGTGGGGAACAGGCCCCAGAAGCGATAGAACAGCAGGAACACGCTGGCGGCGAAGGCCAGGGCGCCGAAGAACGAGGCTACCCGCATGCCCAGCGAAAGTTGCTGGCTGCGCAGGTCGTGGTCGATGTCGAAACGGTCGCGGTAGCTGTCCAGCAGGGCCAGGTGATAGTCGGCGAGTTGCCGGGCCTGGGCCGGTTCGAGGCGGAACGCCTGCTCCTGGTCGAGGCGTTGCAGCTCGCGCTGGAACACCAGGATGTCGTTGGCGCGCTGCTGTGCCTGGGCGCGGTCGATGGGTTGCATGCATGCTCCTTGAGCGGTTCCGGCGGGGCCGGCAGTCCTTGGTCCGCGCACTCTACCGAGAAACGCCGGCTGCGGTCACGTTCTGGAGGCCCGTGTCGTTGGTCGGATTCAGGGAATTTCCGTTTTTTCCTTCGGTCTCTATTGCAGCCGGGTTGCAACCGCCGCAACCGGCTTCCCGCTCCATCGGGATCTTGTCCAGGCGTGGTTCGGCTGCGTTCTGCGATGAAGGAGAATGCTGATGGTCATGCGATTGTTCGGGCTGCTACTGGCGGCCTTCCTGATGAGCGGTTGCAGCGTTCGGGTGCCGGGCGCCTACGTCGAACTGGATCCGTTCGACGATGGCTACTACGGCTACGATCGCGGCGGCCCGCCCCATTGTCCTCCGGGCCACGCCAAGAAAGGCTGGTGCTGAGCCCACTTCCATTTCCCGAGTCTTCACGTCGTATGCGCGCCTCGCGGCGTCGCCGGTCGTCCGGCCGGTCGGCAGCGGGGCCGCAGGAGGCTGCCATGTGGCGCACATTCCTGAGAGTCCCGCTTCTTCTGCTTCTCGCCAGCCTGGGTGGCTGCGCGGTGTATGACTACGACTACGATGACGGCGATTGGCGCCACTATCGCGGCCAGCCCTACGGCTACGCCTACGAAGTGCCGCGCTATCGCGTGTATGACGATGGCTGGCGCAGCGAACGGCGCTACTACTCGACGCGCTACTACGACCAACGCTACTACCCGGCGCCACGCCGCTACGATGGCCACCGCGACTACCGGCGCGAGCAATATCGCTACCAGCAGCGCTACCACGAATCGCGCCCGGCCCATCGTGGCGAGCGGCATCCGGGCAACTGGCAGCGCGGCGGCCAGCCGCAATGGCGCGGGCATTCTCCGCAACGCTGGCAACAACACGGTCGGCAGGATCGTCCGGGACACCAGGGCCAGCAGGGCGGGACACCTCGCTGGCGCAACTGAGGTGCGCAAGGAAAGGCGGCGCCTGCGGGCGCCGTCGTGCTTTCCAGTCGAAAGTGCGGACCCTCTTGGCGCATTTGCTCGGCACACTCTGCCGATACCGAAACGAGGAGGTTCCCATGAGTCATTTTCTGTCGTTCGCCAAGGGCGCCCTGGCGATGTTCTGGCTCGTCGCGCTGGTCAACCTGGCCTACCCGCTGGGCGAGTTGCATCGACCGATCCTGCTGTTGTCCGGCGTGCTGGTGCTGGTCCATGCCGCCGAGATCCTGCTGCTCAACGGGCGTCTCAAGGCGCGCCCGGCACCTTGGCTGGAGCGCCTCCAGGTGCTGCTGTTCGGCGTCCTGCACCTGCGTAGCCTCGGCTGATTTACCCAGGCTTTACTCTCGCCGCGGGCACCGCCCGCGCGCCGCGCAGTCCGATGTGCAGGTTCCGGAACAGGCAATCCTCCCGCATCCGCAGGAGAGGCCGGAACCGCACAGGAGGCGCCATGCGTCGTTTGCTTTCCCTGCTGATCCTCGTCCTGCCGCTGTCGGCCTGCGTGGTCTACGACCGCAACGACCACCGGCATCGTCCCGACTACCGCTACGAGCGCTATCACGACCGCGACCGTGACAACCGCGGGCGCGACTGGAACCGTTCCTGGCAGGAGCGCCGCGACGACGCTCGCTGGCGCTGATCCTCAGGTGGCGGCGAAGCGCCGGTCCTGTTCCAGCACCCGCTCGACGAACACTGCCGCGGCCGGCGACAGGCTGCGGCCGGCGCGGCTGACCAGACCGTAGGCGGAGCCCTTGGCGCGGGCGGGCTCGGCGCCGGCGGGCCAGGGCAGCAGCGCCAGGCGGCCGGCCTCGACGTCGGCGGCAACCACGTCCCAGGGCGCCAGGCTGATCAGCTCGCTGGAGCCGACCAGGCCCTTGAGCATCAGCACGTCGTCGCACTGTATGCCGAGCGGTTCTTCGCGTTGCAGCAGGCGCGCCAGGTCGCCGCGGACTGCCTCGGGCAGGCGCGGGCCGGCCAGCGGGTAGTCGGCCAGTTGCTCGGCGCTCGGCCTCACCAGACGCAGCAACGGATGGCCGGGGCGGCAGAAGAGTACGCCGGGATACTCGCGTAGCGGGTGGATGCGCAACTGCGGATCGCCTTGCAGCTCGCGGATATCGGCGACGAAGAGTTCGACGGCGTCATCCAGCAGGCGCTGGCGTAGGGTCTGCCAGTCTTCGATGAGCAGTACGACGCGCACGCGTGGGTGGGCGCTGGAGAAACCGGCCAGTGCCTCGGGCAACAGCCGTGCGGCGGGGAAGGGACCGCCGCCCAGGCGTAGCTCGCCGCTGTCGAGATTGGCCAACTGGCTCACCGCGTTGTGCAGTGCGCGATGCCCGGCCAGCAGGCGCCGAGCGTGTTCCAGCACCAGCCGGCCGTGGGCCGTGAGGGCCACGCCGCGGCTGCCGCGCTCCACCAGGGTGCAACCCAACTGTCCCTCCAGCGCCTGGATGCTGCGTGACAGCGCCGGCTGGCTGAGATTCACCGCTTCGGCGGCGCGGGCATAGTGGCCGTGCTCGGCGAGGGCGACGAAGTGGCGGAACTGGCGTAGATCGCTCATGCGGACTCCGCATCGAATGTGGATCTGGAATGCATTGGAATTATTGCCGTGCCGCTCGGCATAGTGCCAGCCGAAGCCCACAACAATAAAACGGAGTATCCGATGAGCCGTCTGCTTGCACTCCTGGCGCTCGCCCCGCTGCTCGCCGGCGCCGCCGAAACCACCGCGCCCAAACCGCCCAGTGCCTTCACCGTCGAGGCCCAGCGGCGGGTCGAAGCGGAATTGCCCTTCGCCGACCGCGCCGACTTCGAGCGCGCCGACCGCGGCCTGATCCGGCGCCCGGAGCGGTTACTCATCCGCAACCCCGACGGCAGCGTCGCCTGGCAGCTCGGTGGCTACGACTTCCTCCTCGACGGCAAGCCTCGCGACAGCATCAATCCCAGCCTGCAACGCCAGGCCCTGCTCAATCTCAAGTACGGCTTGTTCGAGGTTGCCGAGGGTATCTACCAGGTGCGCGGCTTCGACCTGGCCAACATCACCTTCATCCGCGGCGACAGCGGCTGGATCGTGGTCGACACCCTGACCACCCCGGCCACCGCCAGGGCGGCCTACGAACTGGTCAGCCGCGAGCTGGGCGAGAGGCCGATCCGTACGGTGATCTACAGCCACGCCCACGCCGATCACTTTGGAGGCGTGCGCGGTCTGGTAGAGCCACGGCAGGTCGCCAGCGGCGCGGTGCAGATCATCGCTCCGGCCGGCTTCATGGAGGCGGCGATCAAGGAGAACGTCCTGGCCGGCAACGCCATGATGCGCCGCGCCACCTACCAGTACGGCACGCAACTGCCCAAGGGGCCGCAGGGGCAGGTCGACATGGCCATCGGCAAGGGATTGGCGCGCGGACCGCTGAGCCTGCTGGCGCCGACCCGCCTGATCGAAGGCGAGGGCGAGGACCTGGTGCTGGACGGCGTGCCGTTCACCTTCCAGAACACGCCGGGTACCGAATCGCCGGCGGAGATGAACATCTGGCTGCCGCGGCAGAAGGCCCTGCTGATGGCCGAAAACGTGGTCGGCACCCTGCACAACCTGTACACCCTGCGCGGCGCCGAGGTACGTGATGCGCTGGGCTGGAGCAAGTACATCAACCAGGCGCTGCATCGTTTCGGCAGGCAGGCCGAGGTGATGTTCGCAGTGCACAACTGGCCGCGCTGGGGCAACGCGGAGATCGTCGAGGTGCTGGAGAAGCAGCGTGACCTGTACGGCTTCCTGCACGACCAGACCCTGCACCTGGCCAACCAGGGCGTGACCATCGGCCAGGTGCACAACCGCCTGCGCCTGCCGCCCAGCCTCGACCAGGAATGGTACGACCGCGGCTACCACGGCTCGGTCAGCCATAACGCACGGGCCGTGCTGAACCGCTACCTGGGCTACTACGACGGCAACCCGGCGAGCCTCGACCCGCTCAGCCCGGAGGACTCGGCGGGCCGCTACGTGAAATACATGGGCGGCGCCGAGCGCCTGCTGGAGCAAGCGCGGGCGTCGTACGCCAGGGGCGAGTACCGCTGGGTGGTCGAGGTGGTCAACAGGCTGGTCTTCGCCGAGCCGGATAACCGGGCCGCGCGCGAGCTGCAGGCCGACGCCCTGGAGCAGCTCGGCTACCAGGCGGAGAACGCCGGCTGGCGCAACAGCTACCTCAGCGCCGCCTACGAACTGCGCCACGGCGTACCGCGCGACCAGCCGACGATGAAGGCCGGCAGCGCCGATGCCCTGGCGGCGATGGACACCGGCCTGCTGTTCGACTATCTCGGCGTGCGCCTGGACGCCGGCGCTGCGGAGGGCAAGGCGCTGAGCATCAACCTGCGCCTGCCGGACATCGGTGAGAACTACCTGCTGGAACTGAAGAACTCGCACCTGAACAACCTGCGCGGCGTGCAGAGCGAGGACGCCGGGCAGACCGTGAGCATCGACCGCGCCGATCTCAACCGGCTGCTGCTCAAAGAGGTATCGGCGGTACGCCTGGTCTTCGAGGGCAAGCTGAAGAGTTCCGGCAATCCGCTGTTGCTGGGGCAACTGTTCGGCATGCTCGGCGACTTCGACTTCTGGTTCGATATCGTCACGCCGGCGGCGAAGTCCGAAGGCTGACGACGAAGGCGCCCGAGAGGGGCGCCTGGTCTTTTCAGTAGGCCACGGTGAAGCGCTGGCGATGATGACGGGGCTGCTCGGCCTCGTCGAGCATGGCTACCGCCAGGTCTTCCAGGGAAATCCGGCTCTCGCCCTTGGCGTCGAACAGAACCTGGTCGCCGCCGAGGCGGAACTTGCCGCTGCGCTGGCCGGGTTCGAGGAGCATCGCCGGGCTGAGGAACACCCAGTCCAGTCGTTGCTCGCCGCGCAGTTGGTCGAGGGCGTCGGCGGCGCCGAGGGCGCCCTGCTTCCACTGCTCGGGGAATTCCGGGCTGTCCACCAGGCGCTGGCCGGGGGCGATCTCCAGGCTCCCGGCGCCGCCGAGAACCAGCAGGCGCGGCACGCCGGAGCGTTTCACGCCGTCGAGAATGGCCTGGCTGCCGGCGGCGTGGCGGGCGCGGAGGTCGGCGCTACCCCAGCCGCCGTTGAAAGCGCTGATGACCACTTCGTGGCCTGCCACGGCGCTGGCCACCTGGGCCGGGTCGCTGACGTCCGCCTGCACTACGCAGAGGCCGTCGCGCGCCGCCAGCTTGCTCGGGTCGCGGACCAGGGCGGTCACCGCGTGGCCGCGTTGCAGGGCTTCGTTGAGGAAATAGTGGCCGACGTGGCCGGTGGCGCCGATCAGGGCGATTTTCATGCTGCACCTTCCGTTCGAGAAATGCCGCAGAGCGGCGTCGATCAGCATCATCCGCCCTGCGCTCGCCGGGATAAACCGCTGCGCGGGGGATGCACTCGTTAGCTCAGCTTAATAATCAGACCTCCTCGCTGTCGCTCATCAGGGTCAGGCTGCGGGCCACGGCGAGGGCGATGAACAGGACCCCGATCACTCCTTCGCTGCCGGCCAGCAGGCGCGCCAGCGGGTTGATCGCCTGGATGTCGCCGTAGCCCACGGTGGTCAGGGTCACCAGGCTGTAGTAGACGAAGGTATCCAGGCCGAGTGCGCCATGGCTGGCGATGAAGCTGGCCGGCTGCATCTGTTCGACCATGTAGTAGGCGAGAGCGAAGGCCAGCGCCATCTGCAGGTAGAGTGCGCAGAGTCCGTAGAGCAGCTCGTGGGTCACCGGGCGCTCCTGGGTGACGCGGCGGAACAGCGCGGCGAACAGGGTCAGGTACAGCAGGATCAGGCTCAGCCCGCGCAGCAGGCCGGGCGGCAGGCTGGAGTAGGGACTGCTGAAGTCCGCAGTGGTGTACAGGGCCAGGCTGAACAGGCCGAAGAAGGCCGTCAGGTAGACCAGCGGACTGCGTCTGCGCAAGGTGTTCATCCCGGCCAGCACCAGCAGCAGGAGGCTGCCGAGCACCCGTGGCTTGGTGCTCGACGGCAGGCCGAGGATCGCCGTGAACAGCACGGTGGAAAAGAACAGCAGGCGGAAACGGTAACGCAGCAGCAGGGCGTTCAAGGCGGGCTCCTCGCATCGTCGAATCGACCAGCCTGGGCGCGGACCCGCCTGCCTGTCTATTGGCCTTGGGTCGGATCGAACAATTTCTGCACCACGGAAAAGTCCCGCTCCGCATAGCCCTGCTTCAGCAGCAGACGGTACAGGCTCAGCGCCAGGCTGCCCATCGGCGTGCTGCTGGCGCTGGCCTGGGCGGCTTCCTGGGCCAGCCCGAGGTCCTTGGCCATCAACTGGGCCATGAAGCCGCCGCTGTAGTCGCGCGACGCCGGAGCGTTCTCCATAACCCCCGGCCAGGGGTTGTAGACTTCCAGCGCCCAGTTGCCACCGGAGCTGCGGCGCATGATCTCGGCCAGCACCTTCGCGTCGAGGCCGTTGGCCACGCCCAGGGCCATGGCTTCTGCGGTACCGATCATCAGCACCGCGAGGAGCTGGTTGTTGCACACCTTGGCCACCTGGCCGGCGCCGTCGGGGCCGGCATGGAAGATGTTGCGACCCATGGCCTCGAACAGCGGCCGGGCCTTCTCCAGGGCTTCGGCGTCGCCGCCGACCATGAAGGTCAGGGTGCCGGCTGCCGCGCCGGCAGTGCCGCCGGACACCGGCGCGTCGAGCATCGCCAGGCCGCGCTCGCGGGCGGCGGCGTGGACCTTGCGCGCCGAGGTCGGGGCGATGGTCGAGCATTCCAGCACCAGGGTGCCGGGGGCGATGTGCGCGAGCAGGCCATCGTCGTCGAGGTACAGGCCTTCGACGTGCTGGCTGGCCGGCAGCATGCTGATGACCACGTCGGCGCCCTGCACCGCGTCGCGGGCGCTGCGGGCGGCGCTGGCGCCGGCGGCGACCAGGCCGTCGACGGCGCTCTGCACCAGGTCGAAGACGTTCAGCAGGTAGCCGGCCTTGAGCAGGTTGGTGGCCATCGGCGCGCCCATGTGGCCGAGGCCGATGAAGGCGATCTGTTTCATGGAGCTCCTCCTGTGGCGGCCGCGAGGCCTCTTGGGGATGCTGTGAAACAGCTTAGACGCTATGGACGTGGCGGGCCCGCGCCCTCCTTCGGCAGAGGGCGGCGCGGCGGATCAGAGCCCCGCCAGCGGATGCTCGCCCTCCCAGGTCGGCTCGAAGTGCGCCTCGATCACCGCCTGCGGGATCGATTCCACCTGCGGCCAATGCCAGTTCGGTGCGTTGTCGCGATCGATCAGCCTTGCGCGTACCCCCTCGGCGAAGTCCGGATGGCGCGTGCAGTTCAGGCTCATGGCGTATTCCAGGCGGAACACCTCGGCCAGCGACAGGTAGCGCGCACGCTCGATCTGCTGCCAGACCAGATGCGCGGTCATCGGGCAGCCCTCGGCCAGGGTCTTCGCGCCACGCGCAAGCAGCGGGTCGGCGTCGTCGCGCAGCGCCACCAGCGCCTGCCAGGCGCTCGCCAGGTCCGGCTGGTCGAGCAGTGCGTCCAGGCGCGGCCGGCGCGGAAGCAACTGGGCCTCCGGCAGTTCGCCGCGGGCCTCGTGTTCGAGGGCGCGAAGCAGGCTGTGAAGTTGCACTTGGGGCGACTCGTTCCAGTTCATCTGCACCAGGCCGGCGAGCAGGGCGTCCTGCTGGTCGTCGAGAAGGAAGCGGTCGGCCAGGTCGAGGTCGAGAGCGTCGCGGGCGTTCATCTGCGCCGCGCTCAGGCCGAGGAACAGGCCGAGCCTGCCGGGCAGGCGGGCGAGGAACCAGCTGGCGCCGACGTCTGGGTACAGGCCGATGCCGATCTCCGGCATCGCCAGGCGGCTGGACGGGGTGACGATGCGAATCCCGGCACCCTGCATCAGCCCCATGCCGCCACCCATCACATAGCCGTGGGCCCAGCAGATGAAGGGTTTCGGGTAGGTATGGATGCGGTAGTCGAGGCGGTATTCATCGGCGAAGAAGCGTCGCGCCAGGGCCGGTACCTCGCCGGGTTGCTCGCGGCAGGCGTCCACTAGCTTGCGCACGTCGCCGCCGGCGCAAAAGGCCTTGGCGCCGTTGCCGCGCAACAGCACGCAGGCGATGCCGGCGTCCTCGGCCCAGGCGTCGAGTTTCGCCGCCAGGGTCTCGATCATCGGCAGGGACAGGGCGTTCAGACTCTTTTCCGCATCCAGGGTGGCAATGCCGATGCGGAAGCCATGCAGGCTCGGGCGTTCTTCGAAAAGCACGTTCATGTCGGGGCTCTCGGCTCGGGCGGGCTGTGGCGCAGCCCGCCGGGTTCGATGGGAAGGCTCAGCAGTTGCGCCACTTGGGATCGCGCTTCTCGAGGAAGGCGTTGACCCCTTCGCGGGTGTCCTGGGCGTCGAACAGATCGACGAAGCGCTCGCGCTCCTCCGGCAGCCAGGTGTTCGGCGCGCGTTCGCGGGCACCCTGGATCAGCGGCTTGATGGTGCGGATCGCCACCGGGCTCTGGCGTGCCACCTTGGCCGCCAGCAGCAGGGCGGCGCCGCGCGCCTCGCCGCTGTCCACCACCTGTTCGACCAGGCCGATGCGCAGGGCGGTTTCCGCATCCACCCGCTCGTTGCAGAGGATCATCCGCTTGGCCCAGCCTTCGCCCACCAGCCAGGGCAGCGCCTGGGTCCCGCCGGCGCAGGGCAGCAGGCCCACCGCGGCCTCCGGCAGGGCCATCTGCGCCTGGCGCTCGGCGATGCGGATGTCGCAGGCGAGGGCGCACTCCAGGCCGCCGCCCATGGCGTAGCCGTTGATCGCCGCGATCGACACCCCGCGGAAATCGCGCAGCGCCTCGAAGGCTTCGCCGAAGCGGCGGGCCATCTCGCGAGCGCGGGCCTTGTCGCCGTCGGCGAACATGTTCAGGTCGGCGCCGGCGGAGAAGAACTTCGGCCCCTGGCCGGTCACTACCAGGGCGTAGATATCGTCGTCGCGGTTGAGGTGCTCGATCAGTTGGCGCAGGCCGATCAGCGAGTCGCGGTCCCAGGTGTTGGCCGGCGGGTGGTTGATGGTGATCAGCGCGGTGTGCCCGTGCTTTTCCACGGTGAGCTTGTGGGTCAGGTCGAAGGAGGAAGCCTTGTAGGGTTCGACGGCAGTGTTCATGAAGTCCCTCACTGGATCATGGGCCGGGGCGTCCCGGCACTATCGGATGCGATGGTTCGCGGCGTTCACAGCAGGCGATCGAGCATGCCGCCCTGCTCCAGCAGGCGGCGGGCGACGATCACCCGCATGATTTCGTTGGTGCCTTCGAGGATCTGGTGCACGCGGGTGTCGCGTACCCAGCGCTCCAGCGGATAATCGTTGAGATAGCCGTAGCCGCCGTGCAGTTGCAAGGCCTCGTTGCAGACATCGAAGCAGCGGTCGGTGGCGAAGCGCTTGGCCATTGCGCAGTACAGGGTCGCCTCGGCGTCGCCGCGGTCCAGCCGATGGGCGCCGAGGCGGACCATCTGGCGGCTGGCGGTGAGTTCGGTGAGCATGTCGGCGAGCTTGAACTGCAAGGCCTGGAAGGTCGCCAGCGGCTTGCCGAACTGCTCGCGCTCCTCGACGTAGCGCATCGACTGCTCCAGCGCCGCCTGGGCGGCGCCCAGGGAACAACTGGCGATGTTCAGGCGGCCGCCGTCGAGGCCTTTCATGGCATAGACGAAGCCCTGGCCCTCCGGGCCGATGCGGTTGCCGGCGGGGATGCGCACGCCTTCGAAGGTGATGGTGCGGGTCGGCTGCGCGCGCCAGCCCATCTTGTCCTCGTTGCGGCCGTAGCGGATGCCGGGCGCGTCGGCCGGTACCAGGAAGCAGGAGATGCCCCTGGCGCCGTCCTCGCCGGTGCGCGCCATGACGATCAGCACCTGGGTGCTGCCGGCGCCGGAAATGAAGCACTTGCTGCCGTCCAGCACGTATTCGTCGCCCTCGCGGCGGGCGCGGGTGCGCAGGCGCGCGGCGTCGGAGCCGGCATCGGGCTCGGTCAGGCAATAGGAGGCGAGCGACTCGCCGCCGATCAGGCCGGGCAGCCAGGCCTCCTTCAGCGCCGCGTCGCCGAACGAGGCGAGCATCCAGGCGGCCATGTTGTGGATGCTGATGTAGGCGGTAGTGGCCACGCAGCCGGCGGCCAGTTGCTCGAAGATCAGCGAAGTGGACAGCCGCGACAGGCCCAGGCCGCCGTCTTCCTCGGCGATGTACAGGCCGAGGTAGCCCTGTTCGGCGGCGGCGCGGATGACTTCCACCGGGAAGTGATGGTCGCGGTCCCAGTCGGCCGCCTTCGGCGCCAGTTCGTGGCGGGCGAAGGCGCGGGCGCTCTCCACCAGCAGGCGTTGTTCTTCGGTGAGGTCGAAATCCATAGGTCCTCGGGTCACTTGAGATGGATGGTCATGTTCGGGCCGGCCGACGATTCGTCGGTCGTCGGTTCATCGTCGAACCAGCGGCTGGTGACGGTCTTGGTCTCGGTATAGAAGCGCACCGCCTGCTTGCCGTAGGCGTGCAGGTCGCCGTAGAAGGAACCCTTCCAGCCGGTGAAGGAGAAGAACGGCAGCGGTACCGGGATCGGTACGTTGATACCCACCTGGCCGACCTGCACCGCGTGCTGGTAGCGCCGAGCGGCGCCGCCGGAGCGGGTGAACAGGCTTGTTCCATTGCCATAGGGGTTGGCGTTGACCAGGGCGATGGCCTCTTCCAGGCTTTCCACCTCCAGGCAGGCCAGCACCGGGCCGAAGATTTCCTCGCGGTACAGGCCCATCTTCGGCGCCACTGCGCGGAACAGGGTGGGACCGAGCCAGTTGCCGTTGGGATAGCCTTCGACCTGGCACTGCGAGCCGTCGAGCAGGCACTCGGCGCCTTCCGCCTTGCCTTCGGCGATCAGGCGCAGCACGCGCTGGCGCGCCTGCGGGCTGATCAGCGGACCATAGGCGGCGTCCGGGTCCTGCCAGTGGCCGGGGCGCAGGGCGGCCATCCGCTCGGCCAGTTCGGGAATCCACTCGCGCGCCGCGCCGACGAACACCGCCGCGCTGATCGCCATGCAGCGCTGGCCGGCGGCGCCGCAACTGGCGCCGACCAGGTTGCCGAGAACCTGGGCCTTGTTCGCGTCGGGGAGGATCACCATGTGGTTCTTCGCCCCGGCGAAGGCCTGCACCCGCTTCAGGTGCGCGGTGCCGGTGCGGTACACGTGCTGGCCGACGGCGACCGAGCCGACGAAGGAAATCGCCCGGATGTCCGGGTGGGTGAGGAGGGCATCGACCTGCTCGCGGCCGCCATGAATCACCTGCAGCACGCCCTTCGGCGCGCCGGCCTCGAGGAACAGCTCGGCGAGGCGGTTGGGTGTCAGCGGATCCTGTTCGGAGGGCTTGAGGACGAAGGTGTTGCCGCAGGCGATGGCCAGCGGGAACATCCAC